>JAKOWB010000058.1 GCA_029781795.1 Pseudomonadota bacterium | reverse complement strand
CGATGAGCTGCACCGCCATCAGCGCCGCGGTGACCACGATCAGCGGCTTCAGGATCGCCGGCGTCGGCGAATCGAAGGCCGTCTTCGTGGTGTCCCAGTTGCTGAGTGCCGCCCAGCCCTACTTCCAGCCGCCCCAGGCCACCGCGCAGAGGAAGACCAGCGCCAGCAGCAGCCCCAGCCAGTCGAGCACCCGCTGCACGCGGGGCGGCAGCCGCTCGGCCAGGACGGTGATGCGGATGTGGTCGCGCCGCTCCAGGCTGTAGAGCCCGCTGACCACGAAGCAGATGGCGCTGAGCAGGATGGTGAGCTCCTGCACCCAGATCGTCGGGCTGTTGAAGAGGTAGCGCAGCACCACCTCGTAGACCGAGATCAGCACGGCCACGAGGAACAGCGGCGCCAGGCACTCGCCGAGCCAGTGCGACAGCAGGCTGACGGGGTCGCGCCGCGCGGCGCGACCCTCTCCAGCCGTCGGCGTGTGGCCGGGCTCCAGTTGACGCCTCCGCTTCAGAGCAGGCCGATGGTCTTCAGGAACTCAGTCTGGCTGTCGACCACCTTCTTGGCCATCGGGGAGTCCTTGGCCAGGTCCTGCCAGACGCCGGCGGCGATCTCGCGGAACTTGCGGCGGTCGGCGTCGGACCAGGAGATCAGCTCCAGCCCGCGCTCGCCGGCGGTGGCGGCGATCTTGGCGTCCTCGATCATCAGGCGCTGGTACATGTCGCGGCCGAAGTCGCGCGTCGCCACCGTCAGGATCTCCTTCAGGTCGTCGGGCAGCGCGTTCCAGCGGTCCATGTTCACCACGATGTCGGTGGCCGGCATGGAGTGGAAGCCGGGATAGAGCGCGTACTTGGCGATCTTCTCGAAGCCCAGGTCGACGTTCATCGACAAGGTGCCCCAGTCGGTCGCATCGATCACGCCGCGCTCCAGCGAGGTATAGACCTCGCCGCCCGGCATGGTGACCGGGGCGGCGCCCAGGATCTCCAGGATCTTGCTGACCGCGCCGGTGGGCGAGCGCATCTTCACGCCCTTGAAGTCCTCGATGGTGCGGATCGGCACGCGGCTGGGGATCGATTCCATGCCGTGCCAGACCAGGCCAACATGCTGCGTGCCGTGCGCGGCATAGAGCTCCTGCGCCAGCGCCTTGCCGCCGCCGTACTCGTACCAGGCCTGCATCTGGTCCGGCCGCTCGTAGGCGCCGGCCAGGTCGCCCAGCATGACGAAGGCGACGTCCTTCTGCGCGACGTAGCCGCCGCCGCCGTTCTGGCCGTCCAGGATGCCGTCGGCCACGGCGTCGTACATCTCCATCGGGCCGACCACCGTGCCGCTGGCCAGCGGCTCGATGGTCAGGCGCCCACCGCTGAGCACGCCGACGCGGGCGCAGAAGTCCTGGAAGATCGTCATGTTGATCGAGCCCGCGGCCCAGAGCGTCTGGAACCGCCAGGCAAAGGTCTCGTCGGCGCGGGCGCGCCGGGCGCCGAGGCCGGCGGCCCCGACGGCGGCAACGGGCAGGGCCGCGGCAGCCGCGCCCAGGAAGGCGCGCCGCCCCTTCTTGCAGATCGGATCGGTCATCTTTCGGGTCTCCCTCCGGCCGTCGCGCTTGTGGTGGCCCCGCTGGGCCCGCGCGATCAATCCCCGGACGCTAGGGGGGCCGCGGCGGCCCCGCATCACCCCTATGGGGGAGATTTGCCGTCAGGTCACCGTTGAATGCGGGGACCTAGCGTCGCACTATCGGCCGGCTGCCTGGAACGCGGAAGGACCATGGGCCGGCTGGACCGCCTGATCGAGCGCATCTACGACGGCGGCGTTTCGGACGCCGCCTGGCAGGACATCGTGCCCGGCATCGTCAGCGCCTGCCGGGCGCGCAGCGCCGTGCTGCTGATCAGCAACCAGGCGACGGGGCAGCTTTCCTTCGCCGACGAATTCGGCCTCGGTACCGAATACCGCCGGGCCTACCTGGAGGATCTCAGGCGCGACGACCTGCGCTTCGACGACCTGCTGCGCCAGCCGATCGGCACGCTGCGCACCGATTCCATGATTCCCCGCTACGACCGCTACCTGGAGAGCCGCGCCTACCGCGAGCTCTACATCAAGCTCGGCACCGAGCACGCCATGGGCGCCTTCCTGCACAGCGAGGGGCCGCTGGCGATCGGCTTCCGCCTCTTCCGCTCCTCGCGCGACGGCGCCTTCGCCGAGGCCGAGCTGGAAAGCTACCGCCAGCTCATGCCGCACCTGGCGCGGGCCTTCCGCCTGCGCGTGCTGAGCCACGGCGGCCGCCGCCAGCTCCGTGCCTTCGGCGAGGCCTTCGACCTGCTGCCCTGGGGCCTGCTGCTCTTCGCCCGCGACGGCACCCTGATCGCCGCCAACGCGCCGGGCCGCGCCTGGCTGGAGGGCGGCCAGGGCCGCCGCGCCGCGGCCGGGCGCCAGGCGGCGCAGGCCCTGGCCGGCCACGCCCGCAGCGGCCGGCGGCAGTTCGCCGCGGCCCTGCCGGGCCAGGACCGCTCCGGCGGCGGCGAGGCCCCGGCCGAGGTCCTGCGCATCGACGTGCTGCGGCCGGCCGATCCCTGGTTCGACGGCGGCGAGCCGACGGCCCTGGTTTCCTTCGCCCTGCCCGGCGCGGGGCAGGCACCGGAGGCGGCGGGCCTGCTCTCCCTGCTCTACGGCCTGACCGAGAGCGAGGCGTGCCTCGCCGCGGCGCTGGCGGCAGGCGAAACCCTGGCCAGCCACGCCGCCCGCCGGGGCATCGGGCGCGAGACCGCCCGCACCCACCTGCGCAACGCCTTCGCCAAGACCGGCACGCGCCGCCAGGCCGAGCTGGTGCGCCTGGTCCTGGGCGGCCCGGCCGCCCTGGCCACGGTGCCGGCCCAGCGGCGCAACTGACCCAGGGCGAGCCGCCTGAAGGGGACCGGGAGCCTTTTCGGCGCCCGCGAGTTTAAACTCCCGTGGCCCGATGGCAGGGGGAGCGAAGGCCCCCCTTGCAATCGGCCTGCAAAGCGGCTATCCACCCTGCCGCTTTGGAACGCGGGCGTAGCTCAGGGGTAGAGCACAACCTTGCCAAGGTTGGGGTCGAGGGTTCGAATCCCTTCGCCCGCTCCAGTCCCCCCGACGGGGGTTGGATCCAAAAGCCGCAACAGGCCGCCGCGAGGCGGCCTTTTTGCTGGCGCCTCAAGCCTTCGGAAAGAACCTGTTTTCCGGCCGGGGCAGGCCCAGGTTCTCGCGCAGGGTCGTGCCTTCGTACTTCGTGCGGAAGAGGCCGCGGCGCTGCAGCTCCGGCACCACCTGGTCGACGAACTCCTCCAGGCCGCCCGGCAGCCAGGGGAACATGACGTTGAAGCCGTCGCAGGCGCCGGTCATCAGCCACTCCTCCATGCCGCCGGCGATCTCGGCCGGGGTGCCGACGAACTCCAAGGTGCCGTAGCTGCCGCCGACGATCTGGGCGAGCTGGCGCACGGTCAGGCTCTCCTCCCGCGCACGCCGGATCAGGCGCAGGCGCGCCGACTTGCTGGCGTTGCTCTCCGGAATCTCCGGCAGGGGGCCGTCGAGGTCGAAGCCGCTGACCTCGGTGCCGAGCAGCACCGAGAGCGAGGCGAGGCCGCTGTCGGGATGCACCAGCGAATCCAGCTTCGCCTTCTTCGCCCGCGCCTCGGCCGCCGTGGCGCCGGTGACGACGAAGGCGCCCGGCAGGATCTTCAGGTGGTCCGGGTCGCGGCCCAGGACCTGCATGCGGCCCTTCACGTCGGCATAGAAGGCGCGCGCCTGGCCGATCTCGCTCTGCGCGGTGAAGACCGCCTCGGCGGTCTCGGCGGCGATCTGCCGGCCGTCCTCCGACGAGCCGGCCTGCACGATCACCGGCCAGCCCTGGATCGGCCGCGCCACGTTCAGCGGGCCCTTCACCTTGAACCACTCGCCCCTGTGGTCGAGGGTGTGCAGCCTGTCGGGGTCGAAGAAGCGCCCGCTCACCTGGTCGCGCAGGAAGGCGTCGTCGGCCCAGGAATCCCACAGGCCGGTCACCACGTCGAAGAACTCGCGCGCGCGGCGATAGCGCTGGTGGTGCTCCAGGTGCTCCTCGCGGCCGAAGTTCAGCGCCTCGTGCGGGTTGGCGGAGGTGACGAGGTTCCAGCCGGCGCGCCCGCCGCTCAGGTGGTCGAGCGAGGCGAAGCGCCGCGCCACGTGATAGGGCTCGTTGTAGGTGGTGGAGGCCGTGGCGATGAGGCCGAGGTGCCGCGTCACCATGGCCAGCGCCGGCAGCAGGGTCAGCGGCTCGAAGGAGGAGACCGTGGCCGAGCGCTGCAGCGCGCTCATCGGCATGTTCAGCAGCGCCTGGTGGTCGGCCATGAAGAAGGCGTCGAACAGGCCGCGCTCCAGCGTCTCAGCCAGGTGGACCAGGTGCGGCAGGCTGAAGTTGGCGTCGGGCCAGGCGCCGGGATAGCGCCACCAGGCGGAATGGATCGACACCGGACGCATGAAGGCGCCGAGGCGCAGCTTGCGGTCTTGCGGCATGGGGCTCCCCTCTCGCAGGCGACAGTCTGGCAGAGCTGGGGAGCAGGTCGAGCGGCGTCAGGTCGCCGCGCGGGACAAGGACTTTGCACACCGGGACCTTGCACGGCGGGCCACCCGGACAGTGCCCCGCGTTCGGATTCGGAGTCCGTTACCGAACGGTCGCGCGGCGACCCGCTTGATTAATCGAGTATATTAGGTTCGACCGGTCGTCACGCGGCGCCGGTGCCTGGCGAGGTTTCAAGGGGCAAGAGGGGTGAAGGCATCCTGGCGGTCGCGCGGGGACCGCTTGCCGAAGGTCGTCTTCGGGCTGTCCTGCGCTTTCCTGCTGTTCATTGCCGGCATCTTCTTCGGCCTGTTCAACCTGGAGCCGGCCGCCAGCCTGCGCCGTGCCATCGTCATGGCCGATCAGGTCTATGCCCAGGTGGTCGACCGCCCGGCCGATCCCTTCGACCGCGACTACAACCTCTGGGTCCCCGCCCGCCCCACCACCTGGACCGGCACGACCCTGCCCAGCGCGGAGATGTACGGCGACTACACCCTGTTCAGCGACCTGACACGCGAGGAGGCGCGGCTGGTCGACGCCAAGGGCCGCGTCGTGCACCGCTGGTCGCTGCCGCAGGAGGCCTACTGGCGCGAGGGCAGCGGCCTGCCGCAGCCAAGCCGCCAGACCCTGCTGCGCTGGGACAAGGTGCAGCTCTTCCCCGACGGGCGCCTGCTGGCGGTGGTCATGGCCACCAACGACACGCCCTATGGCCGCGGCCTGGTCATGATGGATCGCGACTCGCGGCCGCTCTGGAGCTTCCAGGGTTTCGCCCACCACAGCTTCGCCGTGACGCCCGAGGGCCACATCTTCACGCTGGGCCAGCACATCGTCGACCAGGCGCCAGGCGACGTGCCGAAGCGCTGGACGCCCTATATCGGCGACCAGCTGATCGAGCTGGACGGCGACGGCCATCTGCTGCGCGAGGTCGACCTGGTGCAGGCGATCGTCGACTCGCCTCTCGCCGGCATCGCCGACCTCGTGCGCGAGCATCGCAACGGCGACCTGTTCCATGCCAACGACGTGGAGTACGTCGACGCTGCCGTGGCCCAGGCACACCCCTATGCCCGGCCCGGCGAGGTGCTGGTCTCGTTCCGCGAACTGAACCTGCTGGCGCTGGTCGATCCGGCGACAAGCACGCTCGACTGGGCCATCACCGGGCCCTGGGTGGCGCAGCACGATCCCGACCTGCTGCCCAACGGCCACATCCTGCTGTTCGACAACCGCGGCGGCCTGCGCCGCAGCAACGCCTCGCGCGTGCTGGAGATCGAGCCGCAGACCCGCGCCATCGTCTGGTCCTACGAAGGCAGCCTGGAAGACCCGCTGGACAGCCCGACCCGCGGCTCGCAGGAGCGCCTGCCCAACGGCAACACGCTGATCACCGACAGCTGGGGCGGCCGCCTGCTGGAGGTGGCGCCCGACGGCCATGCCGTCTGGCAGTACTGGAACCCGGGCCGGCCCGAGGAGGCGCCGGGCATGGTCGCCAGCATCCGCTCCGGCACGCGCTACCGCGCCGACCAGATCCACTTCCTTTTCAACGACGGCCAGCTCGGCGGCACGCTCGCCGACGCCCACTAGCGCGGCCTGAAAGGAGACCCGCCATGCGTCCCTCCCTGCTGCTCGCCCTGCTGCTGCTGCCCGGCACGGCCGAGGCCTATGTCGGCCCCGGCGCCGGCATCGGCGCCCTCGGCGCGGTGCTCGCGGTGATCGGCACCGTCCTGCTCGCGATTCTCGGCTTCTTCTGGTACCCGCTGAAGCGCCTGGTGGCGCGCCGCCGCGGCGGCCCGCTGGGTGGGACGCGGCGCCAGGGCCGGCCTTGAGCTTCGCCGTCGCCCTGGTGGCGCTGCTGGCCTTCACCCTGGGGCTGCAGCTTTTCGGCGTCGTGCCGGCCGCGGCCGGCGCCCTCGCCACGCTGTCCGGCACCCTGGCCAGCCTGCGCGACCCGGCGGCCGACGACCGGTCGCGCGAGCTGGCCGCCCGTCGCGGCTCCCTGCTGCTGCTGCGCGCCGCCGGCGCCATCGGCCTGCGCAGCCTTGGCGCGCTGCTGCTATCCCTCGCCCCCGTCCTGCTGGCCGACGCGGCGGGCTGGAGCCGCCTCGACGCGACCGGCGAGGCGCTGGCGAGCTGGGAACTGCTCGCCGCCGGGCTGCTGCTCTTCGCCCTGCTGCTGGCCGGGAACCGAGACGCATGGCGACATCGCTAGCCTACGGCCGCCTCGACCGGCTGCTGCACCGCCTGGCCTTCGGCCTGCCGGCGCTGCAGGCCACCGCCGCCGACCTGGAGCGCGCGCTGTTCGGCCGCCGCTACCGCAAGCTGGAGTCCGGCCCGCCGATCCTGGTCTGCGGCCTGCCGCGCGCCGGCACGACGCTGCTGCTGGAGCTGCTGTCGCGGCACCCTGACCTCGCCTGCCAGCGCTATCGCGACATGCCCTTCGTCCTGGCGCCGCTGCTCTGGTCGCGCCTCAGCAGGCCCTTCCAGCGCGGCGCACAGCTGGCCGAGCGCGCGCACGGCGATGGCCTCGCCATCGGCTTCGACAGCCCCGAGGCCTTCGAGGAGGTGTTCTGGAAGGCGCGGTTCCCGACGCGCTACGAGCGCGAGTGGATGCCGCTCTGGTCGGCCGAGGACGCCAGCCCGGCGCTGCTGGTCGCCTATGGCGAGCTGAGGCGCAAGGTGCTGCTGCTGCGCGGCCAGGGCCGGGCGCCGCGCTATCTCGCCAAGAACAACGCCAACATCGCGCGCATCGCCCTGCTGGCCAGCGCGCTGCCCGAGGCGCTGCTGGTCGTGCCGCTGCGCCGACCGCTCGACCAGGCCCGCTCGCTGCTGCGCCAGCATCTCTCCTTTGCCAGCCTGCATCGCGAACAGCCCTTCGCCCGCCGCTACATGGACGACCTGGGCCACCACGAGTTCGGCGCCTCGCATCGCCCCTTCGACTTCCCGCGCGCCCGCGAGCTGCTGGCCGGGCGCGACCCCGCGCGGCTGGACTACTGGCTGGCCTACTGGATCGCCGCGCACGAGGAGATCTGGCGCCAGCGCGCGCACCTGACGCTGCTGCCCTTCGAGCCGCTTTGCGCCGCCGGCGCGCCGGCCCTGGCGGCGCTGGCGCGGCGCCTCGGCCTCGACCCCGCGCCGCTGGCCGCCGCCGCGCCGCTGCTACGCCCGGAACAGCCGCGCGCCTCGGACCTGGCGGCCGACGACGACGACCTCGCCGCCGAGGCGGCGGCGCTGCACGCCCGCCTTTGCGAGGCCGTGCCACAGGGCCTCAGGGCCGCGCTGGGGACCTGACCCACACCCCTCCCCTTCGGTGGCGCGAGGCCTTATGACTGGCGCGCCGACATGGAAGGAGGACCGACGATGCGCGCCTGGCGCTACGACAGCTTCGACGGCATCGACTCGCTGGGGCTGCACGAAGCGGCGGCGCCGGCGCCGCAGCGCGGCGAGCTGCTGCTGGGCGTGAAGGCCGTATCGCTGAACTATCGCGACCTTGCCGTGCTGCTGGGGCGCTATGTGCAGAACGCTCGGCCCGGCCTGGTACCGGCCAGCGACGCCGCGGCCGAGGTGCTGGCGGTGGGCGAGGGCGTCACGGCCTACAGGCCGGGCGACCGCGTGCTGGGTGCCTTCCATCCGCGCTGGTTCGGCGGCGAGATCCCGCCGGGCTGGGTCGCCGACAGCTACGGCACCGGGCGGGACGGCTGGCTCTGCGAGCGAAAGGTGGTCTCGCAGGAGGCCGTGGTGCCCATGCCCGAAGGCCTCAGCTTCGCCGAGGGCGCGACCTTGCCCTGCGCCGCGGTCACCGCCTGGACCGCGCTGATGGGGCCGGCGCCGCTGCGTGCCGGACAGACCCTGCTGACGCTGGGCAGCGGCGGCGTCTCGATCTTTGCCCTGCAGCTCGCCAAGGCCATGGGCGCGCGGGTCATCGCCACCACCGGCGGGCCCGGCAAGGTGAACCGCCTGAAGGCCTTGGGCGCGGACGCGGTGATCGACTACCGCGCGACGCCGGACTGGGGCGCGGCGGTGCGCGCCTTGACCGGCGGGCGCGGCGCCGACCGCGTGGTGGAGGTCGGCGGCCCGGCGACGGTGAACCAGTCGCTGGCCGCCGTGGCGCGCGGCGGCGAGGTCGTGCTGATCGGCTTTCTGTCCAGTGAGAATCCCGGCATCGACTACTTCCGGCTGAAGGGCACCGGCGCGTCGGTGCGGGCCATCACCGTCGGCGACCGCGCCGCGCTGGCCGAGCTGGCGCGCGCCGTGGCGGTGACGGGGATCAAGCCGGTGATCGACAGCGTCTTCCCCTTCGCCGAGGCCAAGGCGGCCTTTCGCCACCTGGAGACCGGCCGCCACGTCGGCAAGATCGTGATCGAGGTCGGCTGAGCCTTGCCCGCGGAGCCCAGCACGGCGGAGATGGCGCGGCCCCCGGTGGCGCGGCCCCCGTTGGCGCGGCCCCTGGTGGCTCGGTTGGCCGTCCTCGCCGTCGCCTTCGGCCTGCTGCTCGCGGTGCAGGCCCTGCTGCTGCTGCGCACCCTGCTGGTCGGCGGTCTGGTCGAGCCCGCGGCGCTGCCGCCGCGCCTGCTGCCGGCCATCGCCCTGGCGCGCGAGCTGCAGTGGCTGGCGGTACTGCTGGCCTCCCTGGCCTTCCTCCTCTGGTTCGCGCGCGCCTATGCCAACCTCGCGCCGCTCGGCGCCGCGCCGCGCTGGCGTCTCGGCCAGGCGGTCGCCTGTTGGTTCATCCCCGGCCTCAACTGCACCCGCGCCCTCGCGGTGCTGGACGAGGTCAGGCTGCCGGCGGACGACCCGCGACGCGGCCGCCTGGCCCTGCGCCTCTGGAGCGGCTGCTGGCTGCTGCTCAACACGGTCCTGCCGGTGATCCTGCTGGCCGTGCTGCTGTTCCTCGATCCGACCGCGCCGCGCGCCGAGATCGAGCGCGCCTTCCTGCGCTCGCCGCCGCTGCTGGCCTACGCCCTCGCCTGCCAGCTCGCCGCCCTGCTGCTCTGCGCCTGTACCCTGCGCTACGCCGCCGAGGTCGGCCGCGCGCAGCGGGCGCGCGCCTACTTGCGGCCCACCACCATCGAATAGGGGCCGGGCAGCTTCACGGTCTTGAGGTCGCCGAAGCCGGCCTCGGCCATCCAGCCGCGGCAGTCGGCGGCGGTGTAGTCGAAGCCCTCCTTGGTCTCGATCAGCATGTTGAGGCTCATCATGAAGCCCATGACGTTCTCGCAGCGCGCGTCGTCGATCATCATGTCGTAGACCAGCAGCCGGCCGCCCCGGGGGAGTGCGTCCATCGCCTTGGCCAGCAGGCGGCGCTTATCCGCCAGGCCCCAGTCGTGCAGGATGTGGCCCATCACCAGCACGTCGGCCCTGGGCAGCGGATCGGTGAAGAAGTTGCCGGGAATGAAGCGGGCCTTGGCGCCGCGCGCCGCCATGTGGCGCTCGAACACCGGTCCGACCGGCGTCAGGTCGTAGCCCATCGCCGCAAGGCCCGGGTGCGCCAGCGCCACCTCGGCGACGAAGCCGCCCTGGGCGCAGCCGATGTCGCAGAAGCTGTTGGCGCCGCTCCAGTCGAACTGCGCCGCCACCATCTGCGCGGTCGGCAGGCTGGCGCCGGTCATGGCCTTGAGGAAGCCCTCCAGGCGATCCGGATCGGCGTAGAGCGCGGCGAAGAGGTCGTCGCCGGGTTTCGCGGTGCGGATTTCGTTCTGCGGCTCGCCGGTCCTCAGGGCCTCGGTGAGATGGCCCCAGAAGCCGTAGAGGCGCGCGTTGAACATCTCCAGCAGGCCGCCGGCGTAGCTCGGCTTGGCACGGTCCAGGTAGTAGTCGGCGTCGGGCGCGTTGCCGTAGCGGCCGGCGGGATCGCGCGTCAGCAGGCCGAGCGCCACCAGCGCGTCGAGGAAGTCCGCCGCGCTGCGCGGATGGAGACCGAGCGCCGCGCGCAGCGTCTCCAGGTCCTGCGGCCCGCCGGCGGCGACCTGCGTGAACACGCCGAGCTCGAGGGCGCTGAGCAGCGTCTTGGCTGGCCAGAATCCGGCGCCGATGCCGAGGATACGGCCGGGATTGAGCGGTTCTGTCATGGGACCCTCCTTGAGGACGCCGTAACTCAAGCGCCAAGCCTCGCCTCATGGCAAGGCCCCGCCCGGTGGCAGGGCTGCCATGCGAGGGGCCCCGTCATTACCGCGCCGCCCCGCCACCGTAGAATGCCCCTGCCATGTTTCGTCTCTTCGACCGCCTGGAACGCCTGGTGCCCGCCATGACCCCGCCGCCGGCCCCGCCGCCGAGCGGGCTGCTGGCCTTCTACTGGCATTTCCTGAAGCAGGCGAAGCTGCTGTTCCTGGCGCTGCTGGGCGCCGGCCTGATGGTGGCGCTGCTGGATGCCGCCATCCCGGTCTTCGTCGGCCGCATCGTCAACCTGGTGACCAGCGTCGACGCGCGCACGCTGCTGCAGGACCACTGGCCGCTGCTCGCAGCCATGGCGGGCACCGTGCTGATCCTGCGGCCGCTGGCGATCCTGACGCGTTCGCTGATCTCCAACCAGGCGATCGCCGCCGGCTTCTCCAACCTGGTGCGCTGGCAGAGCCACTGGCACGTGGTGCGGCAGTCCTGGGCCTTCTTCCAGAACGACTCCGCCGGACGCATCGCCACCAAGGTCATGCAGACCGGCCCGGCGCTGCGCGAGACCGTGGTCTCCTCGGTCGACGCGGTCTGGTACATCGCGGTCTATGGCACCAGCGCCCTGTTCCTGCTGGGCGGCGCCGACCCCTGGCTGGCGCTGCCGATCCTGGTCTGGGCGATCGGCTACATCGCGCTGCTGCGCTTCTTCGTGCCGAAGCTGCGCGACCGCGCGCGCATCATGTCCGAGGCGCGTTCCATGCTGACCGGGCGCATCGTCGACAGCTACACCAACATCCTGACCTTGAAGCTCTTCGCCCGCGCGCGCGAGGAGGACGCCTATGTCGGCGACGCCGTGCGCTACCACACCGGCATGTTCCAGGCGCAGCAGCGCCTGGTGACGCGCTTCGCCTTCCTGCTCACCTGCCTCAACGCCTGCCTGGTGGTGGCCACCGCGACCTTCGCCATCATGCTGAACCTCAATGGCATCGTGACGGTCGGCACCGTGGCCATGGCGCTGCCCATGACCTGGCAGATCGTCAACATCTCGGGCTGGGTCGCCTTCCAGATCACCGCGATCTTCGAGAACGTCGGCGTGGTGCAGGAAGGCATGGCCACCATCGCCCGCCCGCACGAGCTGGTCGACCGCCCCGGCGCGCCCGAGCTGCAGGTGCCCGCCGGCGCCATCGACTTCGACGGCGTCGGCTTCGGCTATGGCCAGGAACGTGGCGTGATCCAGGACCTGACGCTGCACGTCAAACCCGGCGAGAAGATCGGCCTGGTCGGCCCCTCGGGCGCCGGCAAGTCGACCCTGGTCAACCTGCTGCTGCGCTTCTTCGAGCTGGAGCAGGGCGCCATCCGGATCGACGGCCAGGACATCGCGGCGGTGACGCAGGAGAGCCTGCGCGCCGCCATCGCCGTGGTGACGCAGGACACCTCCCTCCTGCACCGCTCGATCGGCGACAACATCCGCTACGGCCGGCCGCAGGCCAGCGACGCGGAGGTGCGCCAGGCGGCCGAGCGGGCGCGGGCCATGGAGTTCATCCCGGACCTCGTCGACTGGAAGGGCCGCACCGGCTTCGACAGCCAGGTGGGCGAGCGCGGCGTGAAGCTCTCAGGCGGCCAGCGCCAGCGCATCGCCATCGCCCGCGTCATCCTGAAGGACGCGCCGATCCTGGTGCTGGACGAGGCGACCAGCGCACTGGACAGCGAGGTCGAGGCGGCGATCCAGGCCTCGCTCGACACGCTGATGGAGGGCAAGACGGTGATCGCCATCGCGCACCGCCTCTCCACCATCGCCCGCATGGACCGCCTGGTGATCCTCGACCACGGCCGCATCGTCGAGCAGGGCAGCCACGCCGAGCTGCTGGCCCGGGACGGCCTCTACGCGCGCATGTGGAAGCGGCAGTCCGGCGGCTTCCTGGACGACGCCGAGCAGGTTGCGGTCGCCCCCTGACCGTCACCCTCGGGCTGGTCCCGAGGGTCCATCCAGCGGCTCGCGCGAAGGGCGACATCGATGCTCGGAACAAGTCCGAGCATGACGGACCTTGAGGGCGGCTACTGCGTCACCCTGACCGTCGGCGCCGGCGCGACCGAGGTGAAGCCGACCGGGCTGGCGGCGTGCACCTTGGTGCCGGGCGTGCGCTTGTTGAAGCGACCGGGGTTGAAGACCTTGCCCCACCGGTGCGCGAGCAAGGCTTCGTCCGGCACCTTGGCCAGCGGCTTGTAGGCGTGGTTCTCGTCCGCGCCCGCGCCGACCGGGGCGTTGGCCACGGTGTTGTAGGAGAGGTGCAGCAGCGTGCGGCCCCGCTGGCTGCGGTTGGGGCCCGAGGCATGCAGCGTCAGGCCGTCGAAGACGATGCCGTCGCCGGGCTGGATCTCCAGCACCACGCGCTCGCAGCGCTCCATCACCAGGGCCAAGCGGTCGGGGTCGGTGCCGCTGGCCTGGTCCAGCGTCTTGACGTCGATGCGCCCGTAGCGGTGCGAGCCGCGGATCACCTCCATGGCGCCGTTGTCGCGCGCCATGCCGTCGAGCGAGACCGTGACCGTCAGCATCTCGGGCAGCAGGCAGCCCTCGTAGTACCAGTAGCCGTAGTCCTGGTGCCAATCCCAGCGCCCGGCGCTGCCCGGCGGCTTGGGCACGATCTTGGAGTGCCAGTGGTAGACCGGCTGGCCGAGCAGCGTCTCGGCCGCGTCCATGAAGCGGGCGAGGCCGGGCAGCTGGCCGATGTAGTCGTCGCCCGGCTGGGTCCAGAGCACGACGTTCTGCGCGTTGCCGCTGGAATCGGCGACCGCGCCCATGGCGCCGTCCAGCAGCGGATCGGCCTCGTAGGTCTCCATCAGCGGGGCGATCTCGTCCCGGCGCATCAGGCCGGGGATGATGACGAAGCCGTCGCGGCGGTAGTCGGCGATCTGCGACGGGGTCAGGCGGGGGGCTTGCCAGGACATGGGGGTGCGGTCTCCGTACACCTGTGTTTGGTGGGGAGTGTGACAGGCACGCGGGCGGCGGTGCAAGGGGGCGCAAGAACCGACCGACGCCCTCACCCTGCCCTCTCCCTGAAGGAGAGGGTCAAGACCAAAGCCCCCCTCCCTCAGGGAGAGGGGTTGGGGTGAGGGTGTTTGTCATTTCAGATCTTGCAGCGCGTCAGCGGCTGCGGCGGCGGGCTGTTCGGATCGGGCTCGGTCTCGACGACCTTCAGGCGGTCGTTGCCGTCGGCGAGGAAGGCCAGCGGCGCAATGCCGACCAGGTCCGGCGGGTCGGTGAAGGTGAGGGCCAGGCCCTCGCCCTCGGTCCAGGCGGCCTCGGCCTCGAAGCGCTGCACCTCGGTCGAGTGGCTGAAGCTCAGCTCGCCGCCGACGCGGTCCTGGCCGGCCGCGCCGGGCGCCAGGACGATGAAGCTCCAGTAGGCCTTGGCGTCGCCGCTCATGGGCTGGCACCAGGTGCCGGCGAGGAACTTCGCCGGCGTGGGCCGGACCGCCGCGGCCGGGGTGACGCTCTGCGCCGGCGCCGGGCCGGAGACCGTCGTCGCCGGCGGCGCCGACCAGGGCGACCAGGCGAGGAGACCGGCGACCAGCGCCAGCGCGGCGAAGACACCCGCCGCCAAAGCGCGCCGGTTCGGCCCGCGCCGGGCTGGCGGCGGCTTCAGCCGGGTGGCGGGCGCGGGCTCGGCCGCCGCGCCGCCGGTCAGCGCCTGGATCGCCTGCACCAGGTGCGCCAGGTGCTGCTCCATCGGCGGCTGCCAGGCGTCGACCCACTGGGCGGAGGAGATGAAGAACTCCAGCGCGCCCGAGGGCGCGATCTCGCGGATGCGCACCGGCAGCACCGGCTTGGCCTTGCTGACCGCGCGCTCGACCTCGCGGTGCACGAAGAGCGACTGGTTGGACTGCTCCGACAGTACCAGCAGCAGCACGTCGCTCTGCTCGATGCCTTCCAGGATCGCGGCGCCGTACTCGACGCCGGCTGGCACGTCGCGCGGCGCGATCCAGCAGGACAGCGCCTGCTCCTCGAGGAACAGGGCGATGCGCTGGGCGACCGCCGCGTCCTCCTTGGCATAGCTGACGAAGACCTTGGGCATGGCGCGGTTCTAGCACGCCTGCCGGGGGAGGCGGGAGGCGCCTCTATTCATTCGGGCAGACGGTGGCGCGCTCGACCGCCTGGCGCGACGTGCCGCGGGCGAAGCAGTCGAGGTAGAGCACGGTGGTGCCGGGCATCTTGTCCCGGTAGTGGCCGATCTTGAAGTACTGCAGCGGCCCGGCCGCCTCGTCATGGCCGATCGCGCCGCCGGCCCGTGCCACCAGAACGTCGTCGGCATAGACCTCGAGGAAGCCGCTGCCGTCCCGCGCGCCCTTCAGGTGGTACATCATGCGCACCCAGTGGTCGTGCGGATCGGGCAGCCGCCCCATGCCGAAGCTCTCGACCTTGATCGAGGAGTTGCACTGGTAGAGCGGCACGTCGGCCAGGAAGTCGAAGGCGCTGTAGTCGCCGTTGCGGCCCAGGCTGCGCTGGAACTGCAGGCTGGCGAAGGCCTCGGTGTCGCCGGCGCTCTGTGCCACCAGCACGCGGCAGTCGTTGTCCTGCACCGTCACGTGCAGCACGCCGTTGTCGTAGCGCTGGGCGACGAAGGGGCTGGCGTCGTTCTGCTGCTTCCACTGGCCGATGACCCAGCGGCTGGAGCCGCGCCGGGCGACGTCGCCCGCGATCATCATGTCCCAGGCGTACCAGACCTCGCTGCCGAACGGCAGCTGCAGGGCCGGCGCCTCGCGGATCTCGTTGCGCTGGCAGGGCTTGGCGCAGGAGGCGCCGCTGTCGCCCGGCCAGACGCGGATGGCCAGCACGCCGTCGCGGTCGTCGCTCTTCACGTGCCAGTCGATCCACATGGCGAACTGCGGCATCTGGCTGAGCGCCCAGAGGCCGGGATCGAGCTTCGGCTGGTCGAAGGGGTCGCTCAGCAGCAGCGGCTGCCCCGGCGCCGCCGCGGCGGCGGCCGGCGCTGCATCGTCGGCGGCCGTGCTGCTCGCCGCGAGCAGCAAGGAGACGAGGGAAACGATAGCCTGACGCATCCGACCAGCGGTCCTGGCTCCGCGCCGGCCCGGCAGGGCCGGCTGCGCAGAGGCTACGCCTGCCGGGTGATACCCACAAGGCGGGCGCGGACAAGACCGCCCGCCGGCTTTGCCGGGGCGATCAAGCCTCCCCCCCCGCGCCTATCCCTGGCCGAAGAGGAAGCGCTTGGTCAGCGCGTTGTCGCGCCGCCACATGACGTTGTCGAGGAAGTAGTGGTGGACGTTGACGAAGATCCAGAAGGCGAAGAGAAACAGCGCCGGACCGAAGACCGCCCGGTCGTAGTCCACGACCTTGTTCAGCCACTGGGGCAGGCCCCAGAAGAGCGCCCAGCCCACCAGCACGCCGACCGCCAGGAAGAGAGCGAGCCTGAGCCAGGCATAGGCGGTCAGGCCGCCGAAGCGCCCCTCGCCCGCCCGCGCCGGGCGCGCCGCCGCCTCGTTCAGCTTGTAGCGCCAGACCACCACCAGATACTGCAGCGAGTGGAAGGCCGGCACCACCAGCAGGAAGCGCGCGTCGATGCGCACGAAGATCAGCCAGAGATAGAGCGTGATGGCGTAGGCCATGATGCCGGTCCAGGCCAGGCCCTTGCCGGCGAAGAACCGGCGGCCCAGCACCAGCAGCAGCCAGAGGCCGGTCGCCGCCGCGACGCCGACGGCCGCGAAGTAGAGCCAGTCGGGAATGGAGAAGGTGTAGTACTTGAGGCCCCAGAGATCCTGCTGCGCCACCGAGCGGTTGCCGGTCAGCCAGGAGAGCGACCAGCAGGCATAGGCGTTCCACAGCAGGGCGCGCTTCTGCCCGGCATCGTAGAAACGTCGCTTCAGCACGGAATCGACGATCGCCATGCCGTAGCCCTGCTTGGCATAGTGCCAGCCGACCAGCAGGAACATGAGGTTGCCGGCGAAACCCAGGGTGCGCGCGTCGCCGGCCAGCACGCAGCCGGCGAGGAAGCCGCCGAGCGCCAGCGGCACGAAGATGCCGGCGAAGCGGTAGCGCCAGCGCAGCAGCGCGTCGCCCTCGCTGCCGAAGGCCTTGGCGGCGAAACCGCCATAGAAGATCTGGTAGGAGTTGGCGAAGTGCGGGTGGTTGATGAAGTGCGTCATAGCGATGGCGAAGACCGCGACCTGGCGCTGCGCCTCGGCCGTCGCCGGCACCAGCAGCCAGATCAGCGGCAGCGCGAGCAACGAGGCGCCGCCGAGGCCCAGGACATCGACCACCGGGTTGAACAGCCAGCGGCGCCCCTTGGCGGGGCGCGCCGGCGCTGCCTCCGGAACGGCCGCCGCCGCGGTCAGTCCGTCGCCCTGCAGAACCGTCATCGCAACCTCACTCCCCCTCACGGCGATGCGCCGCGTATTCAAAAGTGACATGAGGGCCGATGGGCCACATCCGCCGATAGTATCAGATTGAGACTTAAATTGGGCCGCTGTCAGGGACTTGGCCGGCCGGGGATGGCTCGGCACGGCGGACGAGGAACTCCTGGAAGGTCGCCACGTCGCCAGCCGCCCGGGCGGCGGCGAAGGCACGGTTCAGCGCCTGCTTGCGGCCGATGGCCTCGGTCGCCAGACGGATCAGCGCGGCATCGCCGAGACCATAGCCATCGGCGGCGAGCCGGCGCAGCAGGGTGGCATAGCCGCGCTCGGCCCGTTCGGCCGAGGTGTCGGCGTGGCAGATGGAGCCGTGGCGGACGCGGTAGTCGTGCAGCGCCTCGTGCGCCACCGGGATCGCCGGCACCCGGTCCAGCAGGCGGAGATTCAGCGCGACGTCGTCGCAGAGCTCGACCGCCGGGTCCCAGGCGACGCCGAGGTCGCGGCGGAAGACCGGCATCAGCGGCACCGAGGTCTGGAAGAAGCCGGCGGCGTCCAGCAGGAAGTCGGCCGGCCGGCCGAACAGCACCTGCAGCGTCGCGCCGCTGGCGTCGTCCACCACGCGCACGTCGTCGAAGGCGGCGCCGGCCGCCAGCGCCAGCGGCGCCAGCCGCGCCAGCCGCCCCGGCGCGTAGAGATCGTCGGCATCCAGCGGCGCGACCAGCTCGCCCCGCGCCGCGGCAAGGCCGACGTTGCGCGCCGCCGGCGCCCCGGCGCCGACACGGCCGGTCGACAGGAAGCGCAGGCGGGGATCGGGCGCCAGCAGCGGCGCATAGTCCCGCCCGTCGTCGCTGACGATCAGCGCCTCCCAGTCGGCGCGTGTCTGCGCGCGCAGCGAGTCGACCGCCCGCTCAAGGGTCTCGGCGGCGCGAAAGCAGGGAACGATGACGGACACCAGCGGCATGCACTCGAGAGACTAGGGCCGCGCCGCGGCCCGGTCCAACCGGCGTCCGCCATCCAGCCTAGCGGCAGGCGCCGATCGAGCCTTCGGCGCAGACCTTGCCGTCGAACCAGGTGGCGCCGGAGAAGTCGGCGCCGGTCGCCAGGAGCGTCGTGTAGCGGAAGCCCTTGAGGTTGGCGCCGCGGAAGTTGGCGCCGGTCGCCTGGAACAGCGTGGTGTCGCCACCCGACAGGTCGGCGCCGGTGAGGTTGGCCCCGGCGAAGCTGACGCTGGTGGCATCGAACCCCTTGAGGTTGGCGCCGCTGAGGTCGGCTTCCTCGGCGCTCATGGCGTTCACCTCGAGGCGTTCGAGAACCGCGCCCTTCAGCGTCGCCTTGTCCATCGACAGGGTATTGACCGAGGCGCCGGTCATGTCGAGGCGCCCGATCGTGGCCCCCTTGAGATTGACGATCTGCAGGTCGCCACCGGCGAGATCCACCGCCTCGAGGGTGCGTCCCGCCAGGGTACAGATCGAAACGGCCGCGCTGCAGGTCTCGGCCGACGCCGAACCGGCGGCCGCCACCAGGGCAACCGCCGCCAAGACGAACTTCCTCATGGCATCCCCCAATATGTCATAACGTTGTATTCAGGCCGTGCTCAGAGGCGGCGATGCACGCCGCATCGCCCCCTCACGCCATAGTCCTACGCAGGACTATGGCCGCCAATCCCCGGCAACCGGCGCGCGGGGTCAGGTCGGCTTGGGAGCCTCCGGGACCAGGCCGTAGCGCTGCATCACCGCGATCATCTTCGCCGGGTCCGGCGGGCCGCCGGCGCTGACCACCGCCGCCACCTCGCGGAAGTACTGGGCGCCGATGTCGGGCGTCAGCATGATCAGCGCCCGGGCCGTCGCCTCGCCCGGATTGCTGAAGGCATGGACCGAGCCGCGCGGCGTGTACATGCGGTCGCCCGGCGCGAGGTCGCGCACTTCGTCATCGACGCGGTAGCGCAGCGTGCCCTCCAGCACATAGACGATCTCCTCGTTGTCGCGGTGGCTGTGCGCCGGCGGCACGCGGGCGCCGGGCGGCACGGTCAGTTCGAAAAGGCCGCTGCCGGCGCCGCTGACCGTCCCGTCGAGGAGATAGCGGATCTGCAATTGGCCGACATGGATGGCCGGCTGGTCCTGTGGCTGCACCTGGATCGCTCCTCAGCTGACTGTGGCGCGCATCCTAGACCCGGCCGGGCAGGAAGTCGTGGATGCCCGGTGCCAGCAGGCGGGCGCGCTCGCCGCCGATCTCGTCGATCGCCGGCGTGCGGTTGGCGTCGAGCAGCACCGGCTCGCCCTGCTCGATCACATAGTCGAACTTGCCGAAGTCGAACCCCAGCTCGGCCCGGCGGCGGCGCAGCGCAGGCGGCACGTCGAAGTGCGGCGGCAGCAGGGCGATGCGCTTCTCGTAGGTCACCAGCGGCTCGGCGCCGACCAGGGTGGCGATGCAGTCGCACCGGCCGAGGAAGTACCACTGGTGCAGCAGGAAGGTCTCGCCCTGCCGCTCGACCGCCAGCCGCTCGACCAGCAGCTCCGGCCGGCGCCAGACCCAGTCCGGCACGGCGCGCCGGTCCGGAAGCAGCAGATAGCGGTCGTCCCGCAGGCGGCCGCTCCAGGCCGGCGGCAGGCGGCGCGCCAGCAGCTCGCGCAGCTGCGTCAGGCCGCCCGCCGCCAGCGCCAGCGCGCGCTCCGGCCGGCCGGCGAAGTTGCGGTCGGTCTTGACGATCACCGGTCCCCGGTAGTCGTCGTCCGGCAGCACGCGACGCTGCGAGATGCGGCGCGTGGAAATGTCGGTGACGGCGCGGTTCAGGCAGCGCGGATAGCGGTCGGCCAGCGCCAGGTATTCCGGCGGCGTGACGGTGAGGTCGACGTGCAGCAGCGCCAGGTCGGCCGGTGGCGGCTTCGCCAGCCCCTGCTGCACCTGGACCGACAGTCCGGCAGGCTGCCAGTGCTCGCGCCACAGGCGCTCGAGCATCGCATGGCCGCCGAGGCCCTGGAGCGCATGGGTCAGGATGACGATTTGCGGCCCAACCGGCATGGCAACGCTCCCGCGGAGCGCGACAGGCTAGAGCGGTTTCGCTTCTGATTGAATCGAACCGCTCTAGCTACTTTCTGATTTCACGCATCTTCTTGACGCGAACCGGCGTCCACTTCGCTCGAAAATGCTCCAGGCCGGCCCGCGCCGCGCCGAAACTGCGTCAGGCGCGGTCGCGAAACAGGCGCGCCGGCACCAGGCTGCGGCGGCCGTCGGTGACCGGCTTGAGGCGCGCCACCGGCACCCGCTCCCTGCGCTGCACCCGGCGCTCCAGCAGCGCCATGCCCAGGGTCGCCAGGAAAGGCAGCGCCTGCACCAGCAGCACGATGGCGAAGATGGTGATCTCGTGCACCTCCTGCCGGTTGGTCAGCAGCAGCAGCAGGGCGCCGGCCACCAGCAGGCCGCCGATGATGCCTTCCCACTTCGCCGGGAAGGCCTCGCCGCGCGTCTTGCCGCCCTTCTCGGTGCGCTTGAAGGGCAGGTTGTCCCTGATCAGGCCCTCGGCCACCGCCTTGGCCATGGTGAACTGCAGGCTCATGGCCGCTACCGCGGCGCCCAGCGCCTGGCGCAGCGGCAGGCGAACGCGCAGGCGATACAGCAGTCCGAAGTGCAGCACGTTGATGACGAAGACGATCAGCACCGGCAGGGTCAGCACCGATTCCGGGATGGCGACGCCGGCGAAGGCGACGACCGGCACCCACAGCAGGTTCAGCAGCGCCGCGGCGACGCCCAGCGTCTCGGCGCCCATCCAGTTCAGCCAGCCGAGCAGGAACTCGCGGCGCTGCGCGCCGGTCAGGGCAGAGCGCCCAGGGAACAGGCGGCGCCAGTGCTTCTTGCAGATCTGCAGCCCGCCATAGGCCCAGCGGTGGCGCTGCGTCTTGAAGGCCTTGTAGCTGTCGGGCAGCAGGCCGAAGCCGTAGCGCCGATTGGTGTAGTGCGCGATCCAGCCCTGCTCGAGGATCGAGAGGCCGAGATCGGTATCCTCGGTGATGGTGTCGCTGGACCAGTTGCCGGCCCCCTCGAGCGCGCTGCGCCGCATCAGGCAGAGCGTGCCGTGGGTGACGATGGCATTGACCTCGTTGCGCTGCACCATGCCGATGTCGAAGAAGCCGGCATACTCGGCGTTCATCACGGTGTGGAAGGGGCTGCGCGCGCCGTCGCGGTGGTCCTGCGGCGCCTGCACCAGGCCAACCCGCGGATCGGCGAAGGACGGCACCAGGTCGCTGAGCCAGTCCGGCGTCACCAGGTAGTCGGCGTCGATCACGCCGACGATCTCGGCGTCCTCGGCCGTGGCCTTCAGCGCCTCGCGCAGCGCGCCGGCCTTGAAGCCCTTGAGGTTCTGCAGGTTGAGGAACTTGAAGCGCGGCCCCAGCTTGGCGCAGTGCTCCTCGATCGGGCGCCAGAAGGCCGGGTCGGGCGTGTTGTTCAGCGCCACCACGCACTCGAAGTTGGGATAGGCCAGCGCGGCGACGCCATCCAGCGTCTGCTTCAGCATCTCCGGCGGTTCGCGATAGGCCGGGATGTGGATCGAGACCTTGGGACAGTAGCCGGCGGGCGCCGACGCCGGCTCCACCAGCAGGCGCTGCGGGCGGCGGCCGAGCGCCACGGCGGCGATCTCCTCCACCCGGTTCAGCGACAGCAGCGCCAGCGGCACCAGCAGCAGCAGGCCGAGGGCCCACATGATGGCGCTGCCGACCACGAGATAGTGCGACAGCGGATGCGCCAAGGTGACGGCGATCCAGGCACCGATCGCCTGGGCGGCGCCGGCCACGGTCAACGCCTGCGGCAGGGTCGGGCGGCGCAGCGCGAAGACGCCGAGCGACAGCAGCGTGCCGATCAGCAGCGCGGCACCCAGCAGCCGCTCCTGGTGCGGCTCTGTCACCACGCCCTCCAGGTCGAACTTCAGCTTGCGGTCGGCATCGAACAGGCCCCAATAGGCGCCCACCGAGCCCTCGAAAGTCTTCCAGGGCTGGTCGAAGGCCTCGACCAGATTGTAGTCGATGCCCAGCGCCCGTGCCTTGGTGACGAAGTCGCGGATCACCTCGGCCTGCGACAGCAGCCCGGGCTCGGCGTCCTTGAGGTTGTAGCCGGCCGAGGGCCAGCCGAATTCGGCGATGACCACGTGCTTGCCGGGAAAGGCCTCGCGCAGCTTGTTGTAGATCGCCACGACATGGTCGACCGCGAGTTCGCTGGGATGGCCCTCCCAGTAGGGCAGCACGTGGGCGGCGATGAAATCGACCGAGTTGGCGAGTTCCGGATGCTCCAGCCAGACGTTCCAGATCTCGCCGGTGGTCACCGGCAGGTCGGTGTGCTCCTTCACCTGGCGGATCAGCGCCGCCATCTCCTCGGCCGTCTTCTCGCCGCGCAGCACCACCTCGTTGCCGACGACGATGGCCTGGACGCTGTGGTTGGTTCTGGCCAGGTCCAGCGCGGTGTCGATCTCGCGCTTGTTGCGCGCCTCGTCGCGGTCGATCCAGGCGCCCAGCGTCACCTTCACGCCGAACTCGGCGGCGATCTGCGGCACCAGTTCCAGGCCGCCGGTGACCGCGTAGGTGCGGATGGCGCGGGTGTAGGGCGCGACGACGGCCATGTCCTGGCGGATCTGCGCCTCGGTGGTCTGCTCACCCTCGTCCGGTTGCTGCGAGGGATCGTAGGGAGCGAAGGAGAGGCTATCGAGCTTGCCGGATACATCCGGCGCCTCGACCGCTTCCCAGTTGGAGACCCAGAGCGCGCCATGCACCAACGCCGCCAGCAGCAGCGCGATAAAGGCCGTACGCATTGTCCCTGTCCCTCAGGCGGGCCCGCGCCCGCTTATTGTGCGCTGCAATATAGTTGGCTGCCGCGTGGAAAAGAAGCCACGCCACAACGGCTTGCCCTGCGACGACTGCAGGACGGCTAGTGTGGTTAGGCATGACGGACGCGATTGGTTCCCGTCGGCATGGCTTTTTCTGGGCCGCGCCCCGAGGCACGGCGCCGCAGGCGGCAGGCGGCGGCGCTGGAAGCCCAGTTGCTGCCTAGTTGCTGCCTAGTTGCTCTTGGGCTGTTCGCCCTGGGCCGGCTGGGAGCCATCGACCGGCGGCTCCTTGCTTTCCGCCGGGGCGAAGCTTGCCGGGTCGAGGCCGGGATTCATCCAGCAGGCCTTGGCCCGCTCCGGCAGACCGGGGTCGCCTTCGCCCTCGCCCACGCCCAGCTGCACCAGGCAGCGGAAGGCGAGGCCGCTGTGCCCCTTGGGGCAGTTGAAGCGGTCGTAGACGTTGAAGAAGCGGTTGGCGGTGTCGATGTCGTCGCGCCACAGCAGCATCAGGATGCGCTGGCCGACCCAGGCGCATTCGGCCGTGTCGATGGCGGCCGGCGCCATGTCGCCGTCGGCGACCGGCTGGGCCGCCGGCGGCGTGGCATCGCTGGTCTGTGCCAGCAGGGGACCGGCCGGCAGGAGCAGGACAGAGGCCAGGGCGAAGGCAACGAGCGACGACTTCATGGATGACACCGCGACCTGCTGATCGGTGGGGGAGCGCGAACGGCGCGGGAGGATGCGACAAGCCCGGAGTCTTGTCCATTGCCCAAGGGTACAGGCGGGTTGAGTTTCTCGCCCGCATAGCCATAAGGCCGCGCACGGCTTCGCCGGTGCTTGCCCGCGCCGCTTCGCGCATGGCAAAGCCTTGCCGGCGGGGCGAGGGAGACGAGCATGCGGGCGGCGCTGGTCGGCGCGGTGGTGATCCTGGCGCTGGTGGCGCTCTGGGTCTGGGTGGGGCGCGAGCAGGCCATGCCGCCTTCGCCGCTGGCGGCGGGCGAGCGCGTCGCCTGCGTGTCCTACGCCCCCTTCGAGCGGGGCCAGTCGCCCTTCACCCCCGGCATCGTCATCCCGCCCGCCCAGATCGAGCGGCAGCTCGCGGCGCTGGCCACGGTGAGCGACTGCGTGCGCACCTATTCCACCGGCGAGGGCCTCGACCAGGTGCCGGCGCTGGCCGAGGCGCAGGGCCTGAAGGTGCTGCTGGGCATCTGGCTGGGGCGTGACCGCGCGGCAAACGAGCGGGAGATCGCCACCGCCATCGCCCTGGCCCGGACCCATCCGGCGACCGTGCGCGCCGTGATCGTCGGCAACGAGGTGCTGTTGCGCGGCGAGCTCTCGGCCGCCGACCTGGCGGCCACCATCCGCCGGGTCAAGGCGGCCGTGCCGGTGCCGGTGACCTATGCCGATGTCTGGGAGTTCTGGGAGAAGTACCCGGAGATCGCGCCGGCCGTCGACTTCGCCACCATTCACATCCTGCCCTATTGGGAGGACCGGCCGGTCGCCATCGACGCGGCCGTCGCACATGTCGCCGCGATCTACCGGCACATGCAGCAGGCACTGCCCGGCAAGCCGCTGCTGATCGGCGAGACCGGCTGGCCCTCGGCCGGGCACCAGCGCGCGGGTGCCGTGCCCTCGCCCGCCAACCAGGCGCGCTTCTTCCACGCGCTGCTGACGCTGCTGAAGGCCGAGGGCTGGGACTACAACCTGATCGAAGCCTTCGACCAGGACTGGAAGCGCCAGCTCGAGGGCACGGTGGGCGGCCACTGGGGCTTTCTCGACGCCGCGGCGGCGCCGAAGTTCGCCTGGGGCGAGCCGGTCAGCGACCATCCCGACTGGCCCTGGCAGGCCGCCGCGGGCGCGATCCTGGCCCTGCTGACCATGATCGCCGGGGCCCTGGCGCGCGGCACGCGGCTGCTGCGGGTCGGTCTGCTGGCGCTGACCGCCGGGTTCGCCGTGCCCTGGTGGGTCGAACAGGCGCTGGACGCCAGCCAGGACCTGGCCGACTGGCTGCGCGCCCTGCTGGCGCTGCTGCTCGGCCTGCTGCTGCCGGCGCTGGCGGCGACGGCGCTCAGTCGCGAGGGACGCCGGCCGGTGCTGGCGGCGATGCTTGGTCCGGGTCGCCACCGCCTGGGCTTCGCCGAGCGCTGGCTGGGCTGGGGGCTGGCCCTGACGCTGCTGCTGGTCGTGCCCTGGGTGCTGGCGCTGGTGGTCGACCCGCGCTACCGCGACTTCGACAACGCCGCGCTGGCGGTGCCGGCGGCGACCTTTCTGCTGCTGGGCGCCGGCCCCGGGCCGCGCCTGGCCGAGAGGGTGATGGCGGCCCTGCTGCTGCCCGGCGGCCTGGCGATCCTGGTCGCCCAGGGGCCGGCGAACCTGCAGGCGCTGCTCTATGCCCTCCTGGTCCTGCTGCTGGGGCTGGGGCTCAGGCCCTGGCCGGGGCGCGCTGCAGCCGCGCCGGCACCAGCGCCAGCAGCGTGAGGCCGGTCGCCGAGAGCTCGGTATCGTAGAGG
>JAKOWB010000047.1 GCA_029781795.1 Pseudomonadota bacterium | reverse complement strand
CCTACGCGCCCTTCGACTTCGAGCGGCACGCGCGCCTGCCCGACGGGCAGGAGGTGACGGTGGCCTTCTCGCTCGGCTTCGCCAGCGACCCCGCCATGCCGGCCCTGGGCTGGTTCGTCTGCCAGAACCGCTTCCCGCAGCACTTCTGGAAGCCGGACTTCCAGCAGCACGCCAATGGTGCCGAGGGCATGGTGGCGCTCTATCTCGCCGCCGATGAGCCGGCGCGCCACGCCGGCTTCCTCACCGGCTACAGCGGCGGCACCGCGCGGTCGGTGCCGGGTGGCCTCGCCGTCGGCCTGGCCAACGGCGCCGAGCTGCTGGCGCTGACGCCGGAGCGCATCCAGGAGATCGCCCCCGGCACGCCGCTGGACCTCGGCGACGGCCCGCTCTTCGTCGGCATGGCCATCGCCGCCCGCAAGCCGCCGGCGGCGCTGACCCCGGCGGCCGAAGCCGGCGGCGTCTTCATCGAGTGGCGGAAGATCGGCTAGCCCGCTTCCAAAGAAGCCGCGGGCGCTACGGCAGCGCCGCGTCGTCGATCAGGAGCTGCACCGCGTCGCCGCCGCGCCAGGCATCGAGCTCCAGCTTGCCGGCGACGTGGATGGCACGGCCGCGCGCCGCCAGCAGCCCCTGCCCCAGCTCGTTGTCCAGCGCACGGAAGGCGATGGCGCGCAGGCTGCGGCCCTCGGGACTCTCGAAGCGGCAGCGCAGGTGGTTCTCCCCCACCGTGTCGAGCGCGGCGAGGCGCAGGCTGGCGAAGGCGAAGCGCGGCTGCGGGTTGCCCATGCCGAAGGGCGCCAGGCGCTCGACCTGGGACACGATCTCGGCCGTGGCGCCGGCGCAGCTCAGCACCGCGTCGAGCGACAGGGCCGGCTGCCAGGCGGTCTTCGCCAGCTCCGCCGCGGCGCCCGCGGCCAGGAAGCCGCGCAGCTCCTCCACCCGCTCGCGCGCCACGGTGAGGCCCGCCGCCATGGGATGGCCGCCACCGTTGACCAGCAGCCCGGCGCCGCGCGCGGCGATGACCAGGCGGCCGAGGTCGAGGCCCGGCACCGAGCGGCCGGAGCCCTTGCCGACGCCGCCGTCCAGCGCCACGACGAT
>JAKOWB010000044.1 GCA_029781795.1 Pseudomonadota bacterium | reverse complement strand
CGACAAGGTCACGCGCTACCGGCTGCGCGACCTGTCGGAGGAGGGCGGGCGCCTGCTGATCCGCGGCAAGCTCTCCGAGGGCAGCGACTGGATCGAGCTCGACGCCGCCAAGCTGCTGCGCACCGTGCTGAAGCCGGCGCAGTACACCGGCTTCGGCAACTTCACGCTCTACTTCTCCACGCCCGCGCTCAGCAACTCCATCGTCAATTCGGTGGAGATCGCCGCCATCACCACGGTCATCACCGTCTTCCTGGCCTTCTGGTTCGCCTATGCGCTGACCCGCACCTGCATGCGCGGCAAGGGGCTCTTCAAGTCGATCGCGCTGGTGCCGATCCTGGTGCCCTCGCTGCTGCCCGGCATCGCCCTGGTCTATCTCTTCGGCAACCAGGGCGTGATCAAGGGCCTGCTGATGGGCGAGGAGATCTATGGCCCCATCGGCATCGTCATCGCCTCGGTCTTCTTCACCCTGCCGCACGCGCTGCTGATCATGCTGGTGGCGCTCGGCACCGCCGACGCGCGGCTCTACGAGGCGGCGACGGCGCTGCGCGCCAGCCGGCGCCGCACCTTCTGGACCGTCACCATCCCCGGCGCGCGCTACGGCCTCATCTCCGCTGCCTTCGTGGTCTTCACCCTCACGATCACCGACTTCGGCGCGCCCAAGGTGATCGGCGGCCAGTTCAACGTGCTGGCGGTCGACATCTACAAGCAGGTGATCGGCCAGCAGAACTTCCAGATGGGCGCCGTGGTCTCGGTGGTGCTGCTGATCCCGGCCATCGTCGCCTTCGTCGTCGACCGCATGGTGCAGAAGCGCCAGGTCGCGCTGCTCTCGGCCCGTGCCGTGCCGCTGGTGCCCAAGCCCAACGCGCGGGCGGACTGGACGGCCTTCCTCTTCTGCTCGCTGGTCGCGCTCTTCATCCTCGCCATCCTCGGCATGGCCCAGTACGCCGCGCTGGTCAAGCTCTGGCCCTACGACCAGTCGCTCTCGCTCAGGAACTACGAGTTCGACCGCATGGACGGCGGCGGCTGGAAGTCCTACTGGAACTCGATCGAGCTCGGCGGCTGGACCGCGCTGGTCGGCACCACGATCGTCTTCCTCGGCGCCTACGTGGTGGAGAAGACGCGCGGCTTCCGCTTCGGCCGCGGCCTTTTCCAGTTCCTCGCCATGCTGCCCATGGCGATCCCGGGCATGGTGCTGGGCCTAGCCTACATCTTCTTCTTCAACGACCCGGCCAATCCCTTCAATTTCCTCTACGGCACCATGGCGATCCTGGTGATCTGCACCGTGGCGCACTTCTACACCGTGGCGCACCTGACCGCGGTGACGGCGCTGAAGCAGATGGACAGCGAGTTCGAGAGCGTCTCGGCCTCGCTGAAGCAGCCCATTGCGCGGATGTTCAGCCGCGTCACCGTGCCGGTCTGCATGCCGGCGATCCTGGACATCGGCATCTACCTCTTCGTCAACGCCATGACGACGGTCTCGGCCGTGGTCTTCCTCTACTCCAAGGACACCACCCTCGCCTCGGTCGCGGTGCTGAACATGGACGATGCCGGCGACGTCGCGCCCTCGGCCGCCATGGCGATGATGATCTTCTATACCAACGCCGCCGCGCGGCTGATCCACCTGGCCATCAGCCGCGTGCTGCTGAAGCGCACGCAGGCCTGGCGAACGCGCTAGCTAGCGGGCGAAGCGGGCGCGCCAGTCCTGCGGCGTCACGCCATGCTGGCGCAGGAAGCTGCGCCGCAGGGTCTCCTCCGCGCCGAAGCCGCAGCGCGCCGCGATCTGCTTCACCTTGAGGCGGCTGTCGGCCAGCAGCTGGCGCGCCGCCGCCACGCGCATCGCCTCCACGGCGCGCGCCGGCGTGCGACCGGTGGCGGCGCGGTAGCGGCGCAGGAAGCTGCGCTCGCTCATGCCTGCCTCGGCCGCCAGGCGCGCTACCGGCAGGGGCTCGGCCAGATGCGCGGCGATCCAGCGGTCGAGCGCGGCGAAGTCGCCGTCGTCCGCCGGCTGCCACAGCGCGACGCTGAACTGCGCCTGCCCGCCCGGCCGGCGCAGGAAGACCACCAGGTCGCGCGCCACCGCCATGGCGGCGTCGTGGCCCAGGTCCTCCTCCACCATCGCCAGCGTCAGGTCGATGCCGGCGGTGACGCCGGCCGAGGACCAGTAGCGCCCGTCGCGCAGCCAGATCGGGTCGCCCTCGACCTTGAGGCCCGGATGGCGCCTGGCCAGTGCGGCGCAGTCCATCCAGTGCGTCGCTACGCGCCGGCCCGCCAGCAGGCCCGTCGCCGCCAGCAGGAAGGCCCCGGTGCAGACCGAAGCGACGCGGCGCGCGTCGCCTGCCCGCGCCCTGATCCAGCGCAGCAGCGCCGGATCGGCCGAAGCCCGGTGCACGCCGCTGCCGCCGGCCAGCACCAGCGTGTCGAGCGGCCTGCCCGGGCGCGGCAGGCGTCGCGCCGTCAGCCCGACGCCGGCCGAGGTCATGACCGGCGAGGCAGTGGCGACGGTCTGGACGTCGTAGGGCAGGGGCTCGCCCCGCGCCGCCGCCAGGCTGTTGGCCGTGGCGAAGACCTGCAGCGGCCCGGCGACGTCGAGCAGTTGCACCGAGGGCACGGCCAGGATCTCCACCCGGCGCGGCTTTGGCGGAAAGCGAGGGATCTTTGGCATTCCCGCCAAGCCTAGCACGGCTAGGCTCTGCCCGTCCAATGCCGGAGAGGAGAAAGCCATGGCCCTGGAGCTGCGCCCCAACTGCGCGCACTGCGACCGCGACCTGCCGCCAGGCGCGGCCGAGGCCCGGATCTGCTCCTACGAGTGCACCTACTGCGCCGACTGCGTGGAGCGGGTGCTGCGCAACGTCTGCCCCAGTTGCGGCGGCGGCTTCGTGCCGCGCCCGGTGCGGCCGGTCGGCGAGTGGCGCCCCGGACTTTCGCTCGCCAAGCGGCCGGCGGCGACGGCGCGCAGCCGCCACGGCTTCACCCTGGCCGAGGTCGAGGCGCTTTCGGCGCGCCTGCGCGACGTTCCGCCGGAGCGGCGCTAGCCCACCAGCTCCAGGAAGGCGGCGATCACGCGGTCGCCGGTGCGCTCGGCGAGGCAGGCCAAGTACTCCGTGGTCGCCAGCGAGCGCTCGCGCACCGTGACGGCGTGGACGCGCGGATCGTGGCCGACCTCGCTCTCGAAGACCGCGCCGACGCCCAGGCCCTCGGCCACCGCCTCGCGCAGGCCCTCGCGGCTGCCGACGGTCCAGGCGGCGGCGGGCCTGATGCCGGCCTTGGCCAGCGCGCGATCGAGGATGGCGCGGGTGGTGGAGCCCTCCTCGCGCAGGATCAGGCGCTCGCCCGCCAGCTCGGCCAGGGCGACGCTGCGGCGCCGCGCCCAGGCGTGCGCCCGCCCGACCAGGAGCACGAGCTGCCCGCGCTCCAGCGCCACCAGGTGCAGGCCGCGCTCCTGCTCCACGTCGGGCAGCACGCCGAGGTCGGCGCGCCGCTCGCGCAGGGCGGCCAGCACCGCCTCGCCGTTGCCGAAGGTCAGCGCCAGCTCGATGCCAGGATGGCGCCGGCCGAAGGCCGCCAGCAGCGGCATGACGAGGTAGGGCGCGTCGGCCGCCACGCGCAGGCGCCCGCGCTTCAAGCCGCGCGCCGCGGTCAGCAGCTGCTCGGCCTCCTGCTCCACCGCGAAGTAGCGCCGGGTGACGTCGAGCAGCGCGCGCCCCAGGTCGGTCGGCTCGCTGCGCCGGCCGCGCCGCTCGAAGAGCTGCACGCCATAGCTGGCCTCGAGCTGCTTCACCTGCTCGGACAGGGTGGGCTGGGTGACGTTGAGCTTGCGCGCGGCCTTGAGGAAGCCGCCCTCGGCGGCGACGGCATGGAAGGCGCGGAGCTGGGCGTAGTTCATCGGACCATCACATCGGCGGAACCTATGTGACACATAATAACAATCGATTTGATTTATATCCAGCCGGGGCCTAGCTCTAGCCCGCCTTCCTCTTCGGAGACCTTCGACCCATGCCCGCCAAGCCCTCGCTCTCGCCCACGAATGATCCCTGGCTGCTGACGCCGGGCCCGCTGACCACCTCGCCGACGGTGAAGCAGGCCATGCTGCACGACCTGGGCTCGCGCGACCACGGCTTCATCGCCGTCAACAGGCGCATGCGCGAGCGGCTGGTCGGCATCATCAACGGCCAGGGCAGCCATGTCGCCGTGCCGCTGCAGGGCTCCGGCACCTTCGTGGTCGAGGCCATGATCGCCACCTTCCTGCCGGCCAGCGGCAAGCTGCTGGTGCTGGTGAACGGCGCCTATGGCCGCCGCATGATCAAGATGTGCGAGGTGGCGGGCCACGACCACGCCGCGCTGGAGTGGGCCGAGGACCAGCCGGTCGATCCGGCCCGGGTCGAGGCTGCGCTGGCCGCCGATCCCACCATCAGCCACGTCGCCGTGGTCCACTGCGAGACCACCAGCGGCGTGCTGAACCCGGTCAAGGCCGTGGCCGAGGCCGTGCAGCGCCAGGGCCGCCGCCTGCTGGTCGACGCCATGAGCGCCTTCGGCGCGCTGGCACTCGATGCGCGCGAGGTGCCCTTCGACGCCCTCGTCGCCTCCTCCAACAAGTGCCTGGAGGGCGTGCCCGGCATCGGCTTCTGCCTGGCCCGCCAGGCGGCGCTGGAGGAAACCAAGGGCAACTGCCCGGTCCTCTCCTTCGACCTCTACGACCAGTGGACGTCGATGGAGGCCAACGGCCAGTGGCGCTTCACCCCGCCGACCCATGCCATCCTGGCCTTCGACCAGGCGCTGGCGGAGTACGAGGCCGAGGGTGGGCAGCCCGGCCGTGGCGGGCGCTATGCCGACAACTGCAGGGTCCTGGTCGAGGGCATGCGCGCCCTCGGCTTCGAGACGCTGCTGCCCGACCGCCTGCAGGCGCCGATCATCGTCACCTTCCTGATGCCGGTGGATCCGAAGTTCCACTTCCAGACCTTCTATGACCGCCTGCGCGAGCGCGGCTTCGTGATCTATCCCGGCAAGCTGACGGTGGCCGACACCTTCCGCATCGGCTGCATCGGCCGCCTGGGTCGGCCTGAGATGGAAGGCGCGCTGGCCGCCATCCGCGACGTGCTGGGCGAACTCGGCGTCACCCGCTGCGCCCCGCGGGCCGCGGCCTGAGGGAGCAGGGAGCGATGGGAGTTATCACCCGCGGCGTCACGGTGAACGGCCGGACCTATGCCTGGCCGCAGCGCCCGACCGTGGTGGTCTGCCTGGACGGCAGCGCCCCGGCCTATCACCTCGAGGCGATCGAGGCCGGGCGCATGCCCTGGCTGGCGGGGGCGATCCGGCGCGGTGCCGACCTGCGCGCCGACTGCGTCATCCCCTCCTTCACCAACCCGAACAACCTCTCGATCGTCACCGGCGCGCCACCCTCGGTGCACGGCATCAGCGGCAACTTCTTCTATGACCCGGCGACCGGTGCCGAGGTCATGATGAACGACCCCAAGTTCCTGCGCGCCGAGACGCTCTTCGCCGCGTTCCAGAAGGCCGGCGCCAAGATCGCGGTGGTGACCGCCAAGGACAAGCTGCGCGGCCTGCTGGGCAAGGGGCTGAGGCTGGGCGCCGACGGCGCGATCTGCTTCTCGGCCGAGAAGGCGGACAAGACGACGCTGGCCGAGAACGGCATCGACAACGCGCTGGCCTATGTCGGCCTGCCGCTGCCCGCGGTCTATTCCGCCGCGCTCAGCGAGTTCATCTTCGCCGCCGGCGTGAAGCTCATGGCCGACCACCGGCCGGACCTCATGTACCTCTCGACCACCGACTACATCCAGCACAAGCACGCGCCCGGCACGCCGGTGGCCAACGACTTCTACGCCATGATCGACGGCTACCTGGCGAAGCTCGACGCCGCCGGCGCCACCATCGCCATCACCGCCGACCACGGCATGAACGCCAAGCACGATGGCGCCGGACAGCCCGACGTGATCTACCTGCAGGACCTGCTGGACGGCTGGCTGGGCGCCGGCGCGACGCGGGTGATCCTGCCGATCACCGATCCCTACGTGGTGCACCACGGCGCGCTCGGCTCCTACGCCATCGTCTATCTGGCGGCCGAGCAGCGGGATGCCATCGCGGCGCGGCTGCGCGCCCTGCCGGGCGTCGAGACCGTGCTGACCAAGGCCGAGGCCTGCGCCCGCTTCGGCCTGCCCGAGGACCGGGTCGGTGACCTGGTCGTCGTCGCCACCACGCACAAGGTGCTGGGCACCGCGGCGGCCAAGCACGACCTTTCGGGCCTGACCGAGCCGCTGCGCTCGCACGGCGGCATCTCCGAGCAGGAGGTGCCGCTGATCCTCAGCCGCGCGCCGCACGACCTGCCGCGGCGGCGCCTGCGCAACTTCGACGCCTTCGACCTCGCCCTCAACCACGTGGCGGCCTGACACCCATGATCCACGAGACCCTGCGCATCGCCGGCGAGCGCATCGACACGCCCGGCCGCATCCATGTGAAGAACCCCTATACCGGGCAGACGGTCGGCACGGTGCCGGACTGCGACACGGCGCATGTGAGGCAGGCCTTCGAGAAGGCCGCGGCCTTCCGGGCCAAGCTGACGCGCCACGAGCGCGCGACGATCCTGAAGAAGACGGCGGAGATCCTGGACGGCCGGCGCGAGGCGATCTCGGACCTCATCACCGCCGAGTCCGGCCTCTGCAAGAAGGACACGCTCTACGAGGTCGGCCGCGCCGTCGACGTCTTCAACCTCTCGGCCACGCTCTGCATCGTCGACGACTCGCAGACCTTCTCCTGCGATATCTCGGCCCAGGGCAAGGCACGGCGCATCCACACGCTGCGCCAGCCGGTCAGCGCGATCAGCGCCATCACGCCCTTCAACCACCCGCTGAACCAGGTGGCGCACAAGGTGGCGCCCTCGGTCGCGACCAACAACTGCATGGTGCTGAAGCCGTCCGAGAAGACGCCGCTGACCGCCTACCTGCTGGCCGACGTGATGTATGAAGCAGGGCTGCCGCCGGCCATGTTCTCGGTCGTCACCGGCAATCCGGCGAAGATCGCGGATGAGATGATCACCAACGAGCACGCCGCCATCGTGACCTTCACCGGCGGCGTCGCCATCGGCAAGTACATCGCCGGCAAGGCCGGCTACCGCCGCATGGTGCTGGAGCTCGGCGGCAACGACCCGCTGGTGGTGATGGAGGATGCGGACCTCGACAAGGCGGCGGCGCTGGCCGCCACCGGCGCCACCAAGAACTCCGGCCAGCGCTGCACCGCGGTGAAGCGCATCCTGGTGCAGGACAGCGTGGCCGACGCCTTCGTCGCCAGGCTGCTGCCCAAGGTGCAGGCCATCAAGTTCGGCGACCCCATGGACCCCAAGACCGACATGGGTACCGTCATCACCGAGGAGGCCGCCAAGCTCTTCCAGGCCCGCGTCGAGGACGCGGTGAAGCAGGGCGCGACGCTGGTGCACGGCAACGGCCGCGAGGGCGCGCTCTACCAGCCGACACTGGTCGACAAGGTACCCTTCGACTGCGAGCTGGTGCGCGAGGAGACCTTCGGCCCCGTCGTGCCGGTGATCCGCTTCAAGGACATCGACGACGCCATCCGCATCTGCAACTCCACCGCCTACGGCCTCTCCAGCGGCGTCTGCACCGACCGGCTGGACTGGATCACCCGCTTCGTCGCGGAACTCGACGTCGGCACGGTGAACGTCTGGGAGGTGCCGGGCTACCGCATCGAGATGTCGCCCTTCGGCGGCATCAAGGACAGCGGCCTCGGCTACAAGGAAGGCGTGCTGGAGGCGATGAAGTCCTTCACCAACGTCAAGACCTACTCGCTGCCCTGGCCGGGCTAGGGCGCCGCGTTCCGCCTAGAGCGGCGGCGGTTCGGCCCAGGTGGTCCAGAGCAGCAGGCCGCCCAGCAGGACGATCAGCAGCGCGCCGGCGATGCCCGCCAGGCGCGCGATCCAGGCATGGCCCCGCCGGCCCGCCAGGCGCTCGGCGAGGCCGCGCGAACCGACCGCCAGCATTGCCAGGATGCCGACGGTCAGCGCCGTGCCCAAGGCCATGGCGACTGTTGCCGCGACACCCGCCAGAACCAGGCCCTGACCCAGGGTGAAGAGCAGCACGATGACGGCGCCGCTGCAGGGCCGGATGCCGACCGAGACGGCGAGGCCCCAGAAGTCGCGGCGCGGGATGTCAGCCGGCGGCGGTGTCCAGGCGTGTCCGTGGTCATGGTCGTGGTCATGACCTTGGTGATGTTCGTGGTCGTGGTCGTGGTTGTGCGCGTGACCGTGCCGCTGCCCGCCACGCAAACTGCGCCACAGCAGCAGCAGGCCGATGGCGACGATCAGTGCGTAGCTGGCCAGCTCCAGCAGATAGACGTTGCGTGTCACCGCCAGGCGCGCCTGGTCCAGGATGACGGCGAAGGTGCCGACCAGCAGCAGCGCGGCGAGGGCCTGCAGCAGCGAGGAGACCAGCGTCAGCCACAGCCCGGCGCGCAGCTGGCTGCGGTTGGCGAAGAGATAGCCGGAGATCACCAGCTTGCCGTGCCCCGGTCCGGCGGCATGCAGCACGCCATAGAGGAAGCTGCCCGCGACGAGGCCCCAGAAGGCGCCGGGCTGGCCCGCCTTCAACGCGCCCAGCAGCTCGGCCAGCTCCTTGCGCAGCTGGCCCTGCTGCACCAGCACCCAGCCGTAGAGTTGCGCCAGCCAGCCCGGTGCCTCGCCGCCGGACGGCTGGCCGAGGCCCGGCAGCGCCTGCGCCCAGGCCGCCGCCGGCAGCAGCAGAAGCAGGATGGCGAGCAGGCTAGCTCTTCGCATCGCCGCACTGCAGGACAAGGTAGGTCGGATAGTAGGCGCCGTAGTAGAGCGGCGGGATCACGTCGTTGCGCGCCACCGTCTTGCAGCCCGTGGCGGGGTCCAGCGTCACGTCGGCCGGCGCCAGCGCCACGTCGACGTAGTAGGTCTCGTCGTAGAGCCCGACGGCGAAGGCGGTCTTGCGCGGGTCCAGCGGCTGCGGCAGGGGGACGCTGAAGCGGTAGGTGACGATGCCGTCGCTCCCCATCTCCGCGTAGAATTCCTTGACGCGCTGCACCGCGGGGGTCTCCGCGCCGATCCTCAGGTGGGTGAAGAAGCTGTAGTCGGCGAGATTCGCCGCCGAGACGCCGACCAGGGCGTCGAGCTCCTGCTGCGAGAGCGTGCCGTCGCCGTCGCTGTCGAAGTCCTGCGCCACCAGCTCGCTGTAGAGCTCGTCGAAGCGCCAGGCGATATCCAGCGCGACCAGAGTCTTCCCTTCGAAGCGGAAGGCCAGCGTGGCGTCGATCCAGACGTGCGGATGCGCCGCCGCCGGCAGCGGCAAGAGCAGGGCGAGGAGCAGGAGCAATTGCCGCCGCATCTCAGGCCGCCAGCCGCCGCGGCAAAGCCTGCAGCAGCAGGAAGATCAGCAGTGCCGTCACCACGATCGAGGGGCCGCTCGGCGTGTCCCAGGTCCAGGAGGCCCAGAGGCCGCCGCCGACCGACAGGCTGCCGATCAGCGCGGCGCCCAGCGCCATGGCCTCCGGCGTCGGCGCCACGCGTCGCGCGGCGGCCGGCGGCAGGATCAGCAGCGCGGTGATCAGCAGGATGCCGACCACCTTCATCGCCACCGCCACCACGATGGCCAGCAGCAGCAGGAAGGCGAGCTGCAGGGCGAAGACCGGCAGGCCCTCGGCCGCCGCCAGCTCCTCGTGCAGCGTGATGCGCAGCAGCGGGCGCCAGAGCAGCGCCAGTGCGCCCAGCACCAGCAGCCCGCCGCCCCAGATCAGCGCCAGGTCGCCGCGGCCCACCGCCAGCAGGTCGCCGAAGAGGTAGCCGAGCAGGTCGATGCGCAGGAACTGCAGGAAGGACAGCACGACGAGGCCCAGCGCCAGCCCGGCGTGCGCCATGAGGCCGAGCGCCGTGTCCCCAGCGATCAGCCGGCGGCGCTGCAGCAGCAGCAGGCTGGCGGCGACGATGCCGCCGGTAGCGGCGACGCCCAGGATGGGGTCGAAGCCCAGCAGCAGGCCCAGCGCGATGCCGAGGAAGCCGGCGTGCGCCAGCGCGTCGCCGAAATAGGCCAGGCGCCGCCAGACCACGAAGCAGCCGAGCGGACCGGCGACCAGCGCCACGCCGATGCCGCCCAGCGCAGCGCGGACGAGGAAGTCGTCGAGCATGTCAGGATGCCGTCTCGCCGTGACCGTGGTGATGGTGCTCGTGCGCGCCGTGGATCGCGCAGCCCTCGACCGGCAGGACCTCGCCGGTTGGCGCGTGTGCATGGTCGTGGTGGTGGGTATAGACCGCCAGCGCCTCGGCCGCGCGCGGGCCAAACAGGCGTTGGTACTCCGGATGGCGGCTCACCGCGTCGGGCGCGCCGGAGCAGCAGAGGTGGTGGTTGAGGCAGAGCACGCGGTCGGTCGCCGACATGACCAGATGCAGGTCGTGCGACACCAGCAGGATGCCGCAGCCGCGCCGGTCGCGCAGGCTGCCGATCAGGCGGAAAAGTTCGATCTGTCCGCTGAAGTCGACGCCCTGCACCGGCTCGTCCAGCACCAGGAGCTGCGGGCGCCGCGCCAGGGCGCGCGCCAGCAGGACCCGCTGCAGCTCACCGCCGGAGAGGGCCGAGACCTGCTGCTCGATGCAGCGCGCGGCGCCGACCTCGGCCAGCAGGGCCGCCGCGTCGGCGCGGCCGCCCGGCGCCGCCAGCGCCAGGAAGCGGCGAACGGTCAGCGGCAGGGTCGGATCGACGTGCAGGCGCTGCGGCACATAGCCGATCACCAGGCCGGCCTGGCGCTCGACGCTGCCGGCCTCGGGCCGCTGCAGACCGAGCAGGGTGCGCACCAGCGTGGTCTTGCCGGCGCCGTTGGGGCCGATCAGCGTGACGATCTCGCCGGCCGACACGCTGACGTCAACCCGGTCCAGCACGCGGCGGCGGCCGTGGCTGACGATCAGGCCGTGGCCTTCGATCAGGGGCCTGGTCATGGCCGGGCCGCCTCCTGGCAGTGCGGGCAGAGGCCCTCGAACTCCACCGTGCGGTGCTCGACGCTATAGCCCAGCGCGGCGGCCTGGCGGTCCAGCGCCGCCAGCGCCTTGTCCGCCACCAGCTCGGCCGCCTCGCCGCAGCCACGGCAGAGCAGGAACTGCCCCGCGTGCCGCGTGCCGGGCTGCGCGCAGCCGATGAAGGCATTACGGCTCTCGATGCGGTGGATCAGGCCCTGCGCCTTGAGGAAGTCGAGCGCGCGATAGACCGTCGGCGGCTGCACCTTGCCGGTCTCGCGGCCGAGCGCTGCCAGGATCTCGTAGGCGCCGATCGGCGCATGGCTGGACCAGACCAGCTCCAGCACACGGCGGCGGATCGGCGTCAGTTGCGCGCCACGCGCGGCGCAGCAGCTCTCCGCCGCCGCCAGCGCGTCGGCGACGCAGTGCGCGTGGTCGTGGCCGCCGGATGGCGGCGGCGTGGGCTCGGCCTTGGCGGCTGCGGGCTTGCGTCGGGTCATGCTGTTACACTATAACATCGCCAGATCGATGCTATAACATAGCACTGCCGACGGAGTCCCGCCATGCTGCGCCGCTGCCTCGTTGCCCTGCTCCTCGTGCTGGCCGCGCCCCCGGCGGCGGACGCGGCACCGCGCGTCGTGGTCTCGATCAAGCCGCTCTATGCCCTGGTGGCCCGCGTCATGCAGGGCCTCGGCACGCCGGAGCTGCTGGTCGGCGGTGGCGCCTCGCTGCACACCTACAGCCTGAAGCCCTCGCAGGCGGCGGCGCTGCAGGACGCCGACCTGGTGGTCTGGGTCGGGCCGGGGCTTGAATCCTTCCTGACCGCGCCCCTGGCATCGCTGGCGAACAAGGCCCAGGCGGTCGAAGCGATGGAGCTGCCGGGCATCCTGCTGCTGAAGCCGCGCGAGGGCGGCACCTGGGAGGCGCATCACCACGACGCCGCCGAGGCCGGGGCCGGCGCCGACGACGGCGACGAGAGCGCCGCGACAGACGCACATGAGCATGAGGACGGCGAGATCGACGGCCACCTCTTCCTCGATCCGGCCAACGCCAGCGTCATCGCCGCGGCGGTTGCGCAGCAACTCGCCACGCTCGACCCGGCCAACGCGGCCGCCTACGCCGCCAACGCGGCGGCACTTGACACGGATCTGAGGGCGCTGGACGAGGCACTGCGTCAGGCGCTGGCGCCGCTGGCCGGCCGGCCCTTCGTGGTGTTCCACGACGCCTATCAGTACTTCGAGCATCGCTACGGGCTTGCCGCCATCGGCTCGATCACGGTCTCGCCGGACCAGCAGCCAGGGGCGAAGCGCCTGGCGGAGATCCGCGACAAGATCGCCGGCCTCAAGGCGGTCTGCGTCTTCGCCGAACCCGGGTTCGAGCCGGCGCTGCTGCGGACCCTGGTGGCCGGCACCGACGCGCGCAGCGGCGAGCTCGATCCCGAGGGCATGGCGCTGCCGGCCGATGCGGGCAGCTATGACGCGCTGCTGCGCGGCCTGGCGAAGAACCTCGCCGCCTGCCTCGCGCCCGCGAGCTAGCGGCAGCCTAGCGGCCGCTCGGCTGGTGCGTCGGCTTGAAGGCCGGATGACTGGCCGGCTTGCAGGCGCCGAGCGCCGGCAGCAGCAGCGCCGCGACGATCACCAGGACGAGGGCAGGGCGAGGCCGGTAAGTCGGGGGCAAGGGCGTAGCTCCGGGCGGTCCGGCCCGCCGGCCGGTGTTGCATCTCCAGATATGATGGGCACGGCGCCGGTCCCTCGCCAGGGCGCTCACGCGGCTGTGTCCGGCCAGCGCGAGCGAAAAGGGGCGGCGCCGGTGGGCGCCGCCCCAGTGATGACAGGCCCAGGGATTTGCCGCGGGCGATCAGGACCCGATCACGCCGCCGTCGTCCTTGGTGATGACGACGATCGAGGGCCGCGGCGGCATGCCGTCCTTGAAGTCCGGCCAGCGGGTCGCCGGATCCTCGAAGGTGGAGTCGCGGCCGAACCTGTCCCAATCCCTGGCGCCGTCGACCGCCGGGTGCTGCACGGCGACGAAGAGGGTCTTGCCGTCCGGGGTGAAGCAGGGGCCGCACATCTCGGCACCGATCGGCACGCGGAAGAACATCTTGCCCATGCCGCGGGCCTCGCCCTCGGTGCCGAGCGCCCAGATGCCATCGGCCGTGCCGCTCTTCTTCCAGGATTCGCCCTGGTCGGTGGCGACCCAGAGGTTGCCGGCCGCGTCGACGGCGCTGTTGTCCGGGCAGGCGAACCAGCCGTTCGTGCTGGTCGCCGGGTTCCAGCGGGCGCCAACCTCGGCGACGCTGGGATCGCCGCACGCCACCAGGATGTCCCAGGCGAAGCTGTTGCCGGCGTGGTCGCCGTCCTTCGGCATGAACTCGATGATGTGGCCGAAGGCGTTGTCGGCACGGGGGTTGGCCGGATCGACCTGGTCGGCCTTGCGCTTCGTGTTGTTGGTCAGGTTGGCGTAGACCTTGCCGGTCTTGAGGTCGACCTCGACCTCCTCCGGGCGGTCCATCCTGGTGGCGCCGACCGCGTCGCCCGCCAGGCGGGCATAGATCAGCACCGTCGCCTGGTCGGGGAAGCCGTGCTCGGCGGTCAGCTTGCCCTGGCCCTGCACCAGCGGCAGCCACTCCAGGCTGCCGTCGGCGTCGAACCTGGCAACCGAGAGCGTGCCCTCCTCGAGCAGCTTCATGTTGGCGGCCTTGTCACCCTCCGTGTAGGTACCGGCCGAGACGAAGCGATAGATGTAGTCGAAGCGCTCGTCGTCGCCGCTGTAGACCACCGCGTGGCCGTCCTTGCTGATGATGACCGAGGCGCCCTCGTGCTTGAAGCGGCCGAGCGCCGTCAGCTTGCGCGGCGTCGACTTCGGATCCATCGGATCGATCTCGACCAGCCAGCCGAAGCGGTGCGGCTCGTTCGGGGTCTCGTTCACGTTGAAGCGGTCGTAGAAGCGGCCCCAGCCGTACCAGCCGCCCGGGATGCCATAGCGCTTGTAGGTCTTGGCATAGGGATGGCCGTCGACGCCCGAGCCCATGAAGTAGCCGTTGAAGTTCTCTTCCGCGGTGATGTAGGTGCCCCAGGGGGTCATGCCGCCGGCACAGTTGTTCACCGTGCCCAGCACCAGCGTGCCGTTGGGGTCGGCTGCGGTCTTCAGCAGCTCATGGCCGGCGGCTGGGCCGGTCACCGTCATGTAGGTGGCGCCGGTGGTGATGCGGCGGCCGTACTGGCTGTCCGGCACCACCGTCCACTTGCCGGCTTCCTTCTTGATCTCGATGACCGAGGCGCCGTGCGCGGCCATCTCGATGTCGACCTGGTCGATGGTCAGGCTGGAGAAGTCGTCATCCTGCGAGCCTGCGCCCGGGAACATCACCTCTTCGGAGGTGTACTCGTGATTGACGCAGAGCAGGCCGTGCTCGGCGCTGCCCTCCAGCGGCAGGTAGCCGACGAAGTCGTTGTTGTAGCCGAACTGCAGGGCCTGGGCCTTGGCGCTCTGCGCCATGGGGTCGAAACCCGGCGCGCCCTTCACCACCGGGTCGCCCCAGCGGACCAGGATGTCGGCGCTGTAGCCCTTGGCGACATGGTGGGTCTCGTCGACGCCGTGGCTGATCTCCGCGAAGCCCATGTGGGGGGCCATGACCGCGGCCTGGGCGGCGCGTGGCGCCACCAGGGCCGTGCCGCCCAGCAGCGCGGTGGCGGCGCTGACGCCCAGCGCGCCCTTCAGGAAGCCGCGGCGGCCGAAGCGGGCAGAGATGATGTCGCCGATGCTGCTGCCGTTTGTCGGGTTGCTGCCGATGTCCTCGGCGGCCTCGCGGGCCTCGGCGCGAGTCATGCCGGTCACACTGCTCTCTTGCATGGGGATCTCCTTCTCAAGGCTGACGCCAAGGCCACCGCGGGCCGGTCTGATGCGGACCGTGAAGTGGCCGTTGCCTTGGGTGGTAGGCGCCGGCTCTGACCTGGTCCTGACAGCTTGACGAAGATTCCATGACGGGTCGAACAGCGCCGGCAGAGATCACGTGGAAGACCGTTCCGCCCGAACAGTCAACAAGGGTGTCCAGGGATGTTTACTCACTGCGAAAGTAATCGACGGGGCGGCGTGAACGCCACTGGAGTATCGCGGGAAGTTCAATTGCGCGGCCACGGAGACCGACGGGCATGCAAGCGGCTTGCACGCGGGGCAGGGTCCTTGTCGCGTACACGCAATAGCCGCAGCGGGGACGCCATGTGCCCGAATACCCGCTAACTCATTATTGAAAAAGAACAAACGTATCGGTGGTCCTATGGCCGGTGAGCGCAGGTAAAGACAGCAGAGTCGGCGCAGGACGCTCTGCAGAGGATACAAGCAAGAGTCGGATTCGTGAGGTCGCGAGATAATATAAAACGAATACGATAATCTTCTTTTCAAATGAATCAGAATACATGTGCATACAATATAGATGAATATGGATTTTTGTTGTGACGATTGATCTTCTTTTGAGTGAAAGTATATCATCGGAAATATCATGATATTTTAACTGACGGTGCCGATTGTTAATGAAGATTCGGTTCGATCTGGAGATAAAGGCATCCAGCCTTATTCCTGCCTCGTTACCTTGGATAGGATCGCCTTGCACGCGGTGAGCATTAAGGAGGAAATCATGCACACACGTGGATCGGGAATTTCTCTTAATTCAACAGTCTCAATTCGTGGATTTGGGTGGCGAGCCGCTCTCTCCGCGTCTGTCGCTTCCCTTGCGCTGGTCCTCGCCTCGAGCGCCCAGGCCGGTACCCTCGGCGATGCCAAAGTGGTCGAGATCTACGGCACCGAGGTGCGCTGTACCGACCTGCCCGCCAAGCTGAAGGCGGCGATCGACGAATGCGTGATGGCCGAGCTGCCGTACAGCGACGCCGTCTCGGTGGCCTCGAGCGACGGCGGCACCGGCGATGGCGGCGGTGACGGCGGCGGCGATGGCGGTGACGGCGGCGGCGATGGCGGCGATGGCGGCGATGATGGCGGTGACGGCGGCGATGGTGGTGGTGACGGCGGCGGCGATAGCGCCGACGGCGGCAATCCCGCCGTCGCCCTGGGTATCGGTGTCGGCCCTGTCCAGGTCGGCCTCGGCAATCTGGTGGGTGTCGGCAGCGTGAGCGAGAGCAGTGTCGGCACCGCGGTCGGCGTCGGCGTCGGCGAGGGTGGCGGCACCGGCAACGGCGGCCTCGTCGGCTCCACGGTCGGCGGTGGCGACAACAGCGGCCAGGGTGGCCTGGTCGGCGCCTCGGTCGGCGGCGGCGCCAACAGCGGCACCGGCAGCGTCGCCGGCGTCTCGGTCGGCGGTGGCGACAACAGCGGCGGCGGTGGACTGGTCGGCGCCTCGGTCGGCGGCGGCGCCAACAGCGGCACCGGCAGCGTCGCCGGCGTTTCCGTCGGCTCCGACAGCGGCAGCGGCACCAGCAGCGCCGGCGTCGGCGTTGGCGTCGCCAGCGGCGCCAACAGCGGCAACGGCGGCATAGCCGGCGCCGCCGTCGGCGGTGGCGACAGCAGCGGGACCGGCGGCATCGCCGGCGTCGGCGTGGCGAGCGGCGACAACAGCGGCCTTGGCGCCGTCGGCGTCTCGGCGCTGGGTGGTCAGGACAGCGGCAACGGCACCGTGGCCGGCGCCTCCGTCGGTTCCGGCACCGGCAGCGGCAATGGTGGTGTCGTCGGCGTCAGCGCCCTCGGCACCGGCAGTGACGACAGTGGCACCGGCGGGGTCGCAGGCGTGAACGCGCTGGGCACCAACGGCACGACGGTCGCCGTCGGTGGCACGCAGGTCGCCAACGTGCCGACGCAGGGCGTGACGAACGCGCTGACCGGCGGCGACGAGGGCAGCGGCATCGGCAGCATCGGCCTGCCGGTGATGGACGACAGCCTCACCTCGACGACCGGCGGCCTGGCGCCGAACAACGCGGGCTTCGGCAGCGGGGCGGCCGGCACAGGTGCCGGCGGTACGGTGGGCGGTACGGTGGGCGGCACGGTGGGTGGCACGGTAGGCAGCGCGGCCGGCGCCGTGGGCGGCGCGGTCGGCGCGGTGGGTGGGGCGGTTGGCGCCGTGGGTGGCGCGGTCGGCTCCACCAGCGGCGCCGTGGGTGGCGCGGTCGGCTCGGTCGGCGGCGCCGTCGGTGGCGCGGTTGGATCGGTTGGTTCCGCCGTCGGCGGGGCGGTGGGCGGTCCGGTCGGCGCCGCGGTCGGCTCCACCTCGGGCGCGGTGGGCTCCGCCGTCGGCTCGGCGACCGGGGCCGTGGGCTCGGCCGTCGGTGCTGTCGGCAGCACAGTGGGCGGCGCGGTTGGTGGCCTCGGCGGCGCCCTGGGCGGCGGCGGCGGCGGCAACAGCGGCGGCGGTGGCGGTGCCGGGGCCCGCTAGAGTATTTTGGAGCGAAGTGGAGGCCGCTTCGCGTCAGGAAAATGCGTGAAATCAATAGGTAGCTGGAGCGGTTCGATTCAATCGGAAGCAACACCGCTCTAGCCGCTGAGCCGCACGCAATGACGGCTGTCGCGGGGTTCCGCCCGGCAGGGGCGGGACCCCGCGTCCCTTTGCGGCCTTGGTTGGCGAGGCCGCCGCCCTAGGTCATGGCTCGGCTTGACTTGGTTTGGGGCATGACGTGGCCGCGCTTCCCGACGGCATCGACTGGATCACCGGCGGCTCGTCCGGCATCGGCCGGGCGCTGGCGCTGCGCCTGGCACGGGCCGGCCGGCAGGTGGCGATCTCGGCCCGCGACGGGGACGCGCTGCGGGCCGTGGCGGCCGAGGCGGCCGGACTGCCGGGCCGCCTGCTGCCGCTGCCGCTCGACGTGACCGACGCGGCGGCCTGCCGCGCCGCCGTCGAGCAGATCGAGCGCGCGCACGGTCCGCTCGCCCTCGCGGTGCTGAATGCCGGCACGCATCGCGCCCTCAGCGCCGCTACGCTCGATCTGGCCGATGTCCGTGCGCTGGTCGAGCTAAACCTGATGGGGACGGTGAACAGCCTGGCGGCGGCACTGGCGCCGATGCGCGGGCGTCGAAAGGGCCAGGTGGCGATCGTCGCCTCGCTGGCCGGGTATCGCGGCCTGCCGACAGCGGCGGGCTATGGCATGACCAAGGCCGGGCTGATCAACCTGGCGGAAGCGCTGCAGCCCGAGCTGCGGGCGCTCGGCATCAAGCTGCAGCTGGTCAACCCGGGCTTCGTGCGCACGCCGCTGACCGACCGCAACCCCTTTCCCATGCCCTTCCTCATGGAGCCGGAAGCCGCGGCCGAGGCCTTCTTCCGCGGCCTCGCCTCCAGGCGTTTCGAGATCGTGTTCCCGCGGCGCCTGGGCTGGGTGCTCGGCCTGCTGCGCCGCCTGCCCAATCGCGTGGCGCTGGCGGCCACCCGCCGCCTGGTGCCCAGGGACTAGGGTTATTCCGCCGCCTGGCGGGGTATCGTGCGCGGCTCTGCCGCCGCGCCCGGCGCCTTGTCGAAGAACAGTGTCACCTGCCCCACTTTGAAGCCCCACTTGCGGAGCGTCGCGCGGTTGATCAGCACCCGCTCGTCCTGCAGCAGCATCCAGTCGTCGAAGGCGATGGTCCAGACGCGCCCGCCGACCGGCAGTCGCAGGCGGTATCGCCAGTTGAGCGCGGGCCCGGCGGCGCGGCCCCGCGCCTCGCCCACCACATCGTGCGCGCGCCCGCTGTAGCGGCCTTCGCCCAGGCGGCGTACCTGCCAGACGCGGTGGTCGCTGCCGCCGTCGTCGTAGTGGAAGGTCTCGTCCAGTTCGATGCCACCGGGCGTCGGCCGGCCGACGATGACGACACGGAACTGCCGGCGCACGCGGCCGCGGCGGTCCTCGATCAGGCCCCAGGCCCGCGTCGTGCCGGAGAAATAGTCCTCCAGGCTGAGCGTCGGGCCGCGGCCGATGAATTCCTCTGGTTTCATGACTCTTTTCTACGCCGCGCCGCTCGCGGCCGATCACCCGGTCAGGCGCGCAGCGCGATCTGCCTGAGGTCGATGCGCCCGGTGCGGAAGCCGGCCTCGCAATAGCTGAGATAGTAGGTCCAGAGTCGCCGGAAGCGCTCGTCGAAGCCCAGCGGCTGGATCGCTTCCCAGGCCGACTGGAAGCGCTCGCGCCAGGTTCTGAGCGTGCGGGCATAGTCCAGGGCGAAGCCGTGGTCGCCCAGCCAGGCGAGGCCGGCGCGCCGCGTCTCCGCCAGCAGCGCGGCCGGCGAGGGCAGCATGCCGCCGGGGAAGATGTGGCGCTGGATGAAATCGGCCGAGCGGCGGTAGCGCTGGAACAGCCCGTCCTGGATGGTGATGATCTGCAGCCCGGCCTGCCCCCCGGGCTTCAGCACGTCTTTCACCTTGGCGAAGAAGGCCGGCCAGTAGCGCTCGCCCACGGCCTCGAACATCTCGATCGAGGCGACCGCGTCGTAGCGGCCCTGGGTGTCGCGATAGTCCTGCTTCAGGATGGCGACGCGCTCGCCGAGGCCCTCCTCGAAGATGCGGCGGCTGGCGACCTCGTGCTGCGCGTCCGAGATGGTGATGGCCGTGACGCGGGCGCCGCGCTCGCGCGCCGCGTAGCTGGCAAAGCCGCCCCAGCCGCAGCCGATCTCCAGCAGGCTGCTTCCTGGCTGGACCGCGGCGGCATCGCAGATCAGGCGGTACTTGTTGAGCTGGGCCTGCGTCAGGTCCTCGCCGCCACGCGGAAAGACCGCCGAGGAATAGGTCATGGTCGGGTCCAGCCACTGGCGATAGAACTGGTTGCCCAGGTCATAGTGCGCGTGGATGTTGCGTTTCGATCCGGCCCGCGTGTTGGGCTTCAGGCGATGCTGCACGCGATGCAGCAGCCGCGCGTACCAGCGGCCCGACAGGGCATCGGCCAGCGCCGCCTCGTTCAGCGCGGCCAGCCGCAGCAGCGCCTCCAGGTCCGGCGTGTCGCAGTCGCCGGCCATGTAGCCCTCGGCGAAGCCGTTGGCACCAGCGGTCAGCAGGCGCCGGACCAGGCGCAGGCGGCGCACGGTCAGTGCGGCGCCTGGCCCGTCCTGGCGTCCGACGATGGTTTCCTGCCGGCCGCTGGGCAAGGTCAGCTCCAGCCGGCCGATGGCGAGGCGCCGCGCCAGCTTCAGCAGCACGCGCTCGGCGGCGCCGCTGCGTGTCTCCCCGTCGGCCTTCGGCCGTTGCTTCATTCCGCTGCCGCGAGGTGCTCCCCTGCGGCCCCCTGACCCAGGTCCCCGCGTACCAGCGTCACTGCCTCGGCCGGCGGCGCGGGGCGCCGGTGGAAGCGAGCGCCCTTGAGCCAGAGCCGCAGCGCCTGCCAATGGATGGCGCCGAGCACCTGGAGCGTCAAGAGCGGGAAGCGTGCGAGGGCCGCCAGCAGCGCGCCGCTGGTCAGCGCCCGGCGCCGGCCGGTCAGGCTGGCGATCAGTTGCGGACCCTCGGGCACCGATTCGCGGATCACCAGGGTCAAGGTCTCGCCGGGCAGCCTGAGGCGGAAGCGGTAGGTAGCTTGCGGCCCGATGAAGGGCGAGACGTAGAAGCCCTTGTCGCATTGCTGTGCGATGACCGCGCCGGGCGCCGGAGCCGTCTCGACCGGCAGCAGGTAGCTGTGCGCCTCGCCGAAGGTGTTGCGCACCTCATAGAGGATGGCCAGCAGGCGCCCGTCGGCGTGGTGGCAGAACCAGATCGACAGGGGGTTGAAGACGCGGCCCAGCACGCGCGGCATGGCCAGCAGGCGCACCCGCCCCCCGGACAGGTCGATGCCGGCCGCGGCCAGGCGCGCCTCGATCCAGGGCTTCAGCGCGCCGCCGTCGCGCGGGCCATGGTCGCGGTCGGCAATGGCCATGAGGCCGCGCCCGTTGTGCCGCAGCGGCCAGGGCAGGCGGTCGAGCTCGTCGAGGTCCAGCAGCAGGGTGAAGGCGGCATAGCGGAAGCCGTGCCGGAAGGGCCGCAGCCTCAGGTGCATCACCTCGCCGCGATAGAGCGCGTGGCCGGTCATGCCGCCTACTCTGCCGCCAGCGCCAGGGGCGGCGCCACCGGCAGCGGCTCCGCCCAGGGCGCCGGGCTGCCGAGGCGGGCGGCCACGTGCAGTCCGGAGGCCAGCGCATCCTCGTGGAAGCCATAGCCGCACCAGCTGCCGCAGAACCAGAGGTCGCGTCGGCCCTGGATCGCCGGCAGCGCCGCCTGGGCCGCCAGCGCCGCCTGGTCGAAGACCGGATGGCTGCAGCGCCAGGCGGCGTGCGTCAGCGCCGGGTCGGGGTCCCGCAGCGGATTGAGCGACACGAAGAGCGGCAGGCGCGGATCGAGCCCCTGCAGCCGGTTCATCCAGTAGGTCACCGAGACCGCGTCGGCGCGGCCGCTCTCGCCCAGGTAGTTCCAGCTCGACCAGACGCGGCGGCGGCGTGGCATGAGGGCGGCGTCGCTGTGCAGCAGCGCGCGATTGTCGCTGTAGCGCACGGCGCCCAGCAGGCGACGCTCCGCCGCTGTCGCGCCCCGCCCCAGGATGGCGAGGCTCTGGTCGGCGTGACAGGCCAGCACCACGGCATCGGCCGTCTCGCGCTGCCCCTCGGCGTCGATCACGCACCAGCCATTCGCCTGCCGTTGCAGCGCTTCTACCGGGCGGCCGAGCCGGAGCGCCTGGGGCTGGAGCCGCCGCAGCAGCGCCTCGACATAGCGGCTGCTGCCGCCGCTGACCGTGCGCCATTCTGGCCGGCCCTTCGCCTGCAGCAGGCCGTGGTTGGCGAAGAAGCGCAGGAAGGCGGCCAGCGGAAAGGCCAGTATCTCCGCCGCCGGGGCCGACCAGATGGCAGCGGCCATGGGCAGCAGGTGCCGCTCGACGAAGGCCGCGGGGAAGCGCCGCGCCGCCAGCCAGGCGCCCAGCGTCGTTGCCTCCGGCTCCGCCACCGCCGCCGATGCCTCGCGGAAGAAGCGCGGGATCGCTGCCACCATGCGCCAGTGGTCCGCCCGCAGCAGGTTCGCCGGCTGCGCGAAGAGCCCCGCCGGCGAGCCGGCGTACTCCGTGCGCCCGCCGTCGAGCGACACGGCGAAGGACATCGAGCTCGGCTGCGTCGCCACGCCCAGCGCGGCGAAGAGGCGCGTCAGGTTCGGATAGTTCGGCTCGTTGTAGACGATGAAGCCGCTGTCGACCGCCACCGGCCCGGCAGGACCCGCCACTTCGAGTGTGTGCGCGTGGCCACCGGCACGCGGCGCGGCCTCCCACAGCACGACCTCGTGGCGCCGGGCCAGCGCCCAGGCGGCGCCCAGGCCGGCGGCGCCGGCACCGATCACCGCGATCTTCATGCTGCACCCTGCTTGACCGCGGCGAAGGCGTCCAGGGCGCGCTGGCGCGCCGTGTCGTGCGCCACCAGCCGCTCGGGATAGCTCTTGCCCAGCGTCACGCCGGCCGCGTCGAGCGTCGCGGCATCGGCGTCCCATGGTTTGTGGATCCACTTCGCCGGCAGCGCTGCCAGCTCGGGAACCCAGCGGCGGACGTAGTCGCCCGCGGGATCGAAGCGTTCGCCCTGCAGCACCGGGTTGAAGACGCGGAAGTAGGGCGCGGCATCGGCGCCGCTGCCGGCGACCCACTGCCAGCCGGCCGCGTTGTTGCCGAGGTCGGCGTCGACCAGCGTGTCCCAGAACCAGGCCTCGCCGGCCCGCCAGTCGATCAAGAGATCCTTGATCAGGAACGAGGCCGCGATCATCCGAACGCGGTTGTGCATCCAGCCGGTGGCCCACAGTTCGCGCAGGCCGGCGTCGACGATGGGATAGCCGGTGCGGCCTCGCTGCCAGGCGGCGAGCGCCGCCGGGTCGTCATGCCACCGGACCCTGTCGAACTCGCCGCGCCAGTTCGCCTCCGGCAGGTTCGGAAAATGGTACAGCAGATGATGCGAGAACTCGCGCCAGGCGAGCTCGGAGAGGAACTTCTCCGCCGCCGCGTCGCTGCCGCCCGCCGCCACGGCATGGCGCGTCGCGTGCCAGACCTGGCGCGGCCCGATCTCGCCGAAGTGCAGATGGGGCGAGAGGCGCGAGGTGCCTTTCCGGTCGGGACGGTCGCGCTCGTCGCGATAGTCCGCGAGGCTGGCCTTCAGAAAGTGCCGCAGGCGCGCCTGCGCCCCGGCCTCGCCCGGCGCCCAGGTGGCCCGCAGGCCGGCTGCCCAGTCGGGCCTCGCTGGCAGCAGCGCCCAGTCGGCCAGCATGTCGCCGGCGACGTCGGGGCCGGCGGGCAGCCTTGCCGGCGCCGGCAGCGGCGCCCTGTCGTCATAGACGCCCTTCAGCGCGCGCCAGAAAGGCGTGAAGACCTTGTAGGGCTCGCCGCCGCCGGTCTTGACCTGCCAGGGTTCCAGCAGCAGCGCGGCATTGCTGGTCTGGACCGCAAGGCCGTCGTCCTGCAGCGCCGCCTTCAGCGTCGTGTCGCGCTTGATCGCGAAGGGCTCATAGCAGCGGTTCCAGAAGACCTGCCGGGCACCGGTCTCCCGCGCCAGCGCGGGAATGACCTTGTCTGCCCGCCCGCGCCGCAGCACCAGCCGACTGCCACGCTGTCGCAGCGCCTGGTCGAGGGCGGCGAGCGAGTGGTGCAGCCACCAGCGGCTGGCACCGCCCGGCGCCCAGGCGCCCGGCGTCTCGTCGTCGAGCACGAACACGCAGACCAGCGGCCCGCCGCGCTCCGCTGCCTGGGTCAGCGCCGGGTTGTCGGCCAGCCGCAGGTCCTGGCGGAACCAGACGAGGCTGGGCAGCGCATCGGATGTGGGAGGCAAGATCGGAACGGCCTTCGAAGTGAGTACCCTGGATTGGCGTTATACGCCGTCCCGACCGGTGCCGATCACTGCGTCGAGAAAAAATTTTTCTTGTTATTCAGATACTTGCTGGACCGCGCACCAGCCCTAGATGTGTCGCCGTGGCGGATCTGCGGGCTCTACCAGGGCCGGCCCCCGGGGTCGGTTCGACGAAGAGGTCGCGAAGCTCTCGCCGCGTAACCCACGCGACAGGAGATCATCAATGAAGAAGCTGTCTCTCGCCCTGGCCTCGGCCTCGTTCATCGCCTTCGCCGCGCCCGCGGCAAACGCCGCCGACATCGTCGACACCGCGGTCGGCGCCGGCCAGTTCAACACGCTGGTCGCGGCGGTCCAGGCCGCCGGCCTCGTCGACACGCTGAAGGGCGACGGCCCCTTCACCGTCTTCGCGCCGACGGACGAGGCCTTCGCCAAGCTTCCGGCCGGCACCGTCGAGGAGCTGCTGAAGCCCGAGAACAAGGACAAGCTGGTGGCCGTGCTGACCTACCATGTGCTTCCCGGCAAGGTCATGTACGCCGACGTCCAGGGCAAGATGGTCGAAGCCGCCACGGTCGAGGGCGCGACCGTCATGGTCGACGGGACCTACAGCGGACCGAAGGTCAATGACGCGAAGATCGTGACGCCCGACGTGGCGGCCGACAACGGCGTGATCCACGTGATCGACACCGTCATCCTGCCGCCGATGTAAGGGCCGCTCAGACCAGCGCCGCGCGGGGAAAGCGAACCGCGCGGCGCTGGCCAAGCAGCACCACCTCGTAGCCACGGGGAAACAGCGGCGCATAGGCCTCGTCGCGCACGTCCAGCCCACCGGTGAGCTGGCCGAAAGCCGGCAGGATGAGACGCCGTCCGTCGGTGACGAAGCAGCGGCCGGTGACGCGCCGGGCCCCCCCGTTGACGCTGGCCTTGGGGTGGTAGTGGCCGCTGACCTCCCCGCCAGCGAAGCCGGACTTGGCCGCGTGGCGGAACAGCAGCGGGCCGATGGCGATCTCATCGACCAGCCGGCCGAGCCCCACCGGCAACACGCCAGGGTCGTGGTTGCCCTCGACCCACAGCAGCTCGACCTCGTCCGACAGCGCACGCAGCGTCGCCAGATCCTCGGCGTCCAGCCGCGCGGGGCCGCCGACGTCGTGGAAGGAATCGCCCAGGCAGAGCAGCCGCGCCGGTCGGTGGCGCGCCACCAGCGCGGCGAGGCGCGCCAGCGTGGCGCGCGTGTCATAGGGTGGCAGCAGCTGGCCGCGCCGCGCGAGGCTGCTGGCCTTCTCGAAATGCAGGTCGGCGACGGCGAGCAGCCGGTGCTCGGGCCACCAGAGCGCGCCGGCCGGGTCGGCCTGCAGCGCCGCGCCGTTCACCACCAGGTCCAGCGGTGTCACAGCAGGACCCCCTGGTGCCGGTGCGCGCCACGCTTGCCCTTGCCGGGTTTCTCGGCCGCCATGGCTTCCTCGATCAGCAGGTTTGCGGCGTCGTCGATCAGTTCGTCGACACCGCCGGCCACCTGCTCCTTGCCGATCTCCAGGATCACCGGCACGGCCAGCGGCGAGACGCGGTCCAGGCGCTGGTGCCAGATCTTGCCCTTCACCCGCGCCAGCAGCTCTGCCAGGCGGCGGATGTCGGTCAGGCCCCCGGCCGCGTCCTGCCGCGTCGCGCGCAGCAGGATGTGGTTCGGCTCGTACTTGCGCAGCACGTCGTAGATCAGGTCGCTGGAAACCGTCATCTGCCGCTTGCTCTTCTCCTCGCCGGGGCGGCGCCGGTCGATCAGCCCGGCGATCAGCGCGACATGACGGAAGGTTCGCCGCAGCAGGGAGGATTCGGCCATCCACTCCTCCAGGTCGTCGCCCAGCAGGTCCTCGCTGAAGAGGGCGTCCATGTCCTCGGCGGGCTGCACGCTCCAGACCGCCAGCACGTAGTCGGAGGCGACGAAGCCGAGCGGGCGCAGGCCCAGGCGCTCCATGCGCCGGGTCAGCAGCATGCCCAGCGTCTGGTGCGCGTTGCGCCCGGCGAAGCTGTAGGCCACGAGGAACTCCTTGCCCTGGCGCGGGAAGGTCTCGACCAGCAGGCCCTCTTCCGGCGGCAGGCGCGAACGCCAGCGCTGCACCTCCAGCCACTCCACCACCGGGGCCGGCAGGTCGCCCCAGCGCCGCGCGTCGGACAGCAGCGCACGCACCCGCCGGGCGAGTTCGGAGGTGAAGGGCATGCGCGCCCCGGCATAGGCCGGCACCTTGGGCGCGTCGGCGCCGCCCTTCGTCACCAGCGCGTCGGTCTCGCGCAGGCCGAGATAGGTCAGCACCATGCCGGCGAAGAGGAAGGTGTCGCCCGGCGTCAGCCCTTGGATGAAGTACTCCTCGACCTCGCCCAGGTTGCGGCCGTTCTTCATCCGCACCTTGATCAGCGGCTCCTGCACGATGGTGCCGACGTTCAGGCGATACTGCTGCGCCACGCGCGGCTGGGCGATGCGCCACAGGCCGTCCTTGCCCCGCACCAGGCGGCGGAAGCGGTCATAGGACTTCAGGGCATAGCCGCCGTTCTCGACGAAGCGCAGCACGTCGTCGAAATCGGCGCGCGTCAGGCCGGCATAGGGCAGGGTGCCCGTCACCTCGGCATAGACCTTGTCGGCATCGAAGGGGTCGGAACAGGCGAGGCCCAGCAGGTGCTGCGCCAGCACGTCCAGGCCGCCGGGCTTGGGGCGCGGCGCGTCCAGCTCCATCGCCGTCACCGCCTCGACCGCGGCGCGGCACTCCAGCACCTCGAAGCGGTTGGCCGGCACCAGCAGCGCGCGGCTCGGCTCGTCCAGGCGGTGGTTGGCGCGGCCGATGCGCTGCAGCAGGCGCGAGGCGCCCTTGGGCGCGCCGACCTGCACCACCAGATCGACGGCAGCCCAGTCGATGCCGAGGTCGAGCGAGGAGGTGGCGACCACGGCGCGCAGGCCGCCGCGCGCCATCGCCGCCTCCACCTTGCGCCGCTGCTCGATGTCGAGCGAGCCGTGGTGCAGCGCGATCGGCAGGTTGGCCTCGTTGATGGCCCAGAGCTCCTGGAACATGATCTCGGCCTGGGCGCGGGTGTTGACGAAGACCAGCGCGGTCCTCGCCTGCTCGATGCGCTTGTAGATCTCGGCCACGGCGAAGCGGCCCACGTGGCCGGCCCAGGGGATCTCGTCCTCCGGCTCCAGGATCGCCACCTCGGCGCGGGCGCCGGCGCGGCCCTCCACCAGCGTCATCTCGCCAAGGCCGCCATAGGCGCCGCGCGCCAGCCAGGCCATCAGGCGTCGCGGCTCGGCCACCGTGGCCGAGAGGCCGACCCGGCGATGCTGCGGCGCCAGCGTCGCCAGCCGCGCCAGGCCAAGGGCCAGCAGGTCGCCGCGCTTGCTGTCGGCCAGCGCGTGCAGTTCGTCGACCACGACGCAGGCCAGGCCGGCGAAGAACTGCGCCGCGTCGGGATAGGAGATCAGCAGCGCCAGCGATTCCGGCGTGGTCATCAGCAGCTGCGGCGGCCGCGCCCGCTGCCGCTGCCGGCGCTCGTGCGGCGTGTCGCCGGTGCGCGTCTCGGCGCGGACCGGCAGCCCCATCTCCTGGATCGGCGCCATGAGGTTGCGCTGGATGTCGACCGCCAGCGCCTTCAGCGGCGAGATGTAGAGCGTGTGCAGCCCCTCGCTCGGCTGGGTCGCGAGCTGTGCCAGGCTGGGCAGGAAGCCGGCCAGGGTCTTGCCGCCGCCGGTCGGCGCGATCAGCAGGGCGGAGCGCCCGGCCCCGGCCGCCTTCAGCAGGGCGAGTTGATGCGGGTGCGGGCGCCAGCCACGCCCCCGGAACCAGTCATCGAACACCGCGGGCAGCGCCGTCACGCCGTCGCCTCCCGCGCCGCCAGCGCCACCGCGATCTCGGCGGCGACACGCGCGTTGTCCTCCAGCAGGGCCTGGTTCGAGCGGCTGGTGAGGCCGCCGGAAATCTCCGCCAGGCGGGCCAGCAGGTAGGGCGTCACCGCCTTGCCGGTCACGCCGCGCCGCGCCGCGTCATCCAGCGCCTGGGCGATCCAGCCCTCGACCTGCGGCCGGGGCAGTGCCTCAGCCGCGGGCACGGGATTGGCGATCAGCACGCCGCCGAGGCCGAGGCGCCAGTGCGCGTCGAGCAGCGCCGCCGCCCCGGCCGCGTCCTCGACGCGCGCCGAGCAGCCGAGGCCGCTGTCCACCGTGTAGAAGGCGGGGAAGGCGTCGGTGCGCCAGCCGACCACCGGCACGCCCTCGCTCTCCAGCACCTCCAGCGTGCGCGGCAGGTCCAGGATGGCCTTGGCCCCGGCCGAAACCACGGCGACCGGCGTGCGGCCCAACTCGGTCAGGTCGGCCGAGACGTCGAGCGTCGTCTCGCCGCCACGGTGCACGCCGCCGATGCCGCCGGTGGCGAAGAGGCGGATTCCGGCCAGCGCGGCGCAGATCATGGTGCCGGCGACCGTGGTGGCGCCGGGCGCGCCGCTCGCCAGAATGGCGCCGAGGTCGCGGCGGCTGACCTTGGCGAAGCCGCGGCCCTCGGCGAAGGCGGCCAGGCGGTCGCCCTCGATGCCGACGGCGATGCGCCCCCGCCACAGGCCGATCACCGCCGGCACGGCGCCGGCGGCGCGGATCGCCGCCATCTGCCGGCCGGCCAGCGCCAGGTTGTCGGGAAAGGGCAGGCCATGCGCGATGGCGGTGGTTTCCAGCGCCACCACGGCGCGGCCGGCGGCCAGGGCCTCGGCCACCTCGGCGGAGAGGGAGAGGGGTGGTTTGCTGGCGGGGTCGGCGGGCCGGGGCATGGGCTCCAAGAACTAACCCGGAACGCCGTCCGGCGCCAAGATCGCTATCGCCTCGGCGGCGTCAGGGCCTTTGCGAAGCTCGCGACGCGCTCGGCCAGGGCCTCGGGCGGATAGGGCAGGGCGGGTTTCACGCCCCAGACCGGCTTGGGCCAGGCGGCGTCATCGCGGAAGCGCGCGATCACGTGGATATGAAGCTGCGGGCAGACGTTTCCCAGCGCGGCGACGTTCATCTTCTGCGCGTGGGTCAGGCCCTTCAGGATGCGGCTGGCCATGGCGATCTCGGCCGTCAGCAGCGGCCGGTCGGTGTCGGCCACCTCGTCCAGGTCGACCAGGTGGAGGCGGCGCGGCACCAGGACCAGCCAGGGATAGTGTGCGTCGTTCATCAGCGTGACACGACAAAGCGGCCAGTCGATCAGCGGCACGGTGTCCTTGATCAACAGCGGATGCAGCGCGAAGTCTTCAGCCATGGCAGCCACCCTTCGTCCCGAGTCCTGGGTACAGGTCAGCGCCGCCGGCCTCTATTGCCTGCCGGCGGACCTCTATATCGATCCCCACCGTGCGGTCGACCGCGCGCTGCTGACGCACGGCCACAGCGATCATGCCCGCGCCGGCCACCGCTCAGTGTTGGCTACGGAACCGACCTTGGCCATCCTCAAGGCACGTTATGGCGAGTCCGCCGCCGGCAGCTACCAGGCCCTCGCCTATGGCCAGCGGCTCAGCCTCAACGGCGTGGAGATCTCGCTGGTCCCCGCCGGCCACGTGCTGGGCAGCGCCCAGGCGGTGCTGGAGTGGCAGGGCCAGCGCGTCGTCGTCTCCGGCGACTTCAAGCGGCGGCCGGATCCCACCTGCGCGCCCTTCCAGCCGGTGCCCTGCGACGTCTTCGTGACCGAGGCGACCTTCGGCCTGCCGGTCTTCCGCCACCCGCCGGCGGAGCAGGAGATCGCCCGCCTGCTGCACTCGGTCCGGCTCTTCCCCGAGTCCTGCCACATCGTCGGCGCCTATAGCCTGGGCAAGGCGCAGCGCCTGATCGCCCTGCTGCGCCAGGCCGGCTGGGACCGGCCGCTTTTCCTGCACGGCGCGATGGAGCGGCTCTGCCAGCTCTACCAGTCCTTCGGCGTCGAGCTCGGCTGGCTCAGGCCCGCCAACCGCGATGCCGGCCCGCTGCCGGGCGAGATCGTGCTGGCGCCGCCCTCGGCCGTGGCCGACCGCTGGGCGCGGCGTTTCGCCGAGCTGGTGACCGCCGTCGCCTCGGGCTGGATGCGGGTGCGCGCGCGGGCGCGCCAGGCGCGGGCCGAGCTGCCGCTTGTCATCAGCGACCATGCCGACTGGGACGAGCTGCTCGAGACGCTGGACGACGTCGGCGCTCCCGAAGTCTGGGTGACGCACGGCAACGAGGAGGCGCTGATCCACGCCGCCGGCCTCAAGGGCATCCGCGCCCGCGCCCTGGCCCTGATCGGCCGCGGCGAGGAGGACGAGACGGCCGCGGCTGCCCCGGCCGAGGCGCCATGATTCCCTTCGCCCGGCTGCTCGACGCGCTCTCCTACATGCCGGGCCGCAACGGCAAGCTGCGGCTCATCGCCGACTACTGCGCCAACACGCCGGACCCGGCGCGCGGCTATGCCCTGGCGGCGTTGACCGGCGACCTCGCCTTCGACGCCGCCAAGCCGGCAATCATCCGCGCGCTGGTGGAGGAGCGGGTCGACGCGCTGCTGTTCCGCTGGTCCTACGACTACGTCGGCGACCTGGCCGAAACCACCGCGCTGATCTGGCCGGCGAAACCCGGCGCCAATCGCCCGCCGGCCCTGGACGAGGTGGTGGAGCGCCTGCAAGGCGCCGCCCGCCGCGAGGTGCCGCAGCTTCTGTCCGCCTGGCTCGATGCGCTCGACGCCACCGGCCGCTGGGCGCTGCTGAAGCTGATGACCGGCGCGCTGCGCGTCGGCGTCTCGGCGCGCCTCGCCAAGACCGCGCTGGCGCTCTGGTCGGGCAAGGATCTCGAAGCCATCGAGGAGGTCTGGCCGGCGCTGAAGCCGCCCTATGGCGAGCTCTTCGCCTGGCTGGAGGGGCGGGCAGAGGCGCCCAGCGTCGAGGGCCTGCCGACCTTCCGCCCGCTGATGCTGGCGCAGCCGCTGGACGAGGCCGAACTGCCGACGCTGGACCCGGCCGCCTACCAGGCGGAGTGGAAGTGGGACGGCATCCGCGTGCAGCTCGTCGCCGGGCCGAAGGGCCGCCGTCTCTTCTCCCGCTCCGGCGAGGAGGTGGGCGCCGCCTTCCCCGAGATCGTCGAGGCGGCGCGGCCGCTGGACGCCGTGCTCGACGGCGAGTTGCTGGTCGCGCGGGGCGGCGTGGTGGCGCCCTTCAACGACCTGCAGCAGCGGCTGAATCGCAAGCAGCCGACGGCACGGCTGCTGGCCGAGCACCCGGCGCAGCTTCGACTCTACGACCTGCTGGCGCTCGGCGGCGAGGACCTGCGCGCCCTGCCGCTGGCCGAACGCCGCGCGCGGCTGGAACAGTGGTTCGCCCAGGCGCAGCCGGAGCGCATGGACCTCTCGCCCGTGATTCCCTTCGACGGCTGGGAAGCGCTGATGCGCCTGCGGGCCGAGGCGCGCGCGGCCGCCATCGAGGGGCTGATGCTGAAGCGGCTCGACAGTCCCTACCTGGCCGGGCGGCCCAAGGGGCCGTGGTTCAAGTGGAAGCGCGACGCGCTGACGCTCGACGTGGTCATGATGTATGCCCAGCGCGGTCACGGGAAGCGCAGCTCGTTCTACAGCGACTACACCTTCGGCTGCTGGACCCAGCCGATGGCGAGCGCGACGCGGCAGCTGGTCCCGGTCGGCAAGGCCTATTCCGGCTTCACCGACGAGGAACTGAAGCGCTTGGACAAGTGGGTGCGCGACCACACGACCGAGCGCTTCGGTCCGGTGCGCGCGGTCGAGCCCGGCCTGGTGCTGGAGGTTGCCTTCGACGCGGTGCAGCGCTCGACCCGGCACAAGTCGGGCCTGGCCCTGCGCTTCCCGCGCGTCGCCCGCATCCGCTGGGACAAGCCGGCGGCCGAGGCCGACGAGGTGGCGACCCTCGAGGCGCTGCTGGAGGGCTGAAGGGTGGCGCCGTAGAGTCCGTCACCCCCGGGCTTGTCCCGCGGGTCCCCGGATGCCTTCGCGCGGGTGGCGGGATGGATGCTCGGGACGAGCCCGAGCATGACGGAACCGACGGGCGACAGAGCGGGGCTGGCCTCCTGTCACCACGGTGCTACTGTCCCGCCCCGTCCTGTCCAGCCGAGAAGCCCCCATGCCCAGCCTTGCCGATTTCCCCCGCCACGCGCCCGCCGCGCTCGAGGCCATGGTGGCCCGCATCTTCGTCGCCGCCGGCTCGGCGCCGGAGGAGGCGGCCATCGTCGCCGACCATCTGGTGCGCGCGCACCTCGCCGGACACGACAGCCACGGCGTCCACCTGATCCCGCGCTATCTCGACGACCTGGCGGCCGGCCGCCTGCGCCTCAACACGGCGGCGCGCCTGCTCGACGACCAGGGCGCGCTGCTGCGCTTCGACGGCGGCTATGGCCTGGGCCAGCGCGTCACCGCCGAGGCGACGCGCCAGGCGATCCTGCGCGCGCAACAGACCGGCCTCGTGCTCTACAGCGTGGCCAACGCCATGCACATGGGCCGCATCGGCACCTATGGCGAGATGGCGGTGGCGGCCGGCCTGGCCGCCCTGCTGTTCGTCAACGTCACCGGGCATGAGCCCTGCGTCGCGCCGCACGGCGGTATCGCCGCGCGCCTGCTGACCAACCCCCTGGTCGTCGCGCTGCCCTATGGCGGCAGCGACGGCCGGCCCTTCCTGCTCGACATGGCGACCTCGCAGATCGCGCTCGGCAAGGTGAACGTCGCCAACGCCGGCGGCTATCCCATCCCGCCCGGCACGGCCATCGACCCCGCCGGCAGGCCGACGCGCGACCCCGCCGCCGTGGTGGGCGAGCCGCCGGGCGCGCTGCTGCCCGCCGGTCTGCACAAGGGCTATGGCCTGGCGGTGGCCTGCGAGCTGCTGGCCGGCGTGGTCGGCGGCGGTGGCACGATCCAGCCGGGCACGCTGCGCGACGGCACCACGCGCAACAACCTGTTCGGCATCCTCTTCGCGCCCGGCCGCCTGGGCGACCCGGCGGCGCAGCGCGCCGAGGCCGAGGCGCTGGCCGCCTATCTGCTGGCGACCGACGCGGCGGAGGAGACCGGCCCGGTCAGGCTGGCCGGCGATCCGGAACACGTGGCCGGGACGGAGCGGCGGCGGCTGGGCATTCCCCTGGCGCCGGCCACGCTGGAGGCCGTGCTGGCCGCCGGCGAGAGATTCGGCGTCACGCGGACGGAACTGCTGGGCCTGCTCGCCGCGTGAAGCAGCAGGCAGCCCCGTGGGGCAAAAAAAGCGGCGGGCACCCGCTAGAGGGCCCGCCGTTTTAAGGTGGGGTTATGGCAAAACGGAAGGAAGCGGAAGAGGCCGCCACCTACCTCCGGCCGTTGCCGCGCAACGACTGGAGAAACAACGCCACACCGAAGCCGGTGAAGGCGACGAGGACCAGGCCAAGATAGGCAAGATCGATCGATTCCATGGCGACACCTCCCATCCGATCCGCTGGGCACCGGGCGCGAGGCCCGGGCTGCCCCGGAGTGCCGGCGGCAAGCCGGCGCGGAAAAGCATCGCCGCTCCGTCGATCCGCTGCCGTTGATCCAGATCAATTCCGCCCTGACAGCGCCGGCCTGTGGCAGCCTGTCGCGGTCGTCGCCGGTCGCGGCGCGTCCGGGCGGCAGCGAAGGGGCTGCGGTGGGGCATAGCTTCGCGTAGGCTCGGCCGCGCGCGAACTGGCGGGGAAGACGCATGCTGACAGTGCTGTTCCAGGTCTCGTCGATCCTGATGGGCGCCTGCCTGCTGATGATCGGCGCCAGCCTGCTGGGCATCCTGCTGCCGCTGTCGATGGCACGGGCCGGATTCCCGACGGAACTGACCGGCCTGGTCATGTCCTCCTACTACGCCGGCCTCATGCTGGGCTCGAAGTACGGCCTCGGCATCATCGTGCGCTTCGGCCATATCCGCGCCTTCGCCGGCTTCGCCGCACTGGTCTGCGCCGCCGTGCTGGCGCATCCGCTCTGGGTCGACGTGGCGCCCTGGATCGCCCTGCGCCTGGTCTGCGGCTTCTGCCTCGCCGGGCTCTTCGCGGTGATGGAGTCCTGGCTCAACGACTCCTCGACCAACGCGACGCGCGGGCGGGTGCTGTCGATCTATCTGATGACCAACTACATCGCGATGACCGCGGGGCAGCTGCTGGTCAACCTCTGGGACTTCTGGAAGCTCGAGCCCTTCATGGTCGGCGGCCTCATCGTCGCGCTCTCGCTGGTGCCGGTGGTGATGACGCGCGAGCGCGCGCCCGACATCTCCAAGGTGCAGCCGCTGAAACTGCGCGAACTGTTCCGCATCTCGCCGCTGGCGGTCACCGGCACCTTCTGCTCCGGCCTGCTGATGGGCGGCTTCTACGGCATGGGCGCGGTCTATGCCGCGCTGGTGCAGTTCGACACCTGGGGCGTGTCGGTCTTCCTCTCCGCGCTGGTGGTCGGCGGCTTCCTGCTGCAGTTCCCCATCGGCAAGCTGTCGGACGTGCTGGACCGGCGCAGCGTCATGGCGGTCGCGGTGGTGATCGCCTGCGGGCTCTCGGTGCTCGGCGTCTTCCTGCCGAACCTGACCGGCCAGCTCTGGGCCTTCGCGCTGCTGGCCGCCTTGTGCGGCGGCCCCTTCTCGGTGGTCTATCCGCTCTCCACCGGCCAGGCCTTCGACTACCTGCCGAAGGAGCGCTACGTCGCCGCCTCGGGCGGGCTGCTGCTGTCCTATGCCATGGGCGCGACGGCGGGGCCGCTGGTCTGCTCCTTCGTGATGGCGAACCTCGGCGCCTCGGCCTTCTTCGGCTACTTCGCCACGGTGTGCCTGGCGCTCTTCCTCTTCACGCTCTACCGCATGCGGGTGCGCACGCCGCTGCCGGCGCGCCAGCAGGAGGTGTTCAAGAACGTGCCGGCCATGTCGCCGATCGCCGCCGAGCTGGACCCGCGCGCCACCACCCAGCATGCCGGTCCGGCGACCGAGGGTCCGATCGAGGCGCCGCCACCGCCGGCGGCGGCCTGACGGGTCAGAGGAAGGCGCTGATCTCCGCCAGCGGCTTCTTGACCAGGGCGGCGGCCGGCACGGTCGTGCCCGCGGCTGGATAGCCCACGACCAGCAGCAGGAAGGGCTTCTCCGTCTCCGGTCGGCCGCAGAGCCGGTTGAGGAAACCCATGGGATTGGGCGTGTGGGTGAGTGTCGCCAGCCCGGCGGCGTGCAGCGCGGCGATCAGGAAGCCGGTGGCGATGCCGACCGACTCCGACACGTAGTAGTTCTTGCGCGCCTCGTCCGGGGTCGCCCCGCCGCGGCGCTGGGCGAAGATGGCGATCAGCCAGGGCGCCGACTCCAGGAAGGGTTTGTCGGCGTCGGTGCCGAGCGGGCGCAACGCCGCCAGCCACTCGTCGCCGGCGCGCCCGGCATAGAAGCTCCGCTCCTCCGCCTCCGCCGCCGCGCGCACCCGGCGTTTCAGCGCCGGATCGCCGATCACGCTGAAGAACCAGGGCTGGTTGTTGGCGCCGCTGGGCGCGCGGCCCGCCGCCGCGAGGCAGGTCTCGATCAGGGCCCGCGGCACCGGGCGGTCGGCGAAGCTGCGCACCGTGTGGCGCCGGGCGATCGCCGCGCGGAAGGCCTCGGCCCGGCGCTGCATCTCGTCCGGCGGCAGTTCCTGCCAGTCGGGCAGCGGCACCTGGTCATGCTCCTGCATGGCATTTCTCCTGCGGCGGGGGCGGCATGCTAGGGGGCGTCGCCCGCCAGGGTCCAGCGCCCCCATTGCGGCAGGGGAGCCCTGACGGCTCGGCGCTGGACGCTGCCCGAGGGCACCCGCATCCTGCCTGCCGCCATGCCGGTCCGCTTCGCCTGCCCGTGATCCAGATTCTCGCCGCCATCTTCGCCGTGCTGCTTGGCACCGTGCTGATGAAGCTCGGCAACTCGCTGCTCAGCCTGACGGTGACCCTCAGCCTCAACGAAAGCGGCACGCCGAAGGAGGTCATCGGCCTGGTCAGCGCCGCCTTCTCGGCCGGCTTCCTGGTCGGCGGCTTCTATGCCCGGCGCATCATCGCGGCTATCGGCCATGTGCGCGCGCTCTCGCTGACGACGGCCGGCGCGGCCATCGTCACGCTGGCCTTTCCGCTGCTCGTCGACGGCACGGTCTGGGCCGGCCTGCGGGCGGTCTATGGCTTCACCAGCGCCGTGGTCTACATCGTCTTCGAGTCCTGGCTGAACGAGCGCGCGACGCCCGAGAATCGCGGCCGCGTGCTCGGCATCTATGCCACCAGCAACTACTTCGCCCTGACCCTGGGGCAACTTCTCATCAACACCACGCCGCTGGGTGGGCACCTGGCCTTCTCGCTCTGCGCCGCGCTGATCCTCGCCGGCCTCATGCCGGTGGTATCGACCCGCCTGCCGCAGCCCGAGGTCAAGCAGACGCAGCGCCTCTCCGCCCGCCAGCTCTATCGCGAGTCGCCGCTGGCGGTGGTCGCCGTCACCGGCGGCGGGCTGCTGTCGGGCGGCCTCTTCGGCATGGTGGCGATCTTCGCGCAGGAGATCGGCCTCACCTTGCTGCAGGTCTCGCTGCTGTCCGGCGCCTATGTCTTCGGCGCCTTCCTGCTGCTCTGGCTGATCGGCCGCATGAGCGACCGCTTCGGCCGGCGCGAGGCGCTGGCCTGGGCGCTGGGTGTGGTCACGATCCTCAGCATCGTGATGGCCCTTTCGGGCGAGATGGGCCTGGGCTTCCCGGTGCTGGTGGTCATCGCGCTGGTGCTGGGCGCGCACATGCTGTCGGTCTATCACTCGGCAGTCGCGCACGCCTATGACCGTCTGCCCAAGGAGCACTACGTTGCCGCCTCCGGCTCCTTCCAGATCTTCTTCTCGGTCGGCTCGATCTGCGGCCCGGTGATCACCGGCTGGCTGATGCAGCACCTCGGCCCGCACTTCCTCTGGGCCTACGCCGCGACCATCTCGGCGCTGCTGCTGCTCTTCGTCGCCTACCGCTGGATCGTGCGGCCCGCCGTCGTCGTCGATACCGAGGCGCCGGCGCCCCAGGCCCCGCAGGAAGTGGTCGCGAACTGACGCCGCGCTAGTCGCGTCGGCGCAGACGGAAGGCCGGCTGGGTCAGCCTGCCGCGAAGCCAGTCAAGCAGGGTCTGCGGGTTCGGGCGCGCGCGGCGCGGCCGGTCGCGCAACAGGTAGCCGCCGCGCTGCATGTCGGCGCGGAAGCGCGCGCACCACTCCTGGTTCAGGCTGCCGCCCTGACGGCCGAGCCAATCGCTGCCGGCCGTATCGGCGGGGATCGGCGGCAGGCCGAGGAAGGCCAGCGCGGCGTTGGCGCCGCTGGGCGGGTCGTGCTCGAAGTCCTCGTAGACCAGTTCCAGCGTGGCGCTGCCGCTGACGGCGATGTGCCGCCGCCAATAGGCCTCCCACTCCACCAGCCGGTCGAGCAGGCCGGCGATGTAGCCGGCGTCGTAGCGCGCCTCGCCGTGATGTCCGGGGTTGCTCTTGACCCAGCTCCCGGTCTGCCGCGCGATGGCGAGCGAGACGGCCTGGGCCAGGAGATCGCGACGGCGCAGCAGGATCAGCTGCAGGTTCGGGAACCAGTCGAAGAAGCGGATGCCGTGCTTCAGTTCCAGCCGCGCCAGATGCTCGGGGAAGAGCTTGATGGCGAAGGGGCCGCCGTGCCGCGTGCCGGCGGCGGCCAGCGCCGCCATCCATTCCGCCGCGGGCCGCGCCGCGGCCGTCTTGGCATTGTCGTGCAGCAGCTCGGCCGGGCTGCCCGCCTGGCCACTGTGGCTCATCAGGTCGCAGAGCAGGTTGGAGCCGCTGCGCGGCAGGCTGCAGACGGCGTAGCCACGCTCTGGCGCCCGCCATCCGGGCGGCGGTGTCTGCGGGGCCGGACCATGCAGGGCCATGACGAGCGGCGCCTCAGCCGTCGCGACGCAGGCGGAAGGTCGGCTGCCGCAGGCGGCCGCCGACCCAGTCGATCAGGGTTCCCATTCCCGCGCGCGCCCGTCTCGGCCGGTCCAGCAGGTCATAGCCCTGGCGCTCGAGGTCGGCGAGGAAGCGCGCGCGCCATTCGTCGTTGCGACTGGTGCGCTGCGGATTGGTCGGCAGGAAGGGTTCGGCCGGCTCGACGTGCGGCGCGGCCGGCAGGCCGAGGTGCGCGCGGATCGCCGCGACAGCCGTCGCGGGCTGCTGTTGCACCTCCTCATAGTCCAGTTCCAGCGGCGCCACCGCGGCCAGCGCGAAGTAGCGCCGCCAGTAGCCTTCCCACTCCACCAGGCGATCGAACAGGCGCGCGATCAGCGGCGCGCTGTATCGTGGCTCGCGCGGTGTCTCGGGGCCGTCCCAGCTGACCCACTGGTCGGTCTGCATGGCGATGGCGAAGGAGACCGCCTGGCCCACCAGGTCGCGCCGGCGCAGCAGCACGTGGCGCAGCCCCGGCAACCAGTCGCCGGGTCTGATTCCGGCCTGCTGCAAGGCCCTGTGGTGCGGCGGGAAGAGCTTGACGCCGAACACGCCGTTGGCCGTCCGCCCCTCGCGGACGATGGCCTCGATCCAGGCCGGGCCGCCCGCCTTGCGCGCCGCGGTGTTGCGCCCCTCGGCCAGGTGCTCGTCGGGGCGGCCCATGTCGCGCGTGCCACGCAGCAGCCGGCACAGGAAGGTCGAGCCCGAGCGCGGCGTGGTGCAGACCAGATAGCTGGTCGCCGGCGGCGACCAGGATGCGGGCGGTTGGACAAATGCGGCCGGCGGCATGCGCCAGAGCCTAGTCCGAAGCCGGCGTGTCGGCCTAGCGTTGGCTGGTCTGCCAGTTCGGATTGATCCAGACCGGGGCGTTCGACGGCGGCAGCGGCGTATTGCCCAGGATGATGTCCGCCGCCTTCTCGCCGATCATGATGGTCGGCGCATTCAGGTTGCCCGAGACGATCGAGGGCATGATCGAGGCGTCGACCACGCGCAGGCCCTCCAGCCCGCGCACGCGGCACTTCGGATCGACCACCGCCATCTCGTCGACGCCCATCTTGCAGGTGCCCGAGGGGTGATAGGCCGTCTCGGCATACTTGCGTACATAGGCGTCGATGGCGGCGTCCGAGGTGCAGTCCTTGCCCGGCAGCAGCTCGGGCCCGGCATAGCGGCGAAAGGCCGGCTGCTCGAAGATCTCGCGCGTCAGCGTCACGCAGGCGCGCAGGTCGACGCGGTCCTGCTCCTCGGCCAGGTAGTTCGGCTCGATCAGCGGATGCACGCGCGGGTCGGCTGACTTCAGGCGCAGCCAGCCGCGCGACTTCTCGCGCATGGTGCCGACATGCACCTGGAAGGCGTGCTGCGTGCCGGGGTCGCGGCCGTGATTGGTCACCACCGCCGGCAGGAAGTGGTACTGGATGTCGGGGTGCTGGATGCCGGCGCGGCTGCGGATGAAGCCGCCGGCCTCCAGGTGCGCGGTGGCGCAGGGGCCGGTCCGGTTCAGGAACCAGCGCAGGCCGGCCCAGACCATCGGCAGGCCCTTCATGATCGAATAGAGGGTGATCGGCTCCTTGCAGGCGCGCTGTACCCAGAGCTCCAGGTGGTCCTGCAGGTTCTCGCCCACGCCCGGCAGGTCGTGCACCACCGGCAGGCCCTGCGCCCGGATCTGGTCGGCCGGGCCGATGCCCGACAGCAGCAGGAGCTGCGGCGAGTTGATGGCGCCGCCCGACAGGATCACCTCGCGCGCCGCGCGCGCCGTCGTGGACTCACCGCCCCGCTGGTACTCGACGCCGACGGCGCGGCCCTGTTCCACCACGATGCGGGTGGTGAAGGCGCCGGTCGCGACCGTCAGGTTCGGCCGGCCGAGCGCCGGCTTCAGGAAGGTGACGGCGGTCGATTGCCGCCGGCCCCTGTGGATGGTCATGTCCATCCGCCCGAAGCCTTCCTGCATCTCGCCGTTCTGGTCCTGCGTCACCGGATAGCCGGCCTCGCGCCCGGCCTCGACGAAGGCGGTGAACAGCGGATTCTTCGCCGGGCCGGTGGTGACCTGCAGCGGGCCGTCGCTGCCGCGATAGGTGTGCGCGCCGGGATAGGTCTCGGCACCGTCGTTGAAGGTCTCGGCGCGGCGGAAGTAGGGCAGGCACTCGGCATAGGACCAGCCCTCGGCGCCCTCGCTCTGCCAGCGGTCATAGTCCAGCGCGTGGCCGCGCACGTAGCACATGGCATTCAGCGAGGAGGAGCCGCCCAGCACCCGCCCGCGCGGCCAGTAGAGCACGCGGCCGTCCATGTGCTTCTGCGGCTCGGTGTTGTAGTACCAGTTGTAGCGGTCATTCATCAGGTTGTAGGTCAGCGCCGCCGGCATGTGGATCTTCCAGGTGCGGTCGCCCGGCCCGGCCTCCAGCAGCAGCACCTTGATCGCGGGGTCGGCCGACAGGCGGTTGGCCAGCACGCAGCCAGCCGAACCGGCGCCGACGATGATGAAGTCGTAGTCCTGTCTGGCCATACCGATCATCCCTGCTCTGCCTCTGGCCCATCCTTCGAGACGGCCGCTGGCGCGGCCTCCTCAGGACGAGGACAGGGCTTCTGTCGACAAGATCACAGCCCTCACCCTGAGACGCGGTGCGCGGCGCCGCGTCTCGAGGGATGGGCCACGAAGCACCCAACTCAGCCTACGCGAGGTCGCGCCTGCCAAAAAACCCGCCTCAAACAGTCCAGCCTTCCGGCCGCCGGCCCGTTCTGATTGAATGAACACGTCCGCGGGTCGCCCCGGCTTTGCCGATAGCGACACGAAACGAACCAATCAAGGCGCCAACGCGCGCCAGGCCCGGCAGCACTTCGGACGTGCCATCAAGCCGGACCTTCATGGGAAGAGGAGGCTGACCCTCATGCGTTTCAAGGTGCTTTGTGCCGCCTCGGCGGTGGCGCT
>JAKOWB010000040.1 GCA_029781795.1 Pseudomonadota bacterium | reverse complement strand
GGGGACGGCGGCGGCGGATTCCTTCGCCCTGGCCAAGCCGCTGACGGCGGGCGCCTGGGAGTACGAGATCGTGGCCTTCGACCCCGGCAGCTCGGACGCGGGCGAGAAGGACGCGCTGCTGGGCGGCGGTGCCTTCTGGGACTACCGGCTGCAGTCGAGCTTCTTCGAGGGCGTCTACGAGTACGCGGCGGTGATGCAGGGCCCCGGGCTGCTGGGCCAGGCGGCGCTGGAGGGCGCGCTGAACCGACCGGACGCGCCGCCGGCCATCGCCGCGCCGAACCAGGCGCAGGACGCGGCGCTGGGCGCGGGCGATGTTCAGGAGGCAGTGCGTCCGACGGCGGGCGACGGGGTGGCGACGGGTGCCTGGCTCGCGGCCTTCGGGCAGGGGCTGGACGTCTCCTCGGGCAACAACCTGACCTTCGGGCAGGACAACTATGGGCTCCAGGCGGGCTACGACCTCGCCGGCTGGCGCGGCGTCTTCGGCAGTGACGACAGCCTGGTGCTGGGGGCCTTCGGCACGCTGGCGGAGGGCAAGGTCGCCTTCAACAACAGCGCCTCGACGGTCGATATCAGCCTCTACGGCGGCGGTGCCTACGCGGCCTATGGCGACGGTGGCTTCCGCGCCGACCTGGTGGCGCAGCTGCTGACCGGCGATGCCGACTACGTCGCGCCCTATCCCTCGGTGGACAGCAGCATCGACGTGACGACGCTGGGCCTGGGGGCCGGTGCCTCCTGGCGCTTCGACCTGGGCCGGGTCTTCGTGACGCCGGGCGCGGAGCTGCGCTACGTGCACGCCTGGGGCGAGGACTTCCAGGACGGCAGCAACGTGACCATCGGGCTGGACGACACGGACTCCCTCGTCGCGCGCGGTCGGGTCAAGGCCGGCGTGGGCTTCGACAATGTCGCGCCCTATCTCTCCGTCGGCGTGGCGCACGAGTTCCTGGGCGAGGCGAGTGCGACGGCCTCGGGCCTGACCTTCAATTCCTCGGTCGAGGGCACGGCCTTCGAGGTGGGCGGCGGCATCGCCGCCTGGGCGCTGGCCTCCAACCTCTCGATCAATCTCGACGCCGGATACCGCTTCGGCGACGAGGTCGAGGGCTTCACCGTCTCCGGCGGCTTCAAGCTCTCCTGGTAGAACCACCAAAGTCAGGATCAATAGAGAACATCTATGGCGGGTGTTTGCGCCTGGCAAAACCGCCCTGGACAACCATTCCGAATGCCGTAAAGTTCCGCCTATAGAGGGGTTGCCGCTGGGCCGAGAGCGGTCGCTTCTACATTGCCAGGGGGACTTGCAATGATAGGACGACTGTGCCCGCTCGGCGGGCGCCTTGGCGTTTCCAGCCTGCTCGGCGCTCTGCTAATTGCCGCCAGCCCCATGACCACGACGCGCGCGGCCGACGACTGCGGCGCGCCGGTGGGCGGCGTCGTGACCTGCGATGCCGCGCACGAGGTCGACAGCTACCAGAACGCCGACGGCATCACCTACACGACGGTCGACCTGACGATCCAGCATCCGGGCGACGGCACGCCGACGGAGTTCATCGCCAGCGGCGGCATCGGCACCAACTTCGGCGACCTGTCGATCTTCAGCAGCGGCGCGGTGCATCAGACCGCGGTCTCCGATGGCGTGGCGCAGGCCGGTATCTCGGCGCAGAGCGACGACGGCTCGATCACCATCGTCACCACCGGCGACGGCACGGTGCGGACCGAAAGCGACGGCGTGATCGGCATCTTCGCCTGGTCGCAAGGTGTCGGCGCCGACGGCGTCGTCACCATCGACGCGGGCGCCGACATCGACAGCCGGGGGCAGGGCATCGTCGCCATCGGCGGCGGCGGCGCCGTCCACATCACCAGCCAGGCGATCAGCACCACGGGCGGCGGTGCCAGCGGCATCGACGCGACCAGCAACGGCTCGGGCGCCGATGGCATGGTTACCGTCCTGGTGAACGGCGCGATCTCGACCGAGGGTGACGGTGCGCGCGGCCTCAACGCCGTCAGCAGCGGCGGCCCGGTCAGCGTCACCGTCCAGGCGGTCAGCACGCAGGGCGGCGGCGCGGTCGGCATCAATGCCGCGAGCGACGGGCTGGGCGCGGACGGCCTGGTGGAGGTGGTGGCCCTGGGTTCGGTCTCGACCCGGGGCGGTGGCTCCACGGCTATACATGCCGACAGCGCGCATGGCGCGGTCCATGTCACCAGTCAGGCGGTCAGCTCTGCGAGCGGCAGCGACGCGATCATCGCCAGCAGCGGCGGGATCGGCGCCGACGGCGTGGTGACGGTCCTGGCGAATGGCGCGGTCTCGACCCAAGGACCGACCGCGTCCGGCATCATCGCCAAGAGCGCGGGCGGCGCAGTCGACGTCACCAGCCTGGCGGTCAGCACCACGGGCAATGCGTCCGAGGCCATCATCGCCTCCAGCGAAGGGACCGGCGCGGACGGCGTCGTGACAGTCCTGGCCAAGGGGACGGTTTCGACGTTGGGCGGCAGCGGTTCGACCGGTATCCTTGCGCACAGCAGCGGCGGGGCGGTCAGCGTCACCAGCCAGGCGGTCAGCACCGCCGGCCCGAACAGCACCGGTATCTCTGCCTCCAGCAACGGTGCGGGCGTGGATGGCGCCGTGACGTTGCTCGCGCAGGGCACGGTCACGACGCTCGGCGATAGCGCGAATGGCATCAACGCCAGAAGCGACGGCGGACCGGTCGCGGTGACGGCGACACAGGTGCTGGCAAGTGGCGAGGACAGCATCGCGGTGCGCGCCATCGGCGATTCCGGCGCGGTGACGATTGCACTCGACGTGGCGCAGGGCGGCTGGGCCAATGGCCTAGGCGTGAACTTCGGCTCCGACGCGGCGGCTGTCGAATCCAGTCTGACGGTGAACGGTGGCGGCAGCCTGGGCGCGCTGAGCGAGCTGGCGGTGAAGGGCCGGATCGGCGACGAGACGGTGCTGCTGTTGGGCCACGCGGTGGGCCAGATGGACTTCGACGACGGCGACGACGCGCTGCGGATCCTGTCGGGCGGGCAATACGACCTCCGCAACTTCGCCGATACCGATGGCGACGGCGTGCGCGACACGATCGGCGAGGCAGTCCTGGACCTCGGCACCGGGGCGAACGACGAGGTCTTCGTCGCCGGCAATGGCGTCCTGGCGCTGGGCATCGCGGCGGGCGACGACGTCGGCCGGATCGTCGGGGCGGAGAGTGTCGTGAACGCTGGCGTGGTGAGCCTCGCGGACCAGGACGTGGGCGGCTCGGCGCCGGATGCCGGCGACCGTCTCTGGATCGACGGCCCCTACCAGGGCAGCGGCGGCCTGCTGCGGCTCGACACGCGGCTGGATGCCGGCGGCCCCGGGCTGCAGTTGACCGACCGCTTCCTGGTCGACGGCAGCGTCACCGGGACGACAGGGGTGAAGATCTACAACGACATGGGTCAGGTCGGGCCGACGGGCAGTGGCAACACGGCGGGCATCTCGATCGTGCAGGTGGCGGGGACGGCGGCGGCGGATTCCTTCGCCCTGGCCAAGCCGCTGACGGCGGGCGCCTGGGAGTACGAGATCGTGGCCTTCGACCCCGGCAGCTCGGACGCGGGCGAGAAGGACGCGCTGCTGGGCGGCGGCGCCTTCTGGGACTACCGCCTGCAGTCGAGCTTCTTCACCGGCGTCTACGAGTACGCGGCGGTGATGCAGGGCCCTGGCCTGCTCGGCCAGGCGGCGCTGGAGGGCGCGCTGAACTGGCCCGACGCGCCGCCGGCCATCGCTTCCCCCAGCCAGGACCAGAGCGCGGCCCTGGGCGCCGGCGACGTTCAGGAGGCGGTGCGCCCGACGGCGGGCGACGGCGTGGCGACCGGGGCCTGGCTGGCAGCCTTCGGCCAGGGCCTCGACGTCTCGTCCGGCAACGGCCTGACCTTCGGGCAGGACAACTACGGCCTCCAGGCGGGCTACGACCTCGCCGGCTGGCGCGGCGTCTTTGGCGGCGACGACAGCCTGGTGCTGGGCGCCTTCGGGACCCTGGCGGAGGGC
>JAKOWB010000038.1 GCA_029781795.1 Pseudomonadota bacterium | reverse complement strand
GGCAAGGGTGCGGCCCCTTCTGCTTTTCCGGCCGCCGGCCGGTCTCCGCGTCAGGCCGCCTGTTTCAGGCGCCTGAGATCGGCCTGCGCCAGGATCTCCACCAGGGTCTCGAACTTCACCTCGGCCTGCCAGCCGAGCTGACGGCGCGCCTTGCCGGGATCGCCGCGCACTTCGTCGATGTCGAGCGGGCGGTAGAGCCGGGGCGAGACGGCAACGACCTGGCGGCCGCTGCGGCGGTCGAAGGCCCTGGCCCCGGTACCCTCGCCCTCCCACGCAAGATCGAAGCCCAGCGCGGCGGCGGCGAGGTCGACGAAGTCCTGCACCGAATGGGCGCGGCCGGTGGCCAGCACGTAGTCGTCCGCCCTCTCCTGCTGCAGCATCAGCCACATGCCGAGCACATAGTCCTCGGCATAGCCCCAGTCGCGCCGGGCGGCGAGGTTGCCGAGCTCCAGCCGCTCCTGCAGGCCGAGGCGGATGCGCGCCAGGCCGTCGGTGATCTTGCGGGTGACGAACTCCAGCCCGCGCAGCGGCGACTCGTGGTTGAACAGGATGCCGGAGGAGGCATGCAGCCCGTAGGCATCGCGGTAGGTGACCGTGATCCAGTGGGCATAGAGCTTGGCCACCGCGTAGGGGCTGACCGGGTGGAAGGCGGTCGACTCGCGCTGCGGGATCTCGCCGGCGCGGCCGTACATCTCGGAGCTCGAGGCCTGGTAGTAGCGCGCCTCGGGCGCCCGAAGCCGGACCGCCTCGAGCAGGCGCGAAACGCCGAGGGCGTCGACGTTGCCGGTCTCCACCGGCTCGCCGAAGGAGCGGCTGACCTGCGACAGGCCGGCGAGGTTGTAGACCTCGTGCGGCCTGACCTCGGCGATCAGCTCCTCGACGCCGCGGGCATCGGCGAGGTCGAGCGCGCTCAGCTTCACCTTGCCGACGATGCCCAGGGCCTCCAGCCGCCAGGGCTCCTGCGCCGCCGCCTGCCGCGTGGTGCCATAGACCTCGTAGCCGCGCTGCAGCAGCAGGCGCGCCAGATAGGCACCGTCCTGGCCGGCAATGCCGGTGATCAGGGCGCGTCGCACCGGCCGCTGCGACAGTCGCTTCGCCATCAGAGTCCTGCCATCAGATGAGATCCAGCACGGCTTCCGGCGGGCGGCCGACCGCCGCCCTGATGCTGGCGCCGCTGCCGGCGACCAGGATCGGCCGCTCGATCAGGATGGGGTTTTCGACCATCGCCCGGATCAGCTCCTGCCGGGACTTCTTCGGGTCCTCCAGGCCGAGCGCCTCGTAGGGCTCCTCCTGCTTGCGCATCAGCGCGCGCGGTTCGCGGCCCAGGGCCCGCAGAATGCGGTCGAGGGTCGCGGCGTCGGGCGGCGTTTCCAGATAGCGCACCACCGTCGGCTTCGCCCCACGCTCCTCCAGCAGCGCCAGCGCGGCGCGCGATTTCCCGCAGCGCGGGTTGTGATAGAAGGTCAGTGTCATGCGGGGCCGGTTCCTTGCCTTGTGACGCTCGGCGGGCGCTTGTTAGCCTTGCGACAGGGTCGCGGCAAGCGGCGCCCGTTTCCAGGAGATTGTGTCATGTCCCAGACCTACGCCGGCGATCTCGCGCCCAAGGAAGCCTACGAGCTGCTGCGCCAGGACGCCAAGGCCCAGCTCGTCGACGTGCGCACGAATGCGGAATGGACCTATGTCGGCCTGCCGAATCTCGCCGCGCTGGAGCGCCAGCCGATCAAGCTTGCCTGGCAGCTCTTCCCCGAGATGCAGGTCAATCCCGCCTTCGTCGGTTCCCTGGCGGCCCAGATCGCCGACAAGTCGACGCCCCTGCTCTTCCTCTGCCGCTCGGGCGTGCGCAGCAAGGCGGCCGCGGCGGCCATGACTGCGGCGGGCTATACCCGGGCCTACAACATCAGCGACGGCTTCGAGGGCGCGCCCGACGCCGAGAAGCACCGCGGCCGTGTCAACGGCTGGAAGGCCAGCGGCCTGCCCTGGACCCAGGGCTGAGTGGCGGGGGTCCCGGCGTGGCGCCCAAGGTCACCATCCTGATCCCGAACTACCGTACGCGGGACCTGACCTGCCTCTGCCTGCGCCTGATCCGTCGCCACACCGACCCGGCCCTGGCGCGGGTCGTGGTGATCGACAACGCCTCGGGCGATGCCTCGCTCGACTACCTGCGCCAGGTCGACTGGATCGAACTGGTCGAGCGCCGGCCGCCGCCGCAGGAACCGCCGGCGCTGGCCCACGGACGGGCGCTGGACCTCGGCCTCGAGCGCGTCGACACGCCCTATGTCCTGTCGCTGCACAGCGACAGCTTCGTGCGCCGGCCCGACTGGCTGCCGCTGCTGGTGGGCCGGCTGGAGTCCGATCCCAGGCTGGCCGGCGTCGGCGCCTGGAAGCAGGGCGAGCGCGCGCCCTGGCGCGAGGCGCTGAAGGACTGGGAACGCGCCATCGAGATTCCGCTGCGCCGCCTGCTGCGCCGTGGCCACGGCAAGGTCGAGGGGCAGGGCGACAACTGGTTCTATCTGCGCAGCCACTGCGCGCTCTACCGCATGGCGCCGCTGCGCGACCTCGGCCTCTCTTTCGTCGAGCAGGGCGCGCCGGTCGGCAAGTGGCTGCACCGGCGGCTGGAGGAGGCCGGCTGGCGCATGGACTTCGTGCCGATCCCGACGCTGGAGCGCTACCTCGTGCATGCCAACCGAGCGACCCAGGTGCTGAACCCCGAGATCGGCATCGCCACGCGCCACCGCCGGCGCGGCCTCAGGCGCCTGCAGCGCCTGATGACCGAACTGGAGGCGCCCCGCCTGCTGGCCGACGCCTCGCTGGACCGCTGAACGGCCCGCATGACCGACCTTGCCGCCCAGCGCGCGGAGCAGGAGCGGATCGTCACCTGGCTCATGGCCCGGGGCGATGACGCCGAGCGCCACGACACCCACGCCTCTACCGTCGTGCTGCTGGGCGAGCGGGCCTACAAGCTGAAGCGCGCGCTCGATGTCGGCTGGATGGACTTCTCCACGCTGGAGAAGCGCGAGGCGGTCTGCCGCAACGAACTGCTGCTGAACCGCCGCACCGCGCCGGATCTCTATCTCGACGTCGTGGCGGTGACGCGGCAGGGCGACAGCTACGCGCTGGGCGGCGATGGCGCGGTGGCCGAGTGGCTGCTGATGATGCGCCGCTTCGATCAGGCCGAGCGTTTCGACAAGTTGCTGGCCGCCGGCGGCCTGACGCCCGCGCTGATGCAGCGCCTGGCCGACCGCGTCGCCGCCTTCCATGCCGCGGCCGAGGTCAGCCGCGACGGCGGCGGGCGCGCACTGGCCGCCAAGGTCGCGGCCGAGAATGCGCGCGACCTCGCCGCCGCGCCCAGCGTGGTGCCGGCGGACCTGGCCGCGCCGCTGGCCGAACGCACGGCGGCGGCGGTGCGGCGCCTGGCCCCGCTGCTGGAGGCGCGGCGCCAGGCCGGCTTCGTGCGGCGCTGCCACGGCGACCTGCACCTGGCGAACATCGTGCGCTGGCAGGGCGAGCCCACGCTCTACGACTGCATCGAGTTCAACGAGGCCTTCGTCACCATCGACCTGCTCTACGACCTGGCCTTCCTGCTGATGGACCTGGAGCGCCACGGGCGCCGCGACTACGCCAACCTGGTGCTGAACCGTTGGCTCGACGACGCGGCGCAATTGCCGGGGCTGGCCGCGCTGCCGCTCTTCCTGTCGCTGCGTGCCGGCGTGCGGGCCAAGGTCGCGGCGCTCGGCGTGCACGAGGTGCCGGAACGGCGGCGCGCCGCGCTGGCCGAGGAGGCGCGCGACTATGCCCGCCGCGCGCTGGACTATCTCGCCCCGCCACCGCCGCGGCTGGTGGCGGTCGGCGGCCTTTCGGGCAGCGGCAAGTCGACCTTGGCGCGCGCCCTCGCGCCCTCGCTCGGTGCCGCGCCCGGCGCGCTGCTGGTCCGCAGCGACGTGATCCGCAAGCGGCTCTTCGGCGTCGCGCCCGAGGTGCGGCTGCCCGACGCCGCCTACGCTCCGGAATGGCACGCGAAGGTGGCCGCCACGATGCTGGAGCAGGCACGCGCCGCGCTGGCCGCCGGCCATGCCGTGATCCTCGACGCCGTGCACGGCCACCCGGAGGGCCGCGCCGCGGCCGAGGCGCTGGCGCGCGAGGCCGGCGTAGCCTTCGCCGGCTTCTGGCTCGACGCACCGGCCGAGACGCTGGTGGCCCGCGTCGCGGCGCGGCAGGGCGATGCCTCCGACGCCACGGTGGAGGTGGTGCGCCGCCAGCTTTCCGGCGGCCCGCCCTCGGATCACGGCTGGCGCCCGCTCGCCGCTGGCGGCGACCTTGCCGCGGTGGTGACCGAGGCGCGCGCCGCGCTAGGCTTGCCCGACGCTGCCTGATTTTCGAGGGAGACCAACGATGCGCATCCTTGCCCTTGCCACCCTGCTGGGCCTTGCCGCGACGGGGCCTGCGCTGGCGAAGGAGGTGGTGATCTTCGACGACGCCACGCGCGACAGCTTTGTGCCGGCGCCAGGCGGCGGGGCCAAGGATCCCGGCGCGCAGATCGTCTGGAACTCGGTACTGACCGACGAAGGCGGCGCCGACCTGGGCAGCAGCGCCGGGCAATGCCTGCGACTCGACGCCGACGGCGCCTATCTCTGCACCACCGTCTTCTACATGAAGGACGGCGCGCTGGTGTTGGTCGGCCGCCAGGAGGTCGAGCCCAAGACCTCGCTCTGGGTCATCACCGGCGGCAGCGGCGCCTACGCCGGCGCGCGCGGCGAGGCGACCGCCATCCCGGTCGAGAACCGCGCCCGCTTCCGCTACACCGTCAGCTTCGCCGACTAGAGCCGCCGCGCCAGTTCCCAGGCCAGCAGGCCGCCGGTCGCCAGCAGCGCCAACAGCGGCCAGAGCCGCTTGCGCCAGGGTTGACCCTCGCGCGTCTCGACGCGCAGCAGGGCGGCCGAGACCACGGTGAAGGTCAGCAGTGTCACCATCGAGGTGGCCTCGGCCAGGGCGTCCAGCGGCAGCCAGAGCGCGCCCAGCAGCGAGACGGCGACCACCGTCAGCGTCGCCGGCAGCGGCGTCTGCCGCCGCCGCCCGACGCGCCCGAGCAGCGCCGGCAGGCTGCCCTGCCGTGCCAGGCCATAGAGCACGCGCGATCCCAGGATCATCATCGCCAGCACGCCGTTGAGCGTGGCGAAGACGCCGATGGCGCCGAGGATCCAGGCCGGCCCGCCGGCGCGCGACCAGACCAGCGCCAGCGGCGCCGGGTGGGCCGCCAGCTCCGCCGGCGGCACCGCCTGCACCGCGACCAGGGCAAGCCCGACATAGAGCAGCGTCGTGACCGCCAGGGTCAGCGCGATGGCGCGGGGCAGGGTCCGCTCCGGCGCCTTTACCTCTTCGGCCATGTTCACCATGTGCTCGAAGCCGACGAAGGCGAAGAAGGCGATCAGCGTGCCGCCCAGGATCGGGTCCAGGTCGCCGGCGGCCGGCAGCAGCGCGGCGCCATCGGTTCCCTGCCGCGACAGCAGCAGGATGCCGGCGCCCAGCACCAGCAGCAGGCCGCCGACCTCGACCAGGGTGCAGAGCCCGGCGGCGCGCGCCGATTCCTCCACGCCCCAGGCCGCCAGCGTGCCGAGGGCGCCGACCAGCAGCGCGAGCAGCAGCCAGTCCGGCAGCTCGACGAAGAAGGAGAGATAGCCCGCCGCTCCCCGCGCGATGGCGGCGGCGGAGATCACCGCCGTCGCCAGCACCAGCAGCCCGACGACGAGGCTGAGGGCGCGGCTGCGGAAGGCCACTAGGACGTAGTGCGCCTCGCCGGCGCTGCGCGGGTGGCGCCGGCTGAGCCCGGCATAGCTCGCCGCCGCCAGGCCCGCCAGCAGCGCCGCCACCAGGAAGGACCAGGGCGCGAGGCCTCCCGCCCGCCCGGCGATGGCGCCGATCAGCACATAGATACCGGCGCCGATCGTGGTGCCGAGGCCATAGAGCGTGAGCAACCCGAGGCCGAGGCTGCGCTTGAGCGCGGTGGCGGGTTGGGCGGGGGCGGGCAGGCTCTCGGCTGGCATGGAGCGAGGCTAGGGGGGCCGCCGCGACGATGCCTTGACCTGGGTCACCCGGCTATTCCTTGGCGTACTGCGCCACCTTGCCTTCCAGCTTGCTGAGCAGCACCGCCAGCCCGTCGGTCTTGAGCACCGAGGTGTATTCCGAGCGCTTGGTCGCCAGCTCGCTGACCGTGCCGTTGTAGAACAGGTCGACGGCCTTCCAGGCGCCGTCCTCGCCCTGCTGCACCAGGTAGGCGATCTTCAGCGGATCGCGGCCGGGCACGGTGAGCGTGGTCTCGACATAGCGCCGCCCGCCATTGGCCTCGCGCAGGCCGGTGATGGCGAAGGCGGCCCCCGGCTTGGATTTGAAGCGGCTGGCCGCGGCGGCGACGCTGACCTTGGCGAAGAGCGCCCCGTACTGCGCCTGCTCGTCCGGCTTGAAGCCGGCCCAGTACTTGCCGGCGGCCACCTGGGCCATGAAGGGGTAGTCGAAGGCCGCTTCCATGATCGGCGCCAGCAGCGCCATGCGCTCCTCGAAGGTGCCGCCGACCGGGCCGTTCATGGCGTCCTGCAGGCCCTGGTCCAGGGTCTGGACCACGGCGACGGCCGGGTCGTTGGGATCGATGGCGGGGTCTGCGGCCAGGACCTGGGCAGGCAATGCCAGGACGAGAACCAGGGTCATCAGTCTCTTGATCACGACAGCTTCAACCTCTTCCGCTTTGACAGGAGGCCCCCGGCATGGCACTCAGGTTTACGCTAGGTGGGCTGAAAACGTGTCCGCCGCAAGGTAAAAGGCCCCGGAAAGACAGGGTGCCGGCCTGCGGCGCGGGGGATGCCAAGCCTTTGGGACGCGAACGGGAGGTTTCCGCCCTCCGCCCGGTCGCTACACTTTGGAAACCCAGGATCCGTGACCCCATGCCAGTCCCTCTGATCCAGCAGCTCCGCGTCGGTGCCTACATCATGAAGCAGCGGCTGAAGCGCGTTGAGCGCTACCCGCTGGTGCTGATGCTGGAGCCCCTGTTCCGCTGCAACCTCGCCTGCCCCGGCTGCGGCAAGATCGACTATCCCAAGGAGATCCTGGACCGCCGCCTCTCGGTCGAGGAGTGCCTGCAGGCGGCGCGCGAATGCGGCGCCCCCATGGTGGCGATTCCCGGCGGCGAGCCGCTGATCCACCGCGAGATCCCGCAGATCGTCGAGGCCCTGGTCAAGGACAAGCGCTTCGTCATCCTCTGCACCAACGCGCTGCTGCTGGAAAAGCGCCTGCCGGAGTTCAAGCCCTCCAAGTACTTCACCTGGTCGGTGCACCTGGACGGCCTGGAGCCGGAGCACGACAAGTCGGTCGACCAGAAGGGCGTCTATGCCCGCTGCATCAGCGCCATCAAGGCGGCGCTGAAGATGGGCTTCCGCGTCAACGTCAACTGCACGCTGTTCAACAACGCCGAGCCGCACCGCGTCGCCCAGTTCCTGGACACCATGCGCGACCTCGGCATCGAGGGCGTGACCATCTCGCCGGGCTATGCCTACGAGCGCGCGCCCGACCAGGCGCACTTCCTGAACCGCCAGACGACGAAGAACATCTTCCGCGAGATCTTCGCCGCCGGTAAGGGCAAGAAGTGGAAGTTCACGCAGTCGAGCCTCTTCCTCGACTTCCTGGCCGGCAACCAGACCTATCACTGCACGCCCTGGTCCAACCCGACGCGCAACGTCTTCGGCTGGCAGCGGCCCTGCTACCTGCTGAACGAGGGCTATGCCAAGTCCTTCAGGGAGCTGATGGAGACCACCGACTGGCCGTCCTACGGCACGGGCAATTATGAGAAGTGCGCCGACTGCATGGTGCACTGCGGCTACGAGGGCACCGCCGTGCAGGACACGGTGAAGCACCCGCTGAAGGCGCTGAAGGTCGCGCTGCGTGGCGTCAAGACCACCGGCCCCATGGCGCCCGAGATCGCCATGGACAAGGCCCGCCCGGCGCAGTTCGTCTTCGACAAGCTGGTCTCCGGCGCGGTGAAGGAACTGCACGACCACGGCAAGGTCAGCCGCCCCGGCGACAAGCCGCGCGTCGCGAAGCCGGCGGCGGAGTAGGCAGTCAACCCTCGCCCATAGGGTGAGGGTGGCGACCAAAGGGAGCCGGGTGAGGGAAAGCGCCAAGCTGCAGCGCGGCATCCCCAGTCAGCACCCGGAGCCAGCACCCGGCCGTTCCGCTTCCCCTCACCCGCTCGCTGCGCTCACACCCTCTCCCGACGGGAGAGGGTCAGTCGCCCGCCCCCAGCAGCGCCGCTTCCTCGCGCACGATGCGCTTCAGGGTGCCGAGGGCGGTGCGGGTCTCCAGGCCCAGGCGCATCAGGCTCGGCACCACCCAGGGTTTCCTCGCCACGGCTTTCAGCACCGGGCCTGGGCGGAAGGAGCCGTCGGGGCTCATGGCCTCCAGCGCGGCGATGGGGAAGGCGCGCTCGGCGGCGTCGGAGCAGCTGCGCAGGATCAGCAGCGGCAGCCCGGTCTCGCCGGCCACCGTGGCGACGGCGTGGCTCTCCATGTCGACCGCGACGGCGCGGTGCTTCACATGCAGCGCCGTCTTGTCCACGGGCTGCTCGACCAGCACGGTGGAGCCGACCAGCGGGCCGGAGCGAACCGGCACGCTGCGCGAGCGGCGCAGCGCCTCCAGCAGGCGCCCGCGCCAGGGGGCGTGGGTCTCCACCGTCGGCCCCGCGGGATGGATCACGCTCTCGGCCAGCACAAGGTCGCCGACGCGCACCGCCGGCACCAGGCCGCCGCAGATGCCGAAGGAGACCAGGCCGCGCGCGCCCTCGTCGGCGAAGCGCCGCGCCAGGTCGCGCGCCCGCTGCTCGTTGGCGCCGGCGACGCCGAGGCGGATCAGCCCGCGCGCGGCCAGCGGCCTCAGGATGTCGGCCTCGACGGTCAGGCCGGTGATGACGCCGATCGGCGCGGACTTGCTCACAGCCCCCACTCCGTACGCTTGCTGTTGGACTGGGTCAGGCTGCGATAGCGGGCCAGCGCCCAGGTGCAGAAATAGGCCGAATAGCCGACGTAGCGCAGGTAGAAGACGCGCGGGAAGCCGACGCCGGTCATCAGCTTCTCCTCCCACTTGGCGCCGTCGCGCGGCGCCTTCAGAAGATAGTCGACGCCACGCTTGACGGCGGGGTCCTCGACCTCGCCCGCGGCCATCAGGCCGAGGAGGGCCCAGGCGGTCTGCGAGGGGGTGGAGCCCTTCACCTCGCCGACACGCTCCTTCCAGTAGGTCGCGCCGTCCTCGCCCCAGCCGCCGTCGGCCTGCTGGTAGTCCTTGAGGTACCGCACGGCGCGGCGGATGTAGGGCTGCTCCATGTCCTCGCCGATGGCGTTGAGCGCTGCGAGTGCCGACCAGGTGCCATAGATGTAGTTGATGCCCCAGCGGCCGTACCAGGAGCCGTCCTTCTCCTGCTCGCGCTTCAGGTACTGGATGGCGCGGGCGACCACGGGGTGCTCCCGCCCGTAGCCGAGCTGCGCCAGCATCGAAAGGCAGCGCGCCGAGACGTCGACCGTCGGCGGGTCGAGCAGCGCGCCGTGGTCGGCGAAGGGAATGTGGTTCAGGTAATAGTGCGTGTTGTCGGCGTCGAAGGCGCCCCAGCCGCCGTTCTTCGACTGCATGCCGCAGATCCAGACGGCGGCGCGCTCGATCGCTGCCTTGTATCGCGGATCGCCGCCGCGGTGCAGCGCGGTCACCACCACCGCCGTGTCGTCGACGTCGGGGTAGTAGTCGTTCCAGTACTGGAAGGCCCAGCCCGAAGGCGCCAGATCCGGCCGCTGCCAGGCCCAGTCGCCCTTGACCTTGGTGATCTCGCGCTCGGCCAGCCAGTCGAAGGCGCGCGTCAGGCAGGGGCCTTGCGGCGCCTCGCCCGCCTCGAGCAGCGCATGCGCCGCGAGGCAGGTGTCCCAGATCGGCGAGAGGCAGGGCTGCACATAGGCCTCCTCGCCGTGGTCGATCACCAGCTTCTCGACCGAGGCGAGGGCGATCTTGAAGCGCGGATCGTCGCGGGCAAAGCCCAGCGCGTCGAAGGCCATGACGGCGCCGGCCATGGCCGGGAAGATGCCGCCCAGGCCGTCCTCGCCGTTGAGGCGCGGCACGATGAAGTCGAGCGCCGCCTGCACCGCGCGCGCCTTGCGCTTCTTCGACAGGCGCGGGACGACGATGCGCAGCACCCGGTCGAGGCCGGCGAAGGCCGCGCCCAGCCAGGTGCCGGTGGCGTTCATCGAGTACTTCAGCGTCTCCGGCTGGCCGCCGGGGAAAAGCTCGTCGACGCGGACGCCGAGCGGGTTGCGCGCCTTCGGCCTCAGGTGCATCAGCACCAGCAGCGGCGCGATCACCGTGCGCGACCAGTAGCTCACCTTCGCCAGGGTGAAGGGGCTCCACTTCGGCAGCACCATGATCTCGATCGGCATGACCGGGACCGCGCGCCAGGGGATGAGCCCGAAGAGCGCCAGGGCGGTGCGGGTGAAGACGTTGGCCTTCTGCGCCCCGCCGTAGGCCAGGATCGCCGCGCGCGCGCGTGCCATGTGCGGCGCGTCCGGCGAATCGCCGCAGAGCTTCAGCGCCCAGTAGGCCTTCACCGAGGCGGAGATGTTGAAGTCGCCCTCGGGGAAGAGCGGCCAGCCGCCGTGCGTCCCCTGGATGCGGCGCAGGTAGCGCGCCAGCTTCGGCTCCAGCGCCCGATAGGCCGGGTCCGCGATGTCGTCCAGGAAGTGGTGCAGGAAGATGTATTCGGCCGGGATCGTCGCGTCGGCCTCGAACTCGAAGACCCAATGGCCGTCGTCCCGCTGCAGCGCCTTCAGCGCCGCGCCGGACTCGGCCACGGTGTCTTCGACCGCCTGGCGGCGGCGCATCTCGGCAGCAAGGTCCATGGAACTGCGGGCAGCCCGATCGGTTGCACTCTGTTGCGCCGCAACCTAGTCAGGCGGCCCCCAAGCCGCAAGCGCGCCGCCCGCAGGGGTGGTGCCCGGCCGCCCTGGTAGCCGGGGTCCTTGGACGCCTAGCGCGCCGTGCGTCCAAGCAGCTTCAGCTCCAGCGCCACGGCGGCCTCTCGCGCCGCCGTCTGGCCGCCCTCCGGCAGCAGCCCGGCGAACAGGCGCTGGGTCCCCCGGGCGGCCTGGCGCAGCCGCAGGGTCAGCAGGGCGACGGTCGGGGCGGGTGGGGCAAAGGCCCTGGCGGCGATGGCGGACATGATTTAGTTTTCCTCAGTCGTCTCTTTGGTTTGGGCCGGCCGATGGCGGCCTGTTGCCCCTAGAAATGTGCTTGCGAAGCCGAAGGAACAATCGAAAAGGTTTCGCAAACAGTTGAGCAAAGCTACGATGTCGCGCCTCCCATCCCTGAATGCTCTCCGCGCCTTCGAGGCCGCAGCGCGCCTCGGCTCGATCAATGCCGCCGCCAAGGCCTTGGCGGTGACGCCGGGCGCCGTCTCGCACCAGATCAAGCAGCTCGAGGCCGACCTCGGCCTGCCGCTGCTGGTGAAGCAGGGACGGGGCGTCGTGGTCAGCGCCGAGGCGCGCGCTGGCCTCGCGCTCATGACCCCGGCCTTCCGCGACCTTGCCAGCGCCGTCGGCACGATCCGCCGCGCGGCGCAGCGCAGCGGCCTGGTGGTCTCGGTCCTGCCGTCCTTCGCCAGCACCTGGCTGCTGCCGCGCCTCGCCCGCTACTGGGCCCTGGCGCCGGACGTCGACGTGCGGGTCGAGACCAAGTGGGGCCTGACCGACTTCGAGTCCGACGACGTCGACCTGGCGCTGCGCTTCGGCGCCGGCCGCTACGAGGGGCTCTATAACGAGCGCCTGCTGGGCGAGGACTACTTCCCGGTCTGCAGCCCCGCCCTGCTGTCCGGCCCGCGCGCGCTGAAGCGACCGGAGGACCTGAAGCGCTTCGTGCTGCTGCACGTCGACGCCGACTACCTGGGCGGCGACTGGCCGACCTGGCGCATGTGGCTGCAGGCCGCCGGCGCCGAGGCCGCGGTCGACTGGCAGCGCGGCCCGCGCTTCAGCATCAGCGACCTGGCGCTGAAGGCGGCGCGCGACGGCCAGGGCGTGGCGCTGGCGAGCTCGGTGCTGGCTGCCGACGACCTGGCCCGCGGCCGCCTGGTGCGGCCCTTTCCGCTCAAGGTCGTGGCACCCTTCGCCTACTGGCTGGTCTGCCCAAAGCACCACCTGGAGCGCCCGGCGGTAAAGTCCTTCGTCGCCTGGGTCCGGCAGGAGGCCGCGGCCTTCGATGGCGCCGGCCAGCCGCCGGCCTAGCGCCCCACCACCGCGGCGGCGCTGTGGCCGGACTGGATGGCGCCCTCGATGGTCGAGGGCAGGTCGGTCGCGGTGTAGTCGCCGGCCAGCGCCAGGTTGGCCCAGCCTGTCGCGGCGCCGGGGCGGCGGGCGGCGGCCGCCGGGGTGGCGGCGAAGGTCGCCCGCTTCTCGCGCAGGATGCGCAAAGGTGGGCGCGGCTCCGGCGGCAGGTTCAGCGCCCTGGCCGTGTCGGCCCAAAGGCGCTCGGAGAGCGCTTCGTTCGGCGTGTCCGCCAGGGCTTCGGCGGCGGAGACTGTGAGGCTCACCACCCGGCCGCGGGCGAAGAGCCACTCGGCCGTGCCGCCGATCAGGCCCAGCAGCGGCAGCTCGGCTGGCAGGCGCGTCGCCGCCGGCAGGACGATGTGGGCGTTGACGATGGGCCTGGGCTCGAAGGCGAGGCCGAGCTCGGGCAGCAGCTCGCCGGCCACCCAGGGCGTCACCGCCAGCACCACGCGGTCGGTCGGGTCGAGGTCCAGGCGGACCTCGTCGAAGAGCAGCGCGCCGACGCGCGTCTCGCCGCGCTCGATGGCGCGCAGTCGCCAGCCGAAGCGCACCTCGGCACCGAGCCGCCGCACGGTCGCCAGCGCCGGCTCGACGAAGCTGGCGGCCAGGGAGTCGCGGGCGATCAGCGGCCGGCAGGCGGCGGCGCCGCGCAGGAAGGAGCGGCGCAGCACCTCCCACAGCAGGCGGGCCGAGCCTTCCTCGGGCTGGGTGTTCAGCGCCGCGACGGTCAGCGGCTGCCAGAAGCGGCGCCACAGCGCGCCGCGGCGGCGGATCGCCTGGGCCACGGTGGTCTGCGGCCCGGCCAGGGCCAGGTGCCGCGTCTCCAGCCAGTCGCCGAGGCTGCTGCCCGGGATGCGCCGCTCGCCCGACAGCAGCCACCAGGGCAGTCGTCCGGCCGAGGGCTCGACCGTCCAGCGCTCGCCGCTGGCGAGGTCGAGGAAGGGAAAGCGTGTCTCCGCCGGCCCCACCAGGCTGTCGGCCGCGCCGGTGGCGGCCAGGTAGGCGAGCGCCTCGCGGTTGCCCGACAGCAGCAGGTGGTTGCCGTTGTCCAGTGTGACGCCGAGCTGCTTGTCCTCGTAGGAGCGGCAGCGCCCGCCGGCCTGCGGCGCCGCCTCGTAGAGCACGACCCGGCGGCCCTGCAGGGCGAGGCGCACCGCCGCGGCGAGGCCGGCGAGGCCGGCGCCGACGATGTGGGTGGTGGGACCGCCGCTCATCCCCGCGAAACGCCTGGCGCCCCCGCGGTCTCGGCGATCTTGCGGCGCTGCTGGGCGAAGGAGCGCAGGCGCTCCTCGACCAGTCCATAGACGCTGTCGGCGGGATAGCGCCCGTCCGGCCCACGCTCGCCGGCCGCGCGGCCGGTCAGCAGCTCGATGCCTTCCTCGATCGTGGCGATGGGATAGATGTGGAACTGGGCGTTGGCACAGGCCGCCACCACGTCCTCGCGCAGCATCAGGTGGACGATGTTGGACTTCGGGATCAGCACGCCCTGCTTGCCGGTCAGGCCACGTGCCTTGCAGATGTCGAAGAAGCCCTCGATCTTGTCGTTGACCCCGCCGATGGCCTGCACCTCGCCCTTCTGGTTGACCGAGCCGGTGACGGCGAGGTCCTGGCGCAGCGGCAGTTCGGCCAGCGCCGAGAGCAGCGCGTAGCACTCGGTCGAGGAGGCGCTGTCGCCGTCGACGCCGCCGTAGGACTGCTCGAAGACCAGGCTGGCGGAGAGCGACAGCGGCTCGCCCGGCAGGAAGCGGCCGGCGAGGAAGCCCTGCAGGATCAGCACGCCCTTGGAATGCAGCGGCCCGCCGAGGTTGACCTCGCGCTCGATGTCGATCAGCCGGCCGAGGCCCATGCGCACGGCGACGGTGATGCGCGACGGCTTGCCGAAGGAGAAGCGGCCGAGCTGCAGCACCGAGAGGCCGTTGATCTGCCCCACCTTCTCGCCGTCGCTGTCGATCAGCAGGATGTCGCGGGTGATCTGCTCCAGGCTGGCCTCGCGGATGCGGTCGGCGCGGCGCACGCGCGCCTTCACTGCCTCGCTCACCTGCGGGCGGCCTACCACCGCCACGCCGTCGCGCTGGGCGAAGAAGTCCGCCTCGCGCACCAGGTCCCAGAGGTCGGTCAGGTTCAGCGACAGCTTCGCCGAGTCCTCCGCCTGGCGCGAGGACTCCTCGATCAGCCGCGCCACGCCCTGCACGTCGAAGGGCCGCAGCTTGGCCGCCTGCACCATGGTGGCGATCAGGCGCGCGAAGTTCTCGTCGCTCTCCAGGCTGCGGTTCATCGCGTTGCCGAAGTCGGCGGCGACCTTGAAGTAGGTGCCGAACTCGTTGTCGTACTGCTGCAGCAGGTGAAAGATCATCGGGCTGCCGACCAGCGCGATGCGCACCTGCAGCGGGATCGGCTCGGGCTCCAGCGAGACCGTGGCGATCAGGCTGGCGTACTGCGCCGGCGATTCGATGGCGACGTGCTTGGCCTTCAGGTTGCGCTTCAGCGCGTCCCAGGCGAAGGGCTCGCGCAGCAGCTTCTCGGCGTCGATCACCAGGAAGCCGCCATTGGCCCTGTGCAGCGCGCCGGCCTTCAGCAGCGTGAAGTCGGTGACCAGCGTGCCCATCTGCGCCACATGCTCGGCGCGGCCCATCAGGTTCAGCAGCGTCGGGTTGGCCTCGTAGACCACCGGCGCGCCGGACTCGGGGATGTGGCTCACCAGCACGTTGGCCTGGTAGCGGCGCAGGCCCGCGACCACGCCCAGCGGCGCCGGCTGGCCCTCCTGCCCGGCCTGCTGCTCGGCCGCCAGCACGGCGGGGAAGTTGGCCACCAGGTCGTTGCGCAGCTCGTTCAGGAACTCCAGCGCCTCGGCGACGTCGACCACGGCGGCGCGCACCTCGCCGAGCGGGAAGGCGATGGCCTCGGCCATCAGTTCGTGGTTGAGCTGCAGCAGCGCCTGGCGCCGCTCCTTGTCCCAGCGGGGCACCGACTGCAGCACGTCCTTCAGCGCACCCTGCAGGGCCTGGATGATGCCCTGGATGCGGTGGCGCTCCTCCTCGCTCAGCTTGGCGAAGTCCTCCGGCGGCAGGATCTGGCCTTCCTTCAGCGGCGCGAAGGCGAAGCCCTGCTCGGTGCGCAGCAGCGCCACGCCCTGCGCCTGGGCCTGCTGGCTCAGCGCGTTGAAGGCGGCTTCCTGCTTGGCGCGGAAGGCTTCCTCGATGGCCTGGATGCGGCGCTGGTTCTCCGGCCGCTCGAAGGTGGCAGGGATGGCGGTGCGCAGGTCGGCGACCAGGTCCTGCAGCGCCGCGGCGAAGGCCGGGCCGCGGCCGGCCGGCAGGTTTATGGCGCGCGGCTGGTGCGGGGTCTTGAAGTTGTGGACATAGACCCAGTCCTCCGGCGTCGGCATTTCCTTCGCACGGTCGTGGAAGATTTTGTCGGCGCTCATGTGCCGCCCGGTGCCCGGCGCGCCGAACAGATAGAGATGATAGTCGTCGTGCGGCATGGCGGCGCCGAAGCGGATCGCCTCCAGCGCGCGGTCCTGGCCCGGGATGTACTCCAGCGGCTGCAGGTCGCTGGTGGTCTGGAAGTGGAAGGCCTCGCAGTCGCAGACGCGGTAGAGCTGCTGGGGCAGAAGCGGTCCGACGGGCATGCGGGGAATCCTGACTGGCTTCGATGGGCGGTGAGGCTAGCGCCCCAGGCCCGTGGAGGCAAAGCGGCGCGGCTACTTCCCGCTGCCGGCCACGCTGTCGGTGTCGCGGGTCAGGTAGTAGGCCGCCAGGATCGGGATCATGGTGATGGCGATGACGAACACGGCGACCACGTTGGTCACCGGGCGCTCGCGCGGGCGGATCAGCTCCTCCAGCATCCAGATCGGCAGGGTCTGCTGCTGCCCGGCGGTGAAGGTGGTGACGATGATCTCGTCGAACGACAGGGCGAAGGCCAGCATGCCGCCGGCCAGCAGGGCGGTGGCGATCTGCGGCAGGATCACGTGGCGCAGCGTCTGGAAGGAATCGGCGCCGAGGTCCATCGAGGCCTCGACCATCGAGCGCGAGGCGCGGCGCAGGCGTGCCACGACGTTGTTGTAGACCACGACGATGCAGAAGGTCCCGTGGCCCACCACGATGGTCCAGAAGCTGAAGGGAATGTCGGCGAGGCCGATGGCCGCGCGCAGCGAGATGCCGGTGATGATGCCGGGCAGGGCGATCGGCAGGATGATCAGCAGCGAGACGGTCTCGCGTCCGAAGAAGCGGGTGCGCGCCAGCGCCGCCGCCGCCAGCGTGCCGAACACCAGGGCGAAGGCCGTGGCGATCGCCGCGACCTGCAGCGAGAGCCCGAGTGCCGGCCAGATGTCCGGCCGTTCCCACGCGCGCTCGAACCACTGCAGGGTGAGGCCCGGCGGCGGGAAGGCATAGGTCTTCGCCTCGGTGGTGAAGGCGTAGAGGATGACGAAGAGCAGCGGCAGGTGCAGGAAGGCGAGGCCGCCGAGGACCGCCGCCTTCAGGCCCCAGCCGCTCCTTTCGGTGACGCCGCTAGAGCGCATCGAAGGCCCCCGCCTTCTTCGCCAGCCAGAGATAGACGCCCATGATGACGATGGGCACCACGGTGAAGGCGGCGGCCAGCGGGATGTTCCCGGCCGTGCCCTGCTGCAGATAGACCACCTGGCCGATGAAGAACTTCGACTGCCCGAAGATGTAGGGGATGATGTAGTCGCCGAGCGTCAGCGAGAAGGTGAAGATCGAGCCCGCCGCCACGCCCGGCAGGGCCAGCGGCAGGATCACCTTGCGGAAAGTGACGCCGGGTGCCGCGCCCAGGTCTGCCGAGGCGTCCAGCAGCGAGCGCGGGACGCGCTCCAGCGCCGCCTGGATCGGCAGGATCATGAAGGGCATCCAGATGTAGAGGAAGACGACGAAGATGCCGATGTAGCTGGAGGAGAGCGAGGAGCCGCCGATCAGCGGCAGGTCCAGCACCCACTGCAGCGCGCCCGCCAGCCCCAGCTTCTCGGCGCCCCAGCCGATCACACCCTCCTTGGCCAGGATCAGCTTCCAGGCATAGACCCGGACCAGGTAGCTGGACCACAGCGGCATCATGATCAGCAGGTAGAGCAGCGCCTTGCCGCGCCCGCGGGCATAGCGCGCCATGTAGTAGGCGATAGGGAAGGCGAGGCAGGCGGCGGCGATGGTGACCAGGATCGCCATCACCACCGTGCGGATGATGACGTCGAGGTTCGCCGCCTGGAAGAGCTGGCCGAAAGTGTCGAGCGTGAACTCGTGCTTCACCACGCCCGAGAACTCGTCGACTGACCAGAAGGCCTGGAGCAGCAGCGAGAAAAGCGAGCCGAGGTAGATGACGCCGAGCCACAGCAGCGGCGGCGTCAGGCAGAGCAGCAGCACCAGCCCCGGCCGCCGGTAGAGCAGGTTCGACAGGCGGTGCAGCGGCCCGCTCCGCGGCGCGGGCAGGGCAAGGCTGCTCATGCCGAACCTCTCGCGCCGGCGCCGCCGATGGGCTGCATGTCGGCGCGCGCCCAGCTCAGGGTCACGGCATCGCCCGGCTGGATCGCCGCCCGTTCGGCGCTGTGGCGGTTCTGCTCGATCACCACCAGCGACTGGCCGTCGGCCAGCGCCACCTCGTAGCGCGTGGTGGCGCCGTGGTAGTGGCTGCCGGCAACGCACCCCGCCACCAGCATCTCGCCGTCGCCGGCCGTTGCGGTGCTGCCGGGAACGAGCGTGATCTTCTCCGGCCGCACCGTCACCGCCTGGCCGGCGGGGATGCCGGCCTCGGGCCAGCCCCTCAGGATGTTGGAGACGCCGACGAAGCCGGCGACGAAGGGCGTGGCCGGATGCTCGTATACCTCCAGCGGGCGGCCGACCTGGGCGATCTGTCCCTCGTTGAACACCGCCAGTCGGTCGCTCATCGACAGCGCCTCCTCCTGGTCGTGGGTGACGAAGACGAAGGTGATGCCGAGCTGGCGCTGCAGCGCCTTCAGCTCCACCTGCATCTGCTCGCGCAGCTTGAGGTCGAGGGCGCCCAGCGGCTCGTCCAGCAGCAGCACGCGCGGCTGGTTCACCAGCGCGCGGGCCAGGGCGACGCGCTGGCGCTGCCCGCCGGAAAGCTGCGCCGGCTTGCGCCCGCCGAACCCGGCGAGCTGCACCAGCGCCAGCAGCTCCTCGGCCTTGGCGCGGCGCTCGCGCCGGCCGACGCCCCTGACCATCAGGCCATAGGCGACGTTGTCGACCACGCTCATGTGCGGGAAGAGCGCGTAGTCCTGGAAGACGGTGTTCACCGGCCGCTCATAGGGCGGCAGGCCCTCGGCGGTCTGGCCGAAGATCTCGATGTGGCCGCTGGTCGGCTGCTCGAAACCGGCGATGAGGCGCAGGCATGTGGTCTTGCCCGAGCCGGAGGGCCCGAGCATGGCGAAGAACTCGCCCTCGGCGATTTCCAGGCTCACCTGGTCGACCGCGCGCACGCTGCCGAAGTGGCGCGAGACCTGCTCGAACTTCACCGCGACGGTCATGGAGCGGACTCTCTCCTAGCGCGGACGGCCCCCTCGCCCCGCAACAGCGGGGAGAGGGTGGGGGTGAGGGGTCCGTGGGTCAGATTGCAGGGGCGGAGCGCCTGGCGAGTGTCCAACCGCCCCTCACCCTGCCCTCTCCCCGCCAACGCGGGGAGAGGGAAACCAAAGCAACCGCTCGGGACTAGCGCCCGCCGAGCACGGCGATGTAGTCGCTGACCCAGCGGTAGTAGGGCACGCACTCGCCCTGCGTCGCGCACTTGGTCACCGGGGTGCGCCAGAAATGCACCTTGTCGAAGTTGCCGTAGCCGTTGGTGTCGCAGCCGGCATCGGTCAGCAGCGCGTTGCCCTTGCAGGCGGCCGGCACGGAGGGAACCGAGCCGAACCAGGCTGCGAGGTCGCCCTGCACCTTCGGCTGGATCGAGTGCTCCATCCAGAGGTAGGCGCAGGTCGGGTGCGCGGCGTCGGCGTGCATCATAGTGGTGTCGGCCCAGCCGGTGGCGCCTTCCTCGGGGATGACGCTGGCGATCGGCTGGTTCTCGGCGATCAGCAGGTTGACCTGGAAGGGCCAGGAGGACGAGGCCACCACGCCCTCGTTCTTGAAGTCGTCCATCTGGATGAAGGCGTCGTGCCAGTAGCGGTTCACGATCTGCCGCTGCTGGCGCAGCAGGTTCAACGCCGCCTGGTACTGGTCCTCGGTCAGCTCGTAGGGGTCCTTGATCCCGAGGTCAGGCTGATGGTGCATCAGGTAGAGCGCGGCGTCGGCGATGTAGATCGGCCCGTCGAAGGCCTGCACGCGGCCCTTGTTCGACTTGCCGTCGGGCAGCGTCATCTCCTCGAACACCACCTGCCACGAGGTCGGCGGCTTATCCTTGAAGGCCTCGGTATTGTACATCAGCACGTTGGCGCCCCACTGGTAGGGCACGCCGTAGTGCTTGCCGTCGACCGTGTGCCAGGGCGCGTCCTGCAGGCGCGGGTCGACCGTCGACCAGGAGGGGATGAGGCTGGTGTTGACCTCCTGCACGCGCCCGCCGGCGATCAGGCGCAGCGAGGCGTCGCCCGAGGCGGTGACCAGGTCGAAGCCGCCCTCGTTCATCAGCGCGACCATCTCGTCCGAGGTGTTGGCGGTCTTCACCGTCACCATGCAGCCGGTCTGCTTCTCGAAATCGGTGACCCAGTCGTAGCCGGCGTCGGTCTCGCCGCGCTCGATGTAGCCGGGCCAGGCGACGATATCGACCTGGCCCTCGGGCTTGCCGAGCGCCTTCAGCATGTCCGCCGCGGCGCTGCCGGCGGCGCCCAGGGTGGTGGAAGCGACGAGCAGCGCGGCCAGTGCGCCACGCGCATAGAACGAGGCCTTGTTGGCCATGATCGGTCTCCTTGAGATCCTCGTGTTGCGTCCCGGATCCGGCGCATTCGCTGTGCGCCGGGCACTTCTTGCTTGTGGAACGATGCTAGCGGGGCGCCGGAGCGGGCGCCAAGGGGGAAATCGCGCTTCCCTGCCGTGGAATTCGGCGGTCAGGTCGGGCGTTCGGCGCGCGCGGCGATGCCGCGCCCAAGCTGGCGCTCGCGCAGCACCAGATAGACCCCGCTGGCGATGATGATGGCGGCGCCGACGAAGGTCATGAGGTCCGGCACGTTGCTGAAGACCAGGTAGCCCATCATGGTCGACCAGACGATCTGCACGTAGCTGAAGGGCGCGAGGGTCGAGGCCGGGGCGTGCTTGAAGGCGCCGATCAGCAGGAAATGCCCCAGCGCGCCCGACGCGCCGAGGCCGACGAAGAGCGCCCAGTCCCAGCCCACCGGCGTTTCCCAGCCCAGCGCCAGCTCGGGCGTGGCGATGATGGCGCCGACCAGGCTGACATAGACCAGCGAGACGCGGGTGTCGTCATGCCGCGCCACCTGCCGCGTGACGATGTTGTAGAGCGCGCCGAAGAAGGCCGAGGCCAGGGCCGAGAGGATCGCCCAGTGCACCTCGCCGAGGCCTGGCCGCACGATCACCAGCACGCCGCAGAAGCCGACGGCGATGGCGCTCCAGCGGCGCCAGCCGACCTTCTCGCCCAGCAGCGGCACCGAGAGCGCGCAGGTCATCAGCGGCGCGGTGAAGAGCACCGAGAGCACCAGGGCGAGCGGCAGGTAGTGCAGCGCCAGGAAGTTGGTGTAGGTGCAGATCAGCAGCAGCGCCCCGCGCGAGACCTGCAGCCAGGGGTGCCGGGTCGAGAACATGGCCCAGCGCAGCGAGCGCACGGCATAGGCCATCGCGATCACCGCGCCGATGGTGTAGCGCATCCACAGCACCTGGGTCAGCGGATAGCTCTGCCCCAGCCACTTGGCGTTGGAGTCGAGCAGCGCGAAGCACATGCCCGCCAGGATGACGAGCACTAGGCCGCGCAGGATGGAGGGCTGGTGCGAGGGGGCCATGGGGACGGCCGCACTCTAGCGGCGCCGCCTCATGTTGCATCGCACAAATATCGCGGGCCGCCATGCAGCATGGGGAAGACACTGCGGATTCCGCGCTCTGCCTCAAGTTGCAGGACAAAAAAGATGAAGATTCAAAAGAGACCGAGATTGTCGTAGGATTCTAATTGAGTAGGAGGAACCTCAATGGATCGTGCGGAGTTTGAAAGGCTCAGGAATTTGCCCGCGAAGGAGATAAGCCAGGACGTCGAGTTAACTCGACGTCCTGAGAATCTACCGTTCGCTATTGCGGATAAAATAAGAATAGAGAATTCCCTTGGGGTCGAAGCATACATGACCATTAGTTTTAATGAACAAACAAATTCAAAAAAGATAAATGTTCACATTGTAGGTATTGGTCCAATTTGCAGGTTAGATGTGGATGGTTCCGAGCATGCCCCTTATGGGCGTTGTCATAAACATGACCTTATGTCGGATGAGTGTCCTGGAGAGAATTTAAAAAGATCGATCACATCAAGAAATGAACTGTCAGGAGCGTCTATTGAAGAAGTTTTTAGAGAGTTCTGCAGCGCTGCTCGTATTAATCACACTGGTACATTTCGAAGCCATTCGGAGTGAAAAGTGCCCCGAAATCTGAATGATCTCTGTACTGCTTTGTCGCCATCCGGCCTCGTCGCGGGATGCCAGGTAGGTTTTCGTGGGCATTTACGATTGCAGACCAAATTTCTTTACCCTGATGGCTCCGCGATCGATTTATTCGTCGCGAATGAGGAAGATTTGCTTTCGGATCACGAATTGACGCTCACTGATTTCGGTCAAACTATTGGTTGGCTTTCAAACATGGGGATTTGGCCAAAGAAAAATAAGCGTCGAGCACAAATCCTCTCAGATATTATGACTACATACAGAATCTCGAATATCGGCGCGGCGCTGATGTGTCGTGTCCGGCCGGATGATTTGTTGGGCGGTTTAATCAGGTTAGGGCAAGCTTGTGTGCGAGTTGCAGACTTAACTTACACACAACGGTTTGTCGCGCGGAGTCGGTTTGAAGATCAATTTGAAGAAGTGATAGCTGAATTCGATGTGGACTACGAAACAAAGGTTGGGATCGTGGGGAGATTTAACAATATCGTAACTGTGGATTTCCTAGTCCATGGTAGAAACATTGATACTGCGGTAATGACACTAAGTTCAGAAACACGCTTAGCTTCACAAGCAAAGATTCGCGCGGAGCACGTTTTTGCCACTTTTACTGACCTTATTGACTATCGCGGTCAGAGATTGGCCGCGTTGGATGACAGAGCGGCAGTCTATGAGAATGCAGATATAAACAGGATCCAAACTGTTGCGAGTGTCGTGGCCATATCTGATTTGGCCACTCTTCAGCCATTGCTATTGGCAGCCTAGCGGCCGGCAGGCCTCGGCCAGCCAGGCGCGCTCGGCGCCCGCGAGGCCGGGGACGAGCTCGGCCTCGACCAGGGCGTGGTAGGCGTCGAGCCAGGCGACCTCGTCGGCCGACAGCAGGCTGCGTTCGATCAGGCGCTTCTCGATCGGCGCCAGGGTGACGGTCTCGAAGCCCAGCATCGGGCGATCCTCGGCGCCGGCGCCGGGGGCGGCCGGGCTCGGCACCACCAGCACCAGGTTCTCCACCCGGATGCCGTAGGCGCCGTTCTTGTAGAAGCCGGGTTCGTTGGACAGGATCATGCCCGGCTGCAGGGCCACCCGGTTGCCGATCTTCGAGATGCGCTGCGGCCCCTCGTGCACCGAAAGGTAGCTGCCGACCCCGTGGCCCGTGCCGTGGTCGTAGTCGAGGCCCGCCTGCCATAGCGGCCGGCGGGCGATGGCGTCGAGCTGGCTGCCGGTGGTGCCCACCGGAAAGCGCGTGGTGGCGAGCTGGATGTGGCCCTGCAACACGCGGGTGAAGCGGTCGCGCTGCTCGGCGTCCGGCTGGCCGAAGACCAGGGTGCGGGTGATGTCGGTGGTGCCGTCGAGGTACTGCGCGCCGGAATCCAGCACCATCAGCTCGCCCGGCCGCAGCACGCGGTTGCTCTCCTCGGTGGCGCGATAGTGCACCACGGCGCCGTTCGGCCCGCTGCCGGCGATGGTGTCGAAGGAGAGATCCTGGAAGAGGTTGCCCTCGCGGCGGAAGGCCTCCAGCCGGTCCGCGCACTCGATCTCGGTCAGGTCGGCGCGGCCCTGCTGCCCGGCGTACCAGGCGAGGAAACGGCTGACCGCCAGGCCGTCGCGGCGGTGCGCCGCCTTGGTGCCGGCCTGCTCGGCGGCGTTCTTCACCGCCTTGGGCAGCTGGCAGGGGTCGTCGCCTTCGACCACGCGGGCGCCGGCGGCGGACAGACGCTCGAAGACCCAGTCGGGGGCGCTGGCCGGGTCGACCAGCACGCGCTGTCCCTTCAGCGCGTCGAGCGCCGGACCGAAGGCGGCCGGCGGTTCGATGCGGACCCCGGCGTCGAGTGCGGCCTGCGTCTCGGGCAACAGCTTCGCCGCGTCGAGGAACCAGGTGACGCCGCCGTCGGCCGCCAGCAGGGCGAAGGACAGCGGGAAGGGCGTGTGCTCCACATCGCTGCCGCGCACGTTCAGCAGCCAGGCGATGGAGTCCGGCAGGCTCAACACCGCGGTCGCGAGTTTGCGCCGCGTGAGCTGGGCCGCGATCTCGGCCCGCTTGTCGGTCGAGGCGCGGCCGGCGAACTCCAGCGGGTGCGGGCGCACCGGGGCGGCGGGCGGCGGCGGCTGGTCGGCCCAGGCCTGGTCGAGGGGGTTCTGCTCGACCAGCACCAGCCTGCCGCCGGCGCGCTCGGCCGCGGCGGCCAGGCGCAGCACCTGGTCGCGGCTGTGCAGCCAGGGATCCAGGCCCAGGCGCCCGCCCTTGGGCAGGTTGGCCTCGATCCAGGCCTCCGCCGGCTGGTCGGCGAGGTGGCAGTACTCATAAAGCGTGCCGTCGACCTGGCTGCGCACCTGAGCGGTGTAGCGCCCGTCGACGAAGACCGCCGCCTTGTCGGCCAGCACCACGGCCAGGCCGGCCGAGCCGGTGAAGCCGCTGATCCAGGCCAGGCGCTGCGCGCGCGGCGGCACGTACTCGCCCTGGTGCTCGTCGGTGCGCGGCACGACGAAGCCGGCCAGGTCCTGGCGCACCAGCTCGGCGCGCAGCAGGGCCAGACGGGCAGGGAAGGGCGAGCCTTGGGCGGTCATAGGGCTTACCTGGGCACTTGTGTGGATACGGGCAAGGCTAGGCGCTTCAAGGGTTTAGCACAAGGGCCCCCATAAGCCCTGCCCGGCCGGCACGAGAGCTATGCGCGAGCCGACTAAGTAATTGAAATTAGGTATGATTGAGGCATGCGACGCTAGCATTGCTGCGGTGCACAAGAGCCACTGGTTTAGTTCAGGTGGCGGGCCTATCTTCCACAGTGTTCCACAGGCGTGGGAAAAAACCCACAAGATGCCAACGAGGTCCACGGGGACCTCGCCGACTGACTGAAGAGGAGTGCCCTACCGATGACCCGCCTGACCGCCAACGAGCTGCTGATGCTGCGCGCGGCTGGTCCCCAGGCGGCCCAGCTGATCGCCTTCGAGCAGGTGATGCAGCAGAGCCGCGAGCTTCGTGCCGAGGCTGCCGCCAAGACCTTCGCCACTGTCGGCCGCGCCTTCAAGCGCCTGGCCAATGGCGTGGTCCGCGCCCGCACGCGCCGCAAGGTCATCGACCAGCTGCACCGCCTCGACGACCGCATGCTGCGCGACATCGGCCTGGAGCGCACCACCCTGACCGAGGCGGTCGATGCCTCGCTCGAGAACCGGGCGCCGAGCTGGGCGGTGGAGAGCTTCTCGTTCGCCAACCTCGGCAAGGCCATCGTCCGCCCCATCGTCCGCTGGCACCGCAACGCGGTCACGCTGGGCGAGCTGGAGCAGCTCGACGACCACCTGCTGGCCGACATCGGCGTCAACCGCGGCGACCTGCGCTACGCGCCCGAGAGCGTGATGGAGCGGGCCGAGGCGGCGAACCGCAACCAGGCCCTGGTCGCGGCCTGATCGACCCTCCTACCGGTACCGTCCTGCCGATCCTCCCCCCCTGATGGCAGGGCGTTGACATCAAGCGACCCTACCTCCCTGATCGCTTGATCTCAGAGCGGCGGCGTCCTCCCCCCGGACGCCGCCGCATTTCTTTTCAGCAGCCGCAGCCGCACTCGGCCTTGGGCTGCAGGGTCTGGTCCGCCGCCAGCTGGTAGAGCGTGTAGGCCAGCCCCTCGTAGAGCCAGACCGCGACCACCACCTCGGCGACGCCGTCGCCGGTCAGGTCGGCGAGGGCCACCGGCTCCAGCGCGGTCACGCCCTCGATCAGGTTCTCGTGGCTGTAGGGCGCGGCGTCGACATAGGCCTCCAACGGGCTGGTCACGACCTGCCCGTTCACCAGCTTGCGCAGCAGCAGGAAGGCATAGCGGCCGACACGCATGTCGGCGCCCTCGACCGCCAGCGCGTTGTAGGCGCCGGCCAGCAGCACCTCGTCGACCCCGTCGCCCTCCAGGTCGGTGCGCAGGACATGGGTCAGGCGCACCGGCGCCTTCGTCAGGCCCTGGCTGTCGAGCCAGGCGCGCGCCGCCTTCACATAGGTCGCGCTCTCGGGCGAGAGCTGCTCCAGCTTGGCTGCCGGCCGCAGCGGCAGGTTGGTGGCGATGGCGTTGCCGGCCAGTGCCGGCGGCGGCGACAGGCTGACCTGGGGCATGGAGATGCAGCCGCATTCGCCCTCGATCGGCGCGCTGCCCTGCGCCTCCCCGGCGGCGCCCGTGAGGTTGGCAAGATGCCAGGTCCGCGGACCGAGTTCGCCGGGTATCTCCACCTCGGGATCGGGCAGCGGGCTGATCGCGCCGTCCGAGACGCTGGCGATGAGGCAGAGCGGGTAGCCGTCGTTCAGTCCCTGCACGAAGCCTTCGGCGGCGAGCGCCGGCAGCGGCGCCAGCAGGGCGGCGGCGAGCAGCAGAGCGCGCATCGGGGTCCCCCTTCTTGTCCCCCTCTCCGGGCCGGAGAGTCGCCCCAGCCTACACCGGCTTCCGCAGCAGCAGCGTGTCCCATTCGCCGTAGCTGCGCGATTCCAGCAGCACCAGCCCCTGGGCCAGGTGCGCCTGGATCACCTCGGGCGCCTGCGTGGTCAGCAGGCCGGAGAGGATGGCGCGGCCGCCCTTGGCCAGGTAGCGCGCCAGGTCCGGCGCCAGGTGGATCAGCGGCGCCGCCAGGATGTTGGCGGCGATCAGGTCGAAGGGCGCGGCGGCCTTGAGCCTCGGCGCGCCATAGCCCTCGCTGACCAGCGCCTGGATCTGCGGCACGCCGTTCAGGCCAGCGTTCTCGCGCGTCACGCCGACCGAGGGCTCGTCGTTGTCCGCCGCCAGGACGAAGGCGCGCGGCCAGAGCTTGGCGATGGCCATGGCCAGCACGCCCGAGCCGCAGCCGAGGTCGAGCGCGTTGCGCACGCTGATCCCGCCGTCGGCCAGCGCCGTCAGCGCCTCCAGGCAGCCCTTGGTGGTCTCGTGCCGGCCGGTGCCGAAGGCGATCGAGGCCTCGACCAGCAGCGGCGTCAGGCCAGGCGGCGGTGCCGCGGTGACGTGCGAGCCGTGCACCCAGAAGCGCCCGGCGGTCTGCGGCGGCAGGTTGCGCTGGCTCTCCGCCACCCAGTCGCGCTCGGGCAGTGCCTCGGGCGCCAGGGCGGGCAGGGTGAAGCCGAAGACCTCTGCCAGCGGCACCAGGGCGGCGGCCAGGCGCTCGGCCGTGACCGCGTCCGGCAGCGTGATCTCCAGCGGCACGGGATCGGGGTTGCCCTTGGTGTCGGCCCAGAGCGCGCCGCCCAGGTCGAGGATGGCTTCCTCGGCGGCCGGCAGCGCGGCGCGGGGCAGGGCGAGGCGGAGCAGGCTGGTCATGGCGTCCGGTGCGTGGTCTGGGCGCGCAGCACCTAGCCCCTTTCCCCCCGGCCGGCAAGCCCGCCGGTCGAACCCTGGCCAAACCTCTGTATGGACAGCCGGCGATGCCTGTGCCTTATGGGCGGGGCAGAGACAATTATCATTCGGCTTTCGGGGGAATTTGACATGCAGCGTATCGCCACCAGCCTCATCGTCGCCTCGCTGGCCCTGGCCGGCTGCAAGACCATCGGCGAGCAGCTCGGCACCTCGCTCGGCGGGGCGCTGGGCAGCCAGGTCGGCGGCTATGCCGGCGGCTTCGCCACCCAGACCGGCATGATCGTCGGCGGCGTGCTGGGCGGCGAGATCGCCGAGCAGCTCGACGCCGAGAGCCAGCGCCGCGCCGCGCAGGCCAGCGGCGAGGCCATCACCAGCGGCAAGGACCAGAGCTGGAGCAACCCCGACGCCGGCACCAGCGGCCAGGTCACGGTCGTGGCCGAGAAGCAGGAGACCGCCGACGTGCAGGTGGCGGTGGCCAAGGACAAGGTGGAGCAGCTGCCGCCGATCGACCTGATCGGCCGCACCTATGTCGCCACCGGCGCGGCCAACGTGCGCGGCGGCCCCGGCACCGACTACAAGGCGGTCGGCGCGCTGGCGGCCGGCGAGGCGGTGAACGTGGTCGGCAAGGTGCGCGGCAAGAACTGGTACATGGTCAGCCAGGACGACGTGGTGATCGGCTACGTCTCCTCGACGCTGCTGGCCCTGCCGCCGGAAACCGCGCCGATGCCGAAGCTGGCCGCCGCGACCGACCTCAACGGCCCGGTCGAGACCGAGACGGTCAAGGCCGACCGCACCTGCCGCACCGCCACGCACCAGGTCACCCTGGGCAACGGCGAGGTCAAGGCCGAGGAGATCGACGCCTGCCAGACCCCGACCGGCTGGACCGGCGCCACCCGCCCGGTCGCCGCCGACGGCAAGACCGGCGCCCGGCCGAGCTGAGCGGCGCCGGCGCAAAATCCCTTCCCCCTTGGGGGAAGGTGGCCGCGTAGCGGCCGGATGAGGGATGTTGGTGTGATTGGCTGGTCCCTTCACCAACCAACTTCCCTCACCCCGACCCTCTCCCAAGGGAGAGGGAGGACTACGGCGTCAGCGCGAAACTCTTTCGCCTTGGGGGAAGGTGGCCGCGTAGCGGCCGGATGAGGGATGGTGGTGCGACGGCCAGGTCGGAGCGCGATACCGGCCGCGCGCCCTACCCCGCCTGGTCGGCGGGCACGACGAAGGCGGCGAGGACCTTCTTCTCGCCGGCCTTGTCGAAGCTGATGGTCACGCGGTCGCCTTCGACGAGGGCGACGCTGCCGTAGCCGAATTTCTGGTGGAACACGCGGTCGCCCGCGCGATAGCCGCCGACCGCGCCGACGCGCACCGGCGTCAGGTCGAGCAGGCGGTTCGCCTGGTGGCCGCGCTGGCGGGCGCGCTCGAAGCCAGGCGAGACGCGCCCTTCTCCCCAGCCTGACCCACGGGCCAGGGTGCCGAGGCCGCCGGCCGCCCAGGCGAAGCCGCCGGCGCCGCCGTAGAGGCCGGGATCGCTCTCGCGCTCCACTGCCTCCTCCGGCAGCTCCTCGAGGAAGCGCGAGGGCAGCGTCGCCTGCCAGTTGCCGTGCAGGCGGCGGTTGGCGGCGAAGGAGAGGATGGCCCGCTTGCGGGCGCGGGTGATGCCGACGTACGCGAGGCGCCGCTCCTCCTCCAGCCCCTTCAGGCCGTTCTCGTCCAGCGCCCGCTGGTTGGGAAAGAGACCGTCCTCCCAGCCCGGCAGGAAGACCGTGTCGAACTCCAGCCCCTTGGCGGCGTGCAGCGTCATGATGGTGACCTGCTCCTGGCTGGCGTCGGCGGCGCGCTCCATCACCAGCGAGACGTGCTCCAGGAAGCCGGCCAGGCTGTCGAACTCGGCCAGCGCCGCCACCAGCTCCTTCAGGTTCTCCAGCCGGCCCGGCGCCTCGGCCGACTTGTCGGCCTGCAGCATG
>JAKOWB010000284.1 GCA_029781795.1 Pseudomonadota bacterium | reverse complement strand
AGGGGTGCGCGCCGCCCGGCACCAGGCAGACCGCGCTGATTGCCCAGCGCGGCAGCACGCAGGCGTTTGGCGGCGCTTCCAGTTCCTCGACGATCTCCTCGACCGTGACGATGGAGCGCCGCGAGGCCAGCACGCACTCCTTCTGCACGCCGACGATGCCCCACATCAGCACGTTGCCGCGCCGGTCGGCCTGCTGCGCGTGGATGATGCCGACGTCGGGCCGCACCGGCGGGGTGGCCGCCAGGCGCTCGCCGGTGAAGGGGCAGGTGATGAACCTGATCTGGTCGTTGTACTTCGGCAGGTCCGAGCCGGCGTAGCCACGCATCAGGCTGAAGGGCAGGTTGGCCGCGCCGGCGACATAGGCGTTGGCCATGTCGGCGTGGCTGTGCTCCTGCACCGCCAGCGGTACCGGCCAGCCCCGCTCCACCGCGTCGCGGAAGCGGTGCAGCGAGCCGACGCCGGGATTGCCGCCCCAGGAGAAGCGCATCTTCCGCGCCGTGCCCATGCCGATCATCTGGTCGTACACCAGGTCGGGGGTCATGCGGACCAACGTGAGGTCGCGGCGGCCCTGGCGGATGATTTCGTGGCCGGCGGCCGAGGGAATGAGGTGCGTGAAGCCCTCCAGCGCCACGGTATCCCCGTCGCGCACGAGCTCCGTCACCGCTTCCCTGAGCGTGGTGATGGCCGCCATGGCACCTCCCGACTTGTGCGTTTATCGCACTTCTGTTTGATAATAGAACAAGTCTCAGAGCCCCGCCTTGACAAGTCAAGGGCGGTCTTCGCATCTATGGCGCGATAATCGCCCTACGGAGCCCCCGTGGAAAACCAGCCGCCGCCCCGCCCGCCGCAGCGACTGTCCGAACCGCTGCCGCCGTCGCCGGGGGATGAGGCGGCCGATCCCAACTTCATGACTTCGCTCGCCCGCGGCCTCGTCGTGATCCGCGCCTTCACCGAGCAGCAGCCGCGCCTCTCCATTGCCGAGGTCGCGCGCCTCTCCGGCCTGCCGCGCGCCGCCGCGCGGCGCTGCCTGCTGACGCTGGAGAAGCTGGGCTATGCCGGCAGCGACGGGCGCAGCTTCTTCCTGCGGCCCAAGATCCTGGCGCTCGGCTATGCCTTCCTCTCCTCCACCTCGCTGCCCAAGGCGATCCAGCCCTTCCTGGAGCGGGTCAGCGAGCAGCTGCACGAGTCCTGCTCCGCCGGCGTGCTGGACGAAGACGAGGTGGTCTACATCGCCCGTGCCGCCACCCGCCGCATCATGTCGGTCGGCCTCTCGGTCGGCAGCCGCCTGCCGGCCTTCTGGACCTCGATGGGCCGCGTGCTGCTGGCGCAACTGCCGCCGGCCGAGCTGCAGCGGCGGCTGGCAGCGCTGGAACCCCGCGCCTTCACCGACAAGAGCGTGACCGACAAGGGCCAGCTCCTGCGCCTGCTGGAGCAGGTGCGCCAGCGCGGCTTCTGCATCGTCGACCAGGAGCTGGAGATCGGGCTGCGCTCGGTCTCGGTGCCGGTGATGAACACCGGCGGCCAGGTGGTCGCGGCGATGAACTGCGGCCTGCAGGCGCAGCGCGTCTCGCGCCGCGAGCTTGAAGGCCGCGTGCTGCCGGTGCTGCAATCGACCGCGCAGGAGCTGCGCGTGCTGCTCGGCCACTAGGGCGGAGTGGACCTGCCCCCTTGGCGTGGCGCGCGGGCGGCTTGACCTGGGTCATCGCCGGGCCGGGGGGCCAAGCGCATCCTTGCTATCGAGGGTGCAAGGGAGCGAGCCATGAGCAAGAAGATCACCTGGGTCGCCGTGCTGGATCACCAGCGTCTGCACGTGTACCGGACCGAGCCGCCACGCTGGCAGCTGCTGCGGGAAGAGAACGCGACCCGCGAGCAGCCGCTGCCGCGCAGCTCCGAGATCATCAGCGACCGGCAGGGCCGCAGCTTCGACTCGCTGGGTGGTCAGCGCCATGCGATGCAGCCGCACAGCGACCCCAGGGAGATCGAGGGACGGCGGTTCATCACCTCGATCGCCGCCGACCTGCTGCAGGCCAGGCGGGACGAGCGGTACCAGCGCCTGGTGATCGTCGCGCCGCCGAAGGCAATGGGCGAGCTGCGCGAGCTGCTGCCGGCCGCGGTCGCCGAGGTCGTGGCCGCCGAGCTGACCGAGGACCTGACCCGCATGCCGCTGAAGAGTATCGAGGAGCTGCTGGCCCGCCGCGAGATCCTGCCCTTGCGTGGCTGAGCGTCAGGCCCGGGCATCCTCCAGCAGCAGCGCCGCGCACTTCTCGCCGATCATGATGCAGGGCGCGTTGGTGTTGCCCGAGACCAGGGTCGGCATGATCGAGGCGTCGGCGACGCGCAGGCCCCGGATGCCGTGCACGCGCAGCCGCTCGTCCACCACCGCCCGGGCATCGCCGGCGGGACCCATGCGGCAGGTCCCCGCGGGATGGAAGATGGTGTGCGCCGTCTGCCTGAGGAAGCCCTCCAGCGCCGCCTCGCCCTCCATCGCCGGGCCGGGCTGCAGTTCCTCGCGGATCCAGGGCTTCAGCGCCGGCTGCTCGGCGATACGGCGCACCATCCGCAGGCCATCCAGCATGGTGCGGACATCGACTGGAGAGGAGAGATAGTTGGGCTGGATCGCCGGCGCCGCCAGCGGGTCCGGCGACTTCAGGCGGATGCTGCCGCGGCTTTCCGGCCGCGACGGGTTCATCACCACGTTGAAGCCCGGGTGCTCGTGGAAGCCGGTGCCGAACTTGTCGGTCGAGAAGGGTATGAAGTGGAGCTGCACGTCGGGGTCGGCGAGCTCGGGCCGGGTCTTGAAGAAGACGCCGACCAGGCCGGCACCGATGGTCAGCGGGCCCTTGCGCGTCAGTGCCCAGGTGGTGCCGCTGCGCGCCTTGGCAAGCGCGCTGCCCAGCGCGTCGTTCAGCGTGCCCCTGCGGCTGGCGCGATAGACCGAGCGCGCCTGCAGGTGGTCCTGCAGGTTCTCGCCCACGCCCGGCAGGTCGCGCTTCACCTCGATGCCGAAGGACTGTAGCTGCGCGCCCGGACCGATGCCCGAAAGCAGCAGGAGCTGCGGCGAGTTGATGGCGCCGCCGCAGAGCACCACCTCGCCCGCCGCGCGCGCTTCGCCGCCGCGCCAGACGACGCCGACCGCGCGGCCGTCCTCGATCAGCACCCGCTCGACCTGGACGCCGGTGCGGATCGCCAGGTTCGTCCGTCCGCGCGCGGGCTTCAGGTAGGCCGTGGCGCTGGAGATGCGCCGTCCACGCCAGGTGGTGAGCTGGTAATAGCCCACGCCCTCCTGCGTCGGCCCGTTGAAGTCGTCGTTCGCCGGAATCCCGGCCGAGCGGCAAGCGGCGATGTAGGCATCGGCCAGCGGCGTGCGCCAGACCGCGTCCGACACGCCCTGGGGACCCTCGCCGCCGTGCAGCGCGTCGGCGCCGCGCTGGTTGCGCTCGGCCTTGCGGAAGAAGGGCAACAGGTCGGCGAAGCTCCAGCCGGCATTGCCGAGCTGACGCCAGTGGTCGTAGTCCGACGCCAGGCCGCGCATGTAGATGAGGCCATTGATCGCCGAGGTGCCGCCCAGGACCTTGCCGCGCGGCCAGTACATGACGCGCCCGCCCAGCTCGGGGTTGGGCTCGGTCTCGTACTTCCAGTTCACCCGCGCGTCGAGGTAGGTCTTGGCGTAGCCGATCGGGATGTGCAGCCAGGGGCTGCGGTCCTCGGGGCCCGCTTCCAGCAGCAGGACGCGATGGCGCCCGCTCTCGCTGAGCCGCGCCGCGACCGGGGCCCCGGCCGAGCCGGCGCCGACAACGATGTAGTCGAAGGTTTCCATCACTTCTCCCCCGCGCCTGGCGGCGCCATACTGCCCGCTCCGGGCCGCCGGCGGGAGAGGCTGCCGCTTGCCTGGGTGCCCCGGCCTCCGCCACTCTCAGCACCATGCTGCCCTGCCGAACGGTCACTCTCGCCGGCCAGCGCGTCACCCTCTCCCGCCTGGGCCTCGGTCTGGCAGCGGTCGGCCGCCCTGGCTATATCAACCTCGGCCATCGCGAGGACATCGCCGCCGAGGGCGACGTCGAGGGCCTGCGCCGCCGTGCCTGGACGCTGCTCGACGCCGCGCTCGCCGCGGGCGTCACGGTCTTCGACGCCGCGCGCTCCTACGGCCTGGCCGAGGAGTTCCTGGCCGGCTGGCTGAAGGCGCGCGCGATCCCGCCGGGCCAGCTCTTCGTCTCCTCCAAGTGGGGCTACCGCTACACCGCGGACTGGCGGCCCGACGCCAGCGTGCACGAGGTGAAGGAACACACCCTGGAGCACTTCCTCAGCCAGCGGGCGGAGACGCATGCCCTGCTGGGCGATCAGCTGACGCTCTACCAGGTCCATTCCGCCACGCTGGAGAGCGGACTTTTCGAACAGCCGGAGCTGCTCGCCGCCCTGGCCAGCCTGCGCGACGAGGAGGTGGCCATCGGCCTTTCGGTCAGCGGCCCGGCACAGGCCCAGACCATCCGCCGGGCGCTCGAGGTCGAGGTCGACGGCCGGCCGCTGTTCGAGGCCGTGCAGGCCACCTGGAACCTGCTGGAGCGCTCGGCCGGCCCGGCACTCGCCGAGGCCAAGGCCGCAGGCCTGCTGGTCATCGTCAAGGAAGCCCTGGCCAACGGCCGCCTCACCGCCCGCAACCAGGCACCCGACTTCGCCGTGCAGCGCCACCTGCTGTCGCGCGCTGCGCAGCGCCTGGCCGCCACGCCCGACGCCGTTGCCCTGGCGGCGGCGCTGGCGGAGCCCTCGGTCGACGTGGTGCTGAGCGGCGCCTCGACCCTGTCGCAGCTCGAAAGCAATCTGGCCGCCGCGAGCCTCAAGCTCGACGGTGAGGTTCATGCCACGCTGGAGCCGCTGATCGAGGCGCCGGCGCAGTACTGGAAGCTGCGCGCCGCCCTGCCTTGGACCTAGGCGCCTACTCCGCCGCGCGCACCGCCGCCTTGCGGCCGGCTTCGGGGCGCTTGTGGAAGCCGCCGTCCTTCATGATCGCGGTCAGGCGGTTCTTGTCCTGCAGGATGGTGACGTCGGTCGCGGGGTCGCCGTCGACCAGGATCAGGTCGGCCAGGTAGCCTTCCTTCACCAGGCCCAGCTCGCCGCCCATCTGCATGATCTCGCCGCCCAGCTTGGTGCAGGCATGGATCGCCTGCAGCGGGCTGAGGCCCAGCAGCTTGACGAAGTGCTCCAGGTCGCGGGCGTTGCGGCCGATCGGGTTCCAGGCGAATCCGTAGTCGCCGCCCGGCAGCACGCGCACGCCGCGCTTGATCAATGACTTCATGTTCTCGACGCAGCGCTCAAGCTCGCGCGCGAAGTAGATGGCGACGGGATGGTCCTTGGTCAGTCCCCAGTCGGCACCCTCGCCGTTGGCCGTGGCGTACATGATGCCCATCGCCGGGGCGACGAAGATGGACTCCTTCTTCGCCTCCAGCATGTCCAGCGCCTCTTCGTCCGACAGCGTGCAGTGATAGAGCACATCGACGCCGTTCCGGAGGCACATCTTCACGCTCTCGGCCGAGCGCGCGTGCGCCGCCAGCATCTTGCCGCGCGAACGGGCGACCTCCGCCACCGCCGCCACCTCCGATTCGTTCATCACCGTCAGGTGGGCGCGGGCGAAGGGTACGAACTCGTCGCCCGACGGGTTGATCTTCAGCGTGTCCACGCCCTCGCGGCACATCTCGCGCGCGGTGCGGCGGAACTCGTCCGCCCCGTCGCAGCAGATGGCGAAGGTCGAACGCTCGATGTGCGAGCGCCGCACGTCGCCGAGGCCCCCGGTCACCGTCAGCTCGGGGCTGGCGGCGCGCATCCTGGGGCCGGGAATCTCGCCGGCCTCGATGGCATTGCGGATCACCACGTCGAGTCGCGGCTTGGCCGCCGCGGCGCTGAACAGGGCGGTGAAGCCCTGGTCGAGCATCTGCCGCGCATGCTTCATCGAGGCCAGCGTGTGCTCCTCCGGCGGCAGGTCGCCCAGTGCCTCCAGCGCCGCGACGTTGCAGAAGGAGATGTGGGCATGCGCCTCGATCAGGCCGGGCATCAGCGTGGCGCCGCCACCGTCGATCACCTCGGCCTCGGCCGGCGCGCTCAACGCCTTGCCGTCCCGGGCGATCTCCTTGATGCGGTTGCCCACGACGCGCACCGCGCCGGCGAAGGGCGCGGCGCCGGTGGCGTCGAGCACGCGGACGTTCTGGAAGACGATGTGGGTCATGGCGGCGCTCCCTGACGCGGTTGCCGGCCCCCCGTCTTGCGCGCGGGTGCCGGCGATTGAGTTTAGTTTATCCTGCCGGTTCACTGGCTTGATGAAAAGCCTGGAACACCAGGAGCTCTCGGCATCGCAACGGTTTTGCGCTGCAACATGCAGGCTTTCGCACATGCAGCAACGAATCCTGGGGACGGAAACGTTTCGTGGCTTGACACGAGTTTAGTAGAGTTTATTCACTAAACGAAACGCACGAGAAGCGGAGAACCTGCTCCGCCGCAAGCGAGCCGTAGACACCTCGAAGGGAGGAAACCGATGCGTAGATTCCTGAAGGCCGCGGCCGCGGCCGCCCTCGCCGTCACGGCGATGGCGGGCACGGCCTCGGCGGAAGACAAGTCCCTGACGCTCTGCTGGGCGGCCTGGGACCCGGCCAACGCCCTGGCCGAGCTTTCCAAGGACTTCACCGCCGAGAGCGGCATCCAGATGAAGTTCGAGTTCGTGCCCTGGACCAGCTTCGCCGACCGCTTCCTGAACGAGCTCAATTCCGGCGGTAAGCTCTGCGACCTGCTGATCGGCGACAGCCAGTGGATCGGCGGCTCCGCCACCTACGGGCACTACGTCAAGCTGAACGACTTCTTCGCCGCCAACAACATCTCGATGGACGACTTCCTGCCGGCCACGGTCTACGCCTATTCGACCTGGCCGAAGGGCAGCGAGAACTACTGGGCGCTGCCCGCCATGGGCGACGCGCTGGGCTGGGTCTACCGCAAGGACTGGTTCGCCCGTCCCGAGCTGCGCGAGGAGTTCAAGAAGACCTACGGCCGCGAACTCGAGCCGCCGACCACCTGGGCCGAGCTGAAGGACATCGGCACCTTCTTCCAGGGCCGCCAGATCGACGGCAAGACGGTCTACGGCATCGCGATGTACACCGAGCGCGGCTCGGAAGGCATCACCATGGGCGTGACCGGCGCGCTCTATGCCAACGGCTTCCAGTACGAGGACCCGGCGAACCCCTATCACATGGAGGGCTTCGTCAACTCGCCGAACGCCGTGCAGGCGCTCGAGGTCTACAAGGACCTCTACAAGTGCTGCACCCCGCCGGGCCACTCGAACGCCTACATGGTCGAGAACCTCGACGCCTACCGCTCCGGCCAGGTGGCGATCCAGATGAACTGGTTCGCCTTCTTCCCCGGCATCCTGAAGGACGAGAACGTCGGCGGCGACAAGTCCGGCTTCTTCGTCAATCCGAAGATGTCGGTCGAGGCCTCGGCGCTGGGCGGCCAGGGCATCTCGGTCGTGTCCTACTCGGACAAGAAGGACCTGGCGCTCGAGTACATCAAGTGGTTCGCCAAGCCCGACGTGCAGAAGAAGTGGTGGGCGCTGGGCGGCTATTCCTGCCACAAGGCCGTGCTGGAGGACCCCGGCTTCGCGTCCTCCGCGCCCTTCGCCGCCGACTTCCTGCGCGCGATGAGCAACGTCAAGGACTTCTGGCAGGAGCCGACCTACGCCGAGCTGCTGCAGGCCATGCAGGCCCGCATCCACGACTACGTGGTCGCGGACAAGGGCACGGCCAAGGAGGCCCTCGACCTGCTGATCAAGGACTGGACGCAGGTCTTCGAGGACGACGGTAAGCTTTAGGTCTCTTCCCTGTCTCCCTGCGGCTGGCCGGCCGGGCATTCCCCGGCCGGCCATTCCGGGGCCTACTATCCCAAGCGATGGACCCGAAACGAGCGATGAGCGGACTGACCTACAGGAAGGGGGCGAGGCCCGGGATGGGTGGAGCGGGGTTCAGCCCGCGCACCATCGCCTGGCTCTTCATCACGCCCACCATCCTGCTGCTGCTCGCCATCAACATCTTCCCGCTGATCTGGACCATCGACCTCTCCTTCACCGACTACCGCGCCAACCAGCCGGGGCGGGAGATCAAGGAGGTCGGCACGCGCAACTACGAGCGCATCCTCGGCGACCCCGACATCTGGGACCGGTTGCAGACCACGGCCTCCTTCGTCTGCTGGTCGATCGGGCTCGAGGTGGTGATCGGCTTCGCGCTGGCGCTGCTGATCAACCGCAAGTTCACCGGCCATGCCACCTGGACGACGCTGATCCTGCTGCCGATGATGCTGTCGCCGGCGGTGGTCGGCATCTTCTGGACCTACCTCTTCCAGCCGCAGTCCGGCATCTTCAACTACATCGTCAACTTCTTCGTCGACGCCGGCGACTTCACCATGATCGGCGACGTGAAGCTGGCGCCCTGGGCCATCGTCATCGTCGACGTCTGGATGTGGACGCCCTATGTGATGCTGATCTGCCTGGCGGGGCTGCGCGCCGTGCCGCAGTACCTCTACGAGGCGGCCGAGGTCGACCGCGCCAGCCGGCTGCGACAGTTCTGGCACATCACCCTGCCGATGGTGCTGCCCTTCCTGATGCTGGCGGTGCTGTTCCGCGCCATCGAGAACTTCAAGATGTTCGACATGGTGGTCTCGCTGACCTCCGGCGGGCCCGGCTCCACCACCGAGGTCGCCTCGATCACGCTTAAGCGCGAGGCCTTCGAGAAGTGGAAGACCGGCTACTCCTCGGCCTTCGCCATCATCCTCTTCGTCGTGGTGTTCGGCGCCGCCAACATCTACGTGAAGTTTCTCAACAAGGTGAAGCAGCGATGAGCGCGCCCGTGGAGACCACCGCGCCCGCGGCGGCGCCGGCGCCCGCCGCCTGGGGCAAGGGCCGCCGCCCCTCGCAGGAGCTGCTGACCACCGCGCGCTCCATCGTCGAGCCGACGCCGCTGGCGCGCTGGACCTCCGGCTTCTTCGTCATCCTCTATGCCCTGGTCTCGCTGATCCCCATCGTCTGGATCGTGCTGACCGGCTTCAAGAGCCCGCCCGACGCCATCGCCTACCCGCCCAAGGTGGTGTTCCAGCCGACGCTCGAGGGCTACGTCAACCTCTTCACCACGCGCACCCGCCAGACGCCGGAGTACATGGCCAGCCTGCCGCCACCGGAGACCTGGTACGACGAGCTGGTGCGCAGCCGCAACATGGTCATCGCCGGCCCTTCGCGCTACGGCGACCGCTACGTCAACTCGCTGGTGATCGGCTTCGGCTCGACCTTCCTGGCGGTTTTTCTCGGCACGCTGGCGGCCTATGCCTTCTCGCGCTTCAAGGTGCCGCTGAAGGACGACCTGCTCTTCTTCATCCTCTCGACACGAATGATGCCGCCCATCGCGGTGGCCATCCCGATCTACCTCATGTATCGCGACCTGGGATTGAGCGACACGATCCTCGGCATGATCCTGCTCTACACCGCGGTCAACGTCTCGTTCGCGGTCTGGCTGCTCAAGGGCTTCATCGACGAGATCCCGCGCGAGTACGAGGAGGCGGCGATGGTCGACGGCTACACGCGGCTTCAGGCCTTCCGCAAGGTCGTGCTGCCGCAGGCGGTGACCGGCATCGCCGCGACCGCCATCTTCTGCCTGATCTTCGCCTGGAACGAGTACGCCTTCGCCCTGCTGCTGACCTCGGGCGAGGCGCAGACCGCGCCGCCCTTCATCCCGCTGATCATCGGCGAGGGCGGCCTCGACTGGCCGGCGGTGGCCGCCGGCACCACGCTTTTCCTGCTGCCGGTGCTGGTCTTCACCGTGCTGCTGCGCCGGCACCTGCTGCGCGGCATCACCTTCGGCGCGGTGCGCAAATGAGCGCCCCGGCCGTGACCCCCCGCCGCTCGCTGCTGCGCCGCGTCTTCCGCCGCGGCCCCTGGGAGAACGCGGCCACCGCCGCGATCGCCGCCGGCGTGCTGATGATGATGCAGCCCTTCTCGCTGTGGCTCTACAGCAACTCCTTCGGCGTGATCCTGGCCGGCACGGTCGGGTTCATCGTCGTCAGCAAGTTCCCGGAGTAGCGGCCATGGCGCAGATCGTCCTGGACCAGCTGCACAAGCGCTTCGGCGATTTCGTCGCGGTGGAGAACTCCTCGCTCACCGTCGAGGACGGCGAGTTCTTCGTGCTGCTCGGCCCCTCGGGCTGCGGCAAGACCACCACCTTGCGCATGATCGCCGGGCTGGAGCTGCCGACCTCGGGCCAGATCCTGCTGGGCGAGGAGGACGTGACCTTCAAGCGCGCCGCGGCGCGCGACATCGCCTTCGTCTTCCAGCTCTTCGCGCTCTATCCGCACATGAACGTGCGGCAGAACCTGACCTTCCCGCTGCGCATGCAGGGCACGCGCCAGTCGGAGATCAGGAAGCGCGTGGCCGAGGTGGCGCGCCTCTTGCGCATCGAGCACATCCTGAACCAGCCGGTCGGCGGCCTCGCCGGCGGCGACCGCCAGCGGGTCGCGCTGGGCCGCGCCATCATCCGCCGGCCAGCCGCCTTCCTGATGGACGAGCCGCTGGGCACGCTGGATGCCGAGTTCCGCGAGTTGATGTGCGCCGAGTTGCGCCAGCTGCACGACCGCATCGGCGCCACCACGGTCTATGTAACGCACGACCAGATCGAGGCCATGGCGATGGCCGACCGCATCGCCATCATGAACAAGGGTCGTGTGCTGCAGGTCGGCCCGCCGGCCGAAGTGTACGCCCGGCCCTCCAGCCTCTTCGTCGCCGCCTTCATCGGCAGTCCGGCGATGAACCTGCTGCCCGCCCGGGGTCCCGTCGCGCCCGGTGCGACCAGTATCGACCTGGCCGGCGTCGCCATCCCGGTGCCACCGCACGCCGCCGGCGTCTCGCACGACAAGGTGGTCCTGGGCGTGCGGCCCGAACATGTGGTGATCGGCGAGGGCCCGCTGCGGGGCGAGGTCTTCGGCGCCGAGTACATGGGCGCCCGGCAGATCGTCACGCTGGATACGCCGGCCGGCCGTCTGCGGGTGCGCGCGCCGAACAGCCAGAGCCTGAAGATCGGCGCCCGGGTGCCCTTCGGCTTCGTCACCGAGCGGATCGTGGTCTTCGACGGCGAGAGCGAGCTCGCGCTGCCCAGCCAGGACGCCCTGGTCGAGGAGGCCGCCCATGGCTGAGGTCCGCCTGGAGGGCGTCACCAAGCGCTTCAAGCAGGTCACCGCGGTGGAGGAGCTGAGCTTCACCGTCAAGGACGGCGAGTTCGTCGTGCTGCTGGGTCCCACCGGCGTCGGCAAGACCACCACCCTGCGCACCATCGCCGGCCTGGAGCGGCCCGAGGTCGGGCGCGTCTTCATCGGCGGCGAGGACGTGACGCGCCTCGCCCCGGCGGAGCGCGACGTCTCCTTCGTCTTCCAGCAGTTCTCGCTCTATCCGCACCTGACGGTGGCCGAGAACCTGGCCTTTCCGCTGAAGGCGCCGCGCCGCCGGACGCCGGCCGCGGAGGTCAAGGCGCGCACCGAGGAGATTGCCCGCCTGCTGCGCATCGACCACAAGCTGAAGAACCGGGCGACGCAGCTTTCCGGCGGTGAAATGCAGCGCGTCGCCATCGGCCGCGCCCTGGTGCGCCGCCCGCAGGTCTACCTGATGGACGAGCCGCTCTCCTCGCTCGACGCCAAGCTGCGCGAGGACCTGCGCATCGAGCTGAAGCGCATCCAGCTCGAGCTCGGCGCCACCATCCTCTACGTCACCCACGACCAGATCGAGGCCATGACCCTGGCCGATCGCGTCGGCGTGCTGCGCGACGGCCGCCTGGCGCAGCTCGACAGCCCTCGCGCCATCTACCGCCGACCGAACTCAACCTACGTCGCCCAGCGCCTCGGCTCGCCCGCCATCAACCTGGTTTCGCCCGGCGCCCTGGGCCTCGCGAATGCGCCGGGTGGAACCGGCATGGTCGGCCTCAGGCCGGAAGACCTGCGCCTCGGCGAGGGCGGCGGCCGCGCCGCCCGCGTGCTGCAGGTCGAGCACCTGGGCGCCGAGAGCGTCGTGCGCCTCGACCTCGAAGGCGTGACCTTGCAGGCGCTGCAGGACCAGGCGCGGCCGGTGGCCGAGGGCGATCTGCTGCCGATCGCCTTCGATCCCGGCGCGCTGCTGTTCTTCGACACGGCCGGCCGGCTGATGGAACGGGAGGGCCAGCATGCAGCCTGAGCGCATCGCCGCCCTGATCGAGGCCGCCGCCGGCGCCATCCGCGACCAGGCCGAGCACCTGACGACGCTGGACCAGGCGATCGGCGACGGCGACCACGGCCACAACATGAAGCGCGGCTTCGAGGCGATCCTGGAGCAGAAGGCGGAGCTCGCCGCCCTGGCGCCGGGCCAGGCGCTGCAGAAGGCCGGCATGACGCTGGTGATGAAGGTCGGCGGCGCCTCCGGCCCGCTCTACGGCTCGCTGCTCATGGCACTCGGCAAGGCTGCGCCGGCGGGCCCGCTGACTGCCGCCGCTCTGGCCGACATGCTGCAGGCCGGCATCGCCGCCGTCATGGCACGCGGCAAGTCGACCACCGGCGAGAAGACCCTGCTGGACGTATTGGCCCCGGCCGAGGCCGCCCTGCGGGCGGGCATCGCCGCCGACGAGGCGGCACCGGCTCTCGCGGCGCGGGTCAAGGCCGCCGCCCTGGCCGCGGCCGAGGCGACCAAGCCGCTGCAGGCGACCAAGGGTCGCGCCTCCTTCCTCGGCCCCCGCTCGGTCGGCCATATGGACCCCGGCGCCTGCTCCAGCGCGCTGCTCATCGCCACGCTCTGCGACACCTTCACGGACAGCCCATGACCGACCACGTTGCCATCGTCATCGTCTCGCACTCGCCGCTGGTGGCGGAGGGCACGGCCGACATGGTCCGCCAGATGGTCGGCGACGAGGTGCGCGTGGCCTTCGCCGGCGGCAATCCCGAGGGCGGGCTCGGCACCGACGTAGCCAAGATCCTGGCCGCCATCGAGCAGGTCTGGTCGCCGGCCGGCGTCGCCGTGCTGGTCGATCTCGGCGGCGCCGAGACCAACAGCGAGATGGCGGTGGAGCTGCTGCCGGCGGAGCGCCAGGCCAGTGTCGTCATCTGCAACGCGCCCATCGTCGAGGGCGCGGTCATGGCGGCGACCGAGGCCGCCGGCGGCGGCTCGCTGGAGGCCGTGCGCGCCACCGCCGAGGAGCTCTCGCCATGACGCCCGACGGCACCCAGCCCACACCCGCCGAGGCAACAGGCCCCACGGTCGCCGCCAGGGTGCTGGTGACCAACCCCACCGGCCTGCACGCCCGCCCGGCGGTGAAGCTGACCAAGCTGGCCAAGTCCTTCGCCGCCGAGCTGCGCGTGCGTCCCGAGGCCCAGGCCGACTGGGTCAACGCCAAGTCGCCCAACGCGGTGATGAAGATGAAGCTGCGCGGCGGCGACACGCTCTGCCTGGAAGCCAGCGGCGCCGATGCCGCGGCCGCGGTGGCGGCGCTGGTCGCCTTCACCGAGCGCAACTTCGACGAATGACGGCCGATGCCTGACCGCGGACCCGAGATCGCCCTGCGCGGCACCGTCGCCTCGCGCGGCCTGGCGCTCGGGCCGATCGCGCTGCTCGGGCTCGCCGCCGGCATCCGCCGGCGGGCCGGTTCGCCCGGCGAGGAGGAGAGCGCGCTGCGCGCCGCGCTGGCCCAGGCCGCCGAGGAACTGGCCACGGTCATCGAGACCGGCGACGAGATGGCGGGCGAGATCCTCTCCTTCCAGCTCGCGCTGATCGAGGACGAGGACCTGCTGGCGCCGGTCTTCGCCGCCATCGCCGGCGGCACGGCCGCCGATGCCGCCTGGCAGGCCAAGCTTGACCTGGAAATCGCCGACTACGCCGCCGGCGAGGACGAGTACTTCCGCGCCCGCGCCGCGGACCTCACCGACCTGCGCGACCGCGTGGTCGCCGCCCTCTCCGGCGGCGGCCGTGCCGAAGTGCTGGCGGAGGGCGCCATCCTGGCGGCCGAGGATCTGACGCCTTCCCGCTTCCTGGAGACCGATTGGCGCCGCTATGGCGGCGTCGCGCTGAAGGCGGGCTCCGCCGCCAGCCACGTCGCCATGCTGGCAAGGGCGCGCGGCGTGCCGCTGCTGATCGGCCTGGGCGAGGCCTTCGCCCGGCTGGAGGCCGGCGCACCAGCCGTACTCGACGCCGAGCAGGGCCTGCTGCTGCTGCGTCCCGCCAGCGCCAGCCGCAAGGCTGCGCGCCAGCGCCTGGAACAGGCCGAGGCTCGGCACCGCCTGGAGGCCGAGTTCCTGCCCCGCCCGGCGGTCACCGCCGCGGGCCAGCGCGTGCAGGCACTGATCAATGTGGACGATCCCGCGCTGCTCGACCGCCTCGACGTCACGCATTGCGACGGTATCGGGCTGTCGCGCAGCGAGTTCCTGTTCCGCGCCGACCGTCCGCTGCCGGACGAAGAGGCACAGTTCCAGGTCTATCGCCGCATTCTCGCCTGGGCCGCCGGCCGGCCGGTCACCATCCGCACGCTGGATGCCGGCGGTGACAAGCCGATCCCCGGCCTGACGCCGGACGGCGAGAGCAATCCCTTCCTCGGCCTGCGCGGCCTGCGCCTCAGCCTGGCGCGGCCCGAGGTCTTCGCCGTGCAGCTTCGCGCCCTCGCCCGCGCCGCGCCGCTCGGCAATCTCAAGGTCATGGTGCCGATGGTGACCCGCCCGCAGGAGCTCGCCACGGCGCGGGCGCTTTTCGAGCAGGCGGTCGCCGACTGCCGCGCCGCCGGCAAGGCCGCCGCCCTGCCGCCGCTCGGCATGATGGTCGAGGTGCCGGCCGCGGCCTTGACGGCCGGGGACTTTCCGGCCGATTTCTACTCCATCGGCAGCAACGACCTGGTGCAGTACGTGACCGCGTCCGGACGCGACAACGACTCCGTCGCCGACCTCTACGACCCCGCCAACCCGGCGGTGCTGGAGCTGATCGCCCGCACCGTCGCGGCCGGTCGGGCGCGCGGCGTCGAGGTCAGCCTTTGCGGCGACATGGCGAGCGACCCGGCGCTGGTGCCGCTGCTGCTGGAGCGGGGGCTGCACGTGCTCTCGGTCGCGCCCGGGCGTCTTGCCGCCGTCAAGGCCGCCGTGGCCGCCTGGCGTCCCCATGGCTGAAGCGGGCGAGCTGCAGGGCAAGGAGCAGCTGGTCGCCGCCTACAAGCGCATCCTGCAGGCCTCCCTCGACCGCCGGCCCTCGGGCACGCGCCAGCGCATCGCCGAGGCGCTGGGCAAGCACAAGTCCTTCGTCTCGCAGATCACCAACCCGGCCTATTCCGTGCCGATCCCGGCGCGCCACGTCACCGCGATCCTGGAGCTCTGCCACTTCTCGGCCGAGGAGCGGCGCGCTTTCCTCGAGGCCTACGTGCAGGCGCACCCCAACCGCCGCCAGGCGGTGAAGCCGCACCCGCGCGCCGGCACGCCGCACGTGCTGCACATCCCCGTCCCGACCTTCGAGGACCCCGAGCTGCAGCGCGAGGTGGAGGAGCTGATCCGCGCCTTCGCCGCCCGCGTCGTGCAGATCGTGCAGAGGCGCTAGGGCCTAGCGTCCCCAGCGCAGCGCCGCGGTCTCAACCGGCGCGTCCCACAGCCGCGTCAGCTCCTCGTCCAGCAGCAGCAGCGTCAGCGAGGCGCCGGCCATCTCCAGCGAGGTGGTCCAGTTGCCGACCAGGCTGCGCGCGATCTTCAGGCCCTTGCCGCCCAGGATCTTCGCCGCGGCATGGTGCAGCAGGTAGAGCTCCATCAGCGGCGAGCCGCCGAAGCCGTTGACCAGCAGCAGCACCTCCTGCCCCGCCTTGGGCTTCAGATGGCCCAGGATGGCGCCCAGCATCTCCTCGGCGATGGCATCGGCGCTGGCCAGCTTGACGCGGCGGCGCCCCGGCTCGCCATGGATGCCGACGCCCATCTCCATCTCGTCCTCGGCCAGCGTGAAGGTCGGCTTGCCGGCCGCCGGCACGGTGCAGGAGGTCAGCGCCACGCCCATCGAGCCGGTGGCCGCGACCACGCGCTCGCCCAGCGCCTTGCAGGTCGCGAGATCGGCTCCGGCCTCGGCCGCGGCGCCGACGATCTTCTCGACCAGCACCGTGCCGGCGACGCCGCGCCGACCCTGGGTATAGGTCGAGTCCTCCACCGCCACGTCGTCGTTCACCAGGACCGTGGCATGCCCTTGCCCCAGCATGTCGGCGCCCATCTCGAAGTTCATCACGTCGCCGGCGTAGTTCTTGACGATGAAGAGCACGCCCGCGCCGCCGTCCACCGCCTGGGCCGCCGCCAGCATCTGGTCCGGCGTCGGCGAGGTGAAGACCTGGCCGGGACAGGCGGCGTCCAGCATGCCGTGGCCGACGAAGCCGGCATGCAGCGGCTCGTGGCCCGCTCCGCCGCCCGATATCAGCCCCACCTTGCCGCGGCGCGGGGCGTCGGCGCGCATCACGAAGGTCGGCTCGAACTGCACCTTGACCAGGCCGGCGTGCGCCTCGCCGAAGCCCTTCAGGCTTTCGGTCAGCACGGACTCCACGCCGTTGATCAGCTTCTTCATGGCGCTCCTCCCCGGGGCATTCTCGTTACTGAACTAAACTAAACTTTCTGTTCCGAGCGGTCCAGCGCCTCCCCGCTCACGGCGACGATTGCGTCGGCCATCATAGCTACCAGGGCGATAGCCTCGAGGCGGGAAAATCCGGCGCGTTTGCCCGAGCTGATCGGGACACAGAGCGACCGCTGGCGCCGGCAACGCCTCTACCCGCGGCACTGGTGACGGTGGAAGGTGGAGAAGCCGCCCGGCACGCAGGCTGCCTCCTATGCGGTGCCAGCCGCTTGGCGGGAAGAGCGCGCCAAGGCCTCCCCTGACGCTGGGGCTCACGTTCGATCCGGCAAAGCACGCCTCGCGCACCGCAGGCTATAGCGAACAGCTGCGCCGCCTTGATCCTGGGACCAAGCACCCGACCTCGACGTCGGCCGCGGCTCGGCCACCCCTGGTTCGAGATTGTGCTTCTCTAGCGCACGGCAAAATCGCGCGGCAGGTCCAGGCCCTCGAAGGCGACGACGCGGGCCGGCGCGCCATCGAGGCCGACGAGGTGCAGCGGCATGGCGGCGATCGCCAGGCGCGGGCGCCTGATCTTCGACAGGCCGTGCACGTACTCGATGTTGTAGATGTTCTCGCCCAGGATCGTGTGGTGCACCGGGCACTCCTCGCCGCGGAAGCCGGGATTGCGCACCGCCTCCTCCTCCGAGAAGTCGTAGACCACGGCCCTGGCGCCGCGCGCCACCAGCCACTCGGCGCCGGCGACCGTCAGGAAGGGCCCCTGCTTCCAGAAGCGGTCCGTCCCCCAGTGCTTGTCGGTCCAGTTGGTGCGCAGGATGACGATGTCGCCCTTCTGCACGTGGCGTCCCCGGTCCTCCAGGGTATCGCCTTCGATCGCCGCGTTGTCGGCGTGGTCGTCCAGCTCGATCAACGCCGCCGGGCCGATCAGATGTGACAGCGGCGTGTCGTGCGTGCACTTGCCGTGCTCGATGAAGTGCACCGGCGCGTCCACGTGCGTCGCGTAGTGCGCGAACATCGAGAAGGTGGAGCCCTGCCAGCCGCAGTTCTCGAAGGTATAGGGCGTCTCGAACTTGACCTGCAGGCCAAGACGGCCGTCGCCGTTACGCACCGGAATCGAAAGGTCGATCAGGTCTGCCATCGGGTCGCTCCGTCTGCTCGAAGGAAAATCAATCGCTGGCGGCCGGCATCTCGCCCCCCAGTGTCTGTGTCAGATGCTGCGCGTGGCGCACCACCTGCGCACCAAGCTCCTCCAGTCGTGGGCCGCGCAGGCGCATGCCGACGCCGGCGACGCCGATGGCACCGACCACGCCCTGCTCGCGGGCGAAGACCGGGGCCGAGATGCCGACCACCTCGTCGATCCATTCGCCCAGGTTCGTGGCATAGCCGCGCTGGCGCACCAGGGCGAGTTCAGCCTGGAAGGAGCGGTGCGAGGTGATGCTGTTGGGTGTGAGACCCGGCAGGCCTGCGGCACTGAAGGCCTGCCGCACCTCGGCCGGGGCGTGAGCCAGGATTGCCTTGCCCGCGGCGACGACATGCGCCGGCAGGCGGTCGCCGCGCTGCACGTAGATGCGCACGCGCTGCGGGCTCTCCGCGATCTCCAGGTAGACCACCTCGCGCCCCTCCAGCAGGCCGAAGTGCGCCGTCTCGCCGGTCGCCTTGGCCAGGTCGGCCAGCACCGGGCGCACCTGCGCCAGGATGTCGAACTGTTCCAGGTAGCGGCGCGAGAGCACCAGGACCTGCGGGCCCAGGGCATAGCGCTGCCGCTTGGCGTCGACCGTGACATAGCCGGCGCGCTGCAGCGCCAGCAGGTGGCGCAGCGCCGTGGCCTTGGGAATGCCCAGGCGCCGGCTGATGTCCGACAGGCTCTGCTCGCGATGCCGCTCGTCGAAGGACTCGAGCATGACCAGCACGTTCACGACGGCGCGCGACGGCTCAGCGAGGAGGGTGCGATCGCTGCTTCTAATCTGAAACGACGATTTCATGTCTGGAATCATGCGGAGCAGCGCCGTTGGAAGTCAAGCCGGGGCGTGGCAGAGCTGACGTCGGGAACCCGTGACTCCCGCCCCCGCTCCCTGCCAGCATGCGTCACCCTCGCCACCGCCCGGGAGCCGCCGGCCACATGGACCTGTCCGATCCAGACGAAGCCCTGGCGCGCGAGTTCAAGGCCGATCCCCTGGCGCACCACTCGCCCAACCTGCAGGCGCTGCTGCGACGCTTCCGGGGCGAGGACGTCCCGGGCAAGTACGCCCTGCTGCGCACGAAGCACGAGCGCGAATGGACCGTGGTGCAGTTCAGCGGCGTGAAGGGCGTACCGTTGACCCTGCATCCGCGCCTGGTCTTCACCGACTGGCGCGCCGCCGAGTGGGCGGTCTTCCAGCTGCGCTGGCGCCGCCACGTCGGCCGGCCGCTGTCGTTCGAAGACCCCGACCTGATGGCGCGGGTCGGGCCATGAAGACCATCGCCGGCTACACGGACCGCATCTCCGTCCGTCCGGGCGAGACCATCGCCTTCAAGGTCTCTGTGGAGAGCGGGCCCGCCACCTACCGCGCCAGCCTGGTGCGCCTGTTCAACGTCGACGGCCACCGCGAGGGGCCGGGCCTGCAGGAGCGGCGGGTTCCCGCAGCCTTCGACGGCGAGCACCAGGGCCGCCTGCAGCCGATTCCCAACGGCTCCTGCGCCGTGATCCCGCGCGGGGCGCCGCTGGAGGGCCTCGGCAGCTTCACCGTCGCGCTCGCGCTCTGGCCGACAACGCCGGACCGCGGCCGTCAGACCCTGGTCTCGACCCTGTCGCCGGACGCGAGCAGCGGCTTCGCGCTTGAGCTGGACGAGGCCGGCGCCCTGGCCCTGGCGCTCGGCACGGCCGCCGGCGCCTGGCGAACCACGACCGGCGTTCCGCTGCTGGCGCGCGAATGGATTACGGTCGGCGCCAGCTACGACGTGGCCAGCGGTGCCGTCCGCCTATGGCAGCGGCCGCGTCGGCGCTATCCGCTGCGGGACAGCCATGCCGACCACGCCGCGACGGCGCCACGGGACCTCGCCACCGCCGGCGACGGCGACCTGACCTTCGCGGCGCGGCGCCGGGGCGACGGCAGCACAAGGGCCGCCATGACCGGCCACTACAACGGCAAGCTGGAGGCGCCACGCCTGGCCGCGCGCGCCCTGCCGCCCGGTCCGGTCGCGGTCGACGATCCAGCCCTGGTCGGCGCCTGGGACTTCAGCCTCGACATCGCCGGCGAGCGCATCAGCGATGCCGGCCCGCACGGCCTGCACGGCCACACGCTGAACCTGCCGCTGCGCGCGGTGAAGGGCGCCGCCTGGACCGGTCAATGGCACGACTGGCGGGCGCAGCCGGCGCACTATGCCGCCATCCACTTCCACGACGACGACCTGGCCGATGCGGGCTGGACCACCGACTTCACCTTCACCGTGCCGGATGGGCTGCCGAGCGGCCTCTATGCCGCCCGGCTGGAGAACGGCGGCGAGGCCGAGCACGTCGTCTTCCACGTCCGCCCGCCGCAGGGACGTCGCACCTCGGACGCCGTGTTTCTCGCCTCGACCGCGACCTACATGGCCTACGGCAACTACCGGGTGATGAACCGCTCCCGGCTCTACGAACTCTATCTCGGCGTGCTGCCTGAACTGGTGCCGAGCGACCTCTTCCTCAACGAGCGGCCGAGCTACGGCGATTCGCTCTATTCCTCGCATGCCGACGGCAGCGGCAATGCGCTCTCCACGCGCCTCCGGCCCATCGTCAACATGCGGCCCAACACCACGCTTTCGGCCTTCAACGACGACGGCTTCCTGCTCGGCTGGCTGGACCACATCGGGCAGGCGGTCGACGTGGTGACCGACGAGGACCTGGAGCGCGAGGGGGCCGCGGCGCTGGAGGGCTATCGCGTGCTGCTGACCGGCAATCATCCGGAGTATGTCTCCACCGCCATGTGGGATGCGGTGCAGGGCTTCGTGGATCACGGCGGGCGCCTCGCCTACCTCGGCGGCAACGGCTTCTTCTGGCGCGTCGCCTGGCACCCCACCCTGCCGGTGATCGAGCTGCGCCGCGCCGAGGACGGATCGCGCCCCTGGGAGGCGGAGCCCGGCGAGTACTACATGGCCTGGAACGGCGAATACGGTGGCATGTGGCGGCGCGGCGACCGCACGCCGAACCAGCTCCTCGGTACCGGCTTCGCCGCCTCGGGCATGGACATCGGCCGGCCTTTCCGCCGCCGCCCGGAGTCCTTCGATCCGCGCGCCGCCTTCCTCTTCGAGGGTATCGGCCCGGACGAGGTCATCGGCGACTTCGGCCTCTTCCTCGGCGGGGCTGGCGGCTACGAGCTCGACCGCTACGACCGCCTGCTGGGCTCGCCGCCGCACGCGCTGATCGTCGCCGAGGCCACCGGCTTCACCGACAACATGGTGGTGGTGAAGGAGGACATGCCGGCGACCAACTGGCTGCTGGGCGGCGGCGACAACCCGCTGGTACGCGCCGACATGGTCTTCTTCGAGACGCCGGCCGGCGGCGCGGTCTTCGCCGCCAGCTCGATCTCCTGGTCGGCCGCCCTGCCCTGCAAGGGCTTCGACAACAACGTGGCGCGCATCACCGGTAACCTGCTGCGCCGCTTCCTCGACCCGGCGCCCTTCCTGCCGCCGCCCGGCTAGGGCTCGACGGTGCCCTGGCGCTTCGCCCAGTCGACCGGCCAGAGCGCGTAGAAGTATTCGCAGGCTTCGGGCGCGTCATAGACCAGGGTGGTGCCGTTCGGCAGCCAGACGATGTCACCGGCGACGCAGTCGTAGCGCTGCCCGCCGCTGTGCACGGTCAGGCGCCCCTCGCGGATGAAGAGCACCTCGTCGTAGGTGACGGTCCACTCCAGCCGCGTCTTCTCCAGCCGCTCGACCCCGGCGCCGAGGCTGGTTGAGAAACTGGCGTTGATGAGGCGCGCGATGGCGGTCCGCTGGTCGCCGACGCGGGCGACCTGGAGCTGCATCTCGCTGCGCTTGAAGTGCTTCACGCCGCTCATCGCCGCCTCCCCCGCTCAGTCGCTGCGCGTCGTCACCACGCCGCCCGGCGCGAGACCTGCCAGAGTGCGGCCGATGCGGCCCTGCCGCCGGCCGCTGTTGTCGTAGCGGTCCTTCTGCCGAACCGCGCCGCGCACCAGGTGCGCGCCGATCCAGCGGATCGGCTCGGGCGGCATCCAGCGCTCCGGCGGGGTGACCAGGGCGCAGCCGCTCCATTCGTCCTGCCGGCCGAGCGCCAGCGAAGCGAGGATGCGCCCGCCGAGCCGGCAACCGACGATGCCGTTGCCCGAGAAGCCGTAGCCGTAGAAGAGCTCCGCCGCGCCCGGCAGACGCCCATAGAGCGGCAGGCCGGTGCGGGTACGGTCGATCGGCCCGCGCCAGCTCGTCGCCAGCGCCAGCCCGTGGCCCGGCCCGAAGGTCTCGGTCAGCGCCGCGGCGATGTCGCGCTCGCGCGGCGTGCGCCCCTCGAAGCGCTGGCCGCCGAGGTTGCCGAAGCCGATCTTGCCGCCGGTGACGCCGCCGACGATGCGGCCGTCGCGGGTGGTGCGGAAGCCGGAGACGAAGATGCTGGAGTTGGTGACGATCGGCCCCGCGCTCCAGCGGTGCCTTGCCAGGAAATCCGGCACCGGGGCCGTGATGCCGTCGTCGCTGGTGATCACCAGGATCCCCGGCCGCAGCTCCGGCACCGCCAGCGACCAGGCATTGATCGCCAGCACCACGCGGTCGGCGGTGACGCTGCCGCCCGCCGTGACGATGCGCAACGGCCGGCCGCGCTCCAGTCGCCGCATGGCCGAGTGCTCGAAGACCTGGATGCCCTGCTTCAGCGCCACACGCCTGAGGCCCCGTGCCAGCTTGCCCGGGTGAATCGTGGCCGGTACCGGATCGAAGGCGCCGCAGCGGTAGCCCGGCGCGTCCAGCAGTGTCTCCACCCCGGCGCGGTCCAGCGCGCGAAAGGGCGCGCGGCCGGCGCGGCCCAGCGCCTCGATGACACCGCTCCAGCGCCCCTCCTGACCCGGCGCGGTCGCACCCCACAGCCAGCCGGCGCGGCGGAACTCGATGTCCAGCGCATGCTCGCGGGCGAAGGCCTCGATTTCGTCCAGCGCGGCGACCGTGGCGTCGCAGAGGCGCAGCGCCTCGTCCCGGCCACAGCGCGCCTCCAGCGCCTCGAACTTGGTCCAGTAGGGCAGCGCCATGCCCGAGTTGCGGCCGCTGGCGCCGCCGCCACACAGGTCGGCCTCGACCACGGCGATGGCGAGCCCCGGCTCCTGCCGCTTCAGCTCCAGCGCGGTCCAGAGGCCGAGGTAGCCGCCGCCGACGATCGCCACGTCGGCCTTGTGGTCGCCGCGCAGCGGCTGCGGCGGCTCGGCGGGATCCAGCGCTTCGCGCAGCATGAGGCAGCGCTGGCTGTCGGCGGGCGGCGTCATGGCCGCGATCCTAGGCGACGCCAGGTGTGATCACAACGGAGACCGCGAGGTCCTTCAGGCGGCCTCTTCCAGCCGCCGCAGGATGCCCAGGATCTCTTCTCCGGGTTCCTGGATGTCGGCCGCGAGGGCCGCCCGCGCGGCGGCACCGTCATGGCGGCGCAGCGCGGCGATGATCGCCTTGTGCTGGCCGCGCGCCACGCCCAGGCGATGGCGCCCCATGACGTGATGCAGCATGGGGCCGGTCTGCAGCCAGAGCGATTCGGTGATGGCCAGCGCGGTCGGCATGTCCGCGGCCTGGTAGATGCGGAAGTGGAAGGCGTAGTGCAGAGCCAGATACTCGGCCGGCGGCCCCTGCTCCGCCGCCTCCATCGCTCTCTCGCTCGCCTCCAGCCAGTCGCAGTCGGCGGCGGTGACGCTGCCGGCGGCGGCCTCGACCATCATGCCCTCGATGGCGATGCGCAGGCGGCGGATCTCGGCGAAGCGCGCGGCGCTCGGCATCGGCAGGATGACCGAGCGGTTCGGCAACACCTCCAGCGCGCGCTCGGCGATCAGGCGGCGCAGCGCCTCGCGCACCGGCATGGGGCTGGTCCCCAGGGCGCGCGACAGGCCGCGCACCGACAGCGCGGTGCCCGGCAGGATGGCGCCCGAGACGATGGCCTGGCGCAGCCGCTCGTAGACCTGCTGGTGCAGCGTGTCGCGTTCGATCGGCATGACGTCGAGCGGCACGGCGGCCAGGGCTTCCTCGTCACGGTCGCGCATGTCGCCTTTTCCCTTCACGCTTCGAGCCGCGGCAGGATGTCGGCCGCCGCGTGCTGCAGGTCCTGGATGATCGCATCGGCAGCGGCTGCGGCATCGCCGGCCTTCAGTGCCTTCAACAGGGCGCGATGCGCCTTCATCGGGCGGCCGCGCCCGTCGGGGCGCACCACCAGGCGCAGCAGCGGGCCGATGCGCGCCCATTGCATCTCGATCAGTGACAGCAGCACCGGCATGGCCGCCGCCTCGTAGAGTGCGAAGTGGAAGCGCCGGTTGACGGTCAGGAAGTCCACGACGTCGAGCGAACGCTCCCGTTCGAGCTGCCGGTTCAGCGCCGTCATCTCCTCCAGCGTCGAGCGCGCTATGCGCGCCGTCGCCTCGGCGGCCGCCAGCGATTCCAGCCGGCAGCGGATGGCCGTGATCTCACGGAAGGTATCCGGCGTCAGGGCCGGCACCACCAGCGAGCGGTTGGGCAGCAGGGTCAGGGCGTATTCGGAGACCAGGCGATTCAGCGCCTCGCGCACCGGCATGGGGCTGACGTCGAACTGCTCGGCCAGGCCCGAGATGGTGAGCACCTGGCCCGGCTGCAGGCTGCCGGCCATCAGGGCCTCGCGCAGCCAGCGGTAGGCCTTCTCGTCCAGCGTGACACGCTTGAGCTTGCCGCCGGTCAGCGCGGCCGCGAGCGGTGTGGAAGTCGCCGGCAGCGAATCCAAAGATACCTCCTGGCGGCCGACGCCTGACGTCCCCTGGCCGCGCACCCAGCCCAGCCTTAGGAGCCGACGCTGCGATGGTCAACCGATCGGGCGGGCGGCCTGCGCCGTCCGCGGGACTTGCCAGCCCGCGCAAGCCGTGATCACATTTAATATAATCTCATTTGGCAACTTCGGCCAGCACGACAGGGCTTGGCCGCGCGACAGCATCATCCTACCAGACGCCAGGAGTCGACCGCATGTCCAACACGCCCGCCAAGACCAACCGCGCCCTCGACGCCGCGGTGCTGGAGGTTGAGGCCACCTATGTCGCGGCCAACCCGAAGAGCCACGCGGCCTGGCAACAGGCCCTGAAGGCCATGCCGGGCGGCAACACCCGCACGGTGCTGCATTTCGACCCCTTCCCGGCGACCATGGCGCGCGGCGCCGGCGCCTACCTTGAGGATATCGACGGCCACCGCTATGTCGACTTCCTCGGCGAGTATTCGGCCGGCCTCTACGGCCACTCGAACGACGCCATCCGCGCCGCCGTTCACGCCGCGCTCGACGACGGCATCGTGCTGGGCGGGCCCAATACCTATGAGGTGAAGCTGGCCGAGCTGATCAAGCAGCGCTTCCCCTCGGTCGAGCAACTCCGCTTCTGCAATTCCGGCACCGAGGCCAACATCATGGCGCTCAGCCTGGCGCGGGTGCATACGAAGCGCGACGCGGTGATGGTATTCGACGCCGGCTACCACGGCGGCGTGCTGACCTTCTCCTACGGCGGCTCGCCGCTGAACCTGCCCTTCCCCTATGTCGTCGCGCCCTACAACGAGATCGAGAAGACCCTGGCGCTGATCGAGCAGAACGCCGCGCGCCTCGCCGCGGTGATCGTCGAGCCGATGATGGGCGGCGGCGGCTGCATCCCGGCGACCCGCGCGTTCCTGCAGGCGCTGCGCCAGGCGACCGAGAAGCACGGCATCGTGCTGGTGTTCGACGAGGTCATGACCTCGCGCCTCTCCTTCGGCGGTCTGCAGGGCAGGCATGGCATCCGGCCTGACATGACCTCGTTCGGCAAGTACATCGGCGGCGGCCTGACGTTCGGCGCCTTCGGCGGCCGGGAGGAGATCCTCGCCCCGCTCGACCCGCGCAAGCCGGGCGCGCTGTCGCACAGCGGCACCTACAACAACAACGTCCTCACCATGGCGGCGGGCTATGCCGGCCTCTCCAAGGTGCTGACCAAGGAAGCGGTCGAGGGACTGAACAGCCGCGGCGAAGCCTTGCAGAAGCGGCTGGCGGAGACCGCCGCCAAAGCCGGCGTACCGCTGCAGGTGACCGGCGTGGGTTCGCTCTTCTGCCTGCACTTCCAGTCGCAGCCCATCGTCAAGCCGGCCGATTCCGTCAGCGACCCGCAGGCGCGCAAGCTGGTGCAGCTCGGCCTGATCAACCGCGGCGTCTACATGGCGCGGCGCGGCTACGTCGCCATGTCGCTGGAGATCGGCGACAAGGAGATGCGTGCCTTCTGCGACGCACTGGAGGACCTGCTGTCCGAGCATCGCGGCGCCCTCATCGCCGCCGACCAGAAGGCGGCGGCCGAGTAGCGCTCCGGCGGGGCTCACAGCAGCAGCACGACCACGCCGAGTCCCAGCAGGACCAGGGCGGCGGCGCAGTCGCTCGCCCTGGCGATCCAGGGCCGGCGGCGCGCCTTCTGCGCGGCCCAGGCACCGGCGAAGATGCAGAGCAGGTCAGCCGGCACGGCGGTCAGCGGAATCAGGCTGCCCAGCAGCAGCAGGCCAAGCGAAGTGTGGCTCGCCGCGAAGGGTGTCATGAAGGCAACGAAGAACAGCAGGGTCTTGGGATTGGTGAGTTCCACCAGGAGGCCTTGCCAGAAGAGCCGCCAGGGTCCGGCATGACCGGCGGTGGCGCTCGGCCCTGCCGGTTGCGCCTCTGCGCGCGGCGGTCGCCAGGCCGCCCGCAAGGCCAGCGCGCCGAGCCAGAAGAGGTAGCCCGCGCCGCCCAGGCGTATTGCCCGAAGGGCGAGCGGCGACTGGGCGGCCAGGGCCGCGAGGCCATAGGCGGCCAGCAACGCCAGCAGCATGCCACCGGCCGCCAGGCCGAGCGAGGAGGCGATGCCCCCGCGCCGCCCCTGCTGGATCGTGCGTGACAGCACATAGAGCATCGAGGGGCCTGGCGAGGCGCTGAGCGTCAGTCCCGCCAGCACCACGGCGAGGACGGTGTCGAGCGACGGCATCAGGCGTCCGGCGGGTCGAAGGGATTGCCCTCCGGCAGCCCGCGCGGCAGGGCGTGCCGCCCCTCCGCCATTCGCTGGCGCAGGTAGGCGAAGTCGCGCGTCACCTGCTCCAGCAGGTGCTCGCCCGCGACCACGGGACGATAGCGCCAGGCAGACCGCGGCGCATTCAGCGGCACCACCACGGCGGCGGCGTCGAAAGCCGCGAAGAAGGGAATCGACAGGCGATCAAAGGCGCTGTTCTTCACCCGGTGCGGCGTCGAGCGGAACCGCCCGTTGGAGGCGACCTCCAGCAGATTGCCGACGAGCATCACCAGCGTTCCCGGTCGTGGCGGCACCTCGCGCCAGCGCCCGCCCCGGTCGAGCACCTGCAGCCCCGCCGCCGTCTGATGCAGCAGCGTGAAGAACTCGTAGTCGGTGTGCTTGCCCATGTCGCTGGCATCGAGCGGCAGCGGCGTCCCGGCATAGTTGATCAGGCGCAGTTGCGAGGTCGCCCGGGTCATGCGCGCGTGCAGACGCTCCGTCGGCACGCCCAGGCAGCGCGCCAAGGCGCCGGTCACGCTGTGGGCGACCGCCCGCACGGCGAGAAAATAGCCGTACACGGCCTCGCGGAAGCCGGGCAGCTCCGGCCACTGGTTGGCGCCGTGGAACAGGCTGGCGATACCACCGGCGGCCTCGTCCGGCTTGTCCTCCAGCCCGAAGTCGAAGGCCTCGTAGCGGCGCCCCGCGGTCTCATCGCCGTAGAGTCCGCTCTCGGTGAAAGGCACATAGCCGCAATGCCGCGCGGAGCGGCCGACGCAGACCCGCAGCTTGGCCTCCTCCGGCTGCGCGAAGAAGCCCCGCGCCGCGGAGACGGCCGCGTCCAAGGACGGCAGGAGCGGCCCGAGGTCGCCGATGTAGCAGTAGCCGGACGACTGCAGCGCGCCCGCCAGGTCGTCCGCACCGGGGCCAGCCGTACCGGCGGCGAGTGCCGTCAGCGAAACGGCGGGGTGAGCAATCGCATCGCTGGCAACTGGCATGGAGTGCCCAAGTGAGTAGGATTTTGATCAAACTTCATGCTAGAACCTATCCTATTGAAATAAAAACATATTCAGTTGTTCTTTCGGCGGTGCCCCGACCGGCCGGAAGCGGCCGATGCCGGCGCGGATCGCTTGGCGTCGAAACACCCTGCGGAACGGCACTTGGCTTCGGCAGTCGCGCGACCGATTATCCGGCGATGCATGCGACGTCTCTCCAGCCCGCATTTCCGACCGACGTCGCCGCTCGCCTCGGGTCGAGAGGAACGTGCGGGGCCGAACCGGAAGTCGGTGGCGTCTGATCGCTCATGCGGCGCCGCGTCGTCATCCTCACCCACCAGTACCAGGGCCTGAATCCCGGCAACGGGCTGGCCGTCATCGCCTTCGGCATCTGGCAGCGGCAGGGGTGGGAGGTCATCGTCCAGCAAGGCCTGAAGAATCCGCCGGCCGCCGACATCGCGATCCTGCATGTCGACCTGACGGTGGTGCCCGAACCCTACCTGGAACTGGCCGCTCGCTATCCTGTCTGCATCAACGGGCGGGTCCGCAGCATTTCCAAGCGCGTGGTGAGCCAGGACCTGCTGGCGCGCGGCGATCCCTACGACGGCCCCGTCATGGTGAAGACCGATCGCAATCACTCAGGCCTGCCTGAACGTCGCCTGGCCCTGATCGAAGGCGGCTGGCCCGCGCGATTCCGCGAAGCCGTGCAACGGCGCCTGCCGCCGCGCTGGAGCGGCCGCCTGCCGGGGGATCGCTATCTGCCATGCTCCAGCCTGGCAGCCGTGCCCGCCTGGGTCTGGCGTCATCGCGGCCTGGTGGTGGAGCGATTCCTCAGCCAGCGCTTCGAAGGCTTCTACACCTTGAACCAATGGCACTTCCTCGGCAGCGGCAGCATGGTCAAGACCTACTTCGCGCCCAATCCGGTCGTGAAGTGGGCCGATCAGGTGGCCACGCTGCCGCTGCACAACGACGTGCCGCCGGAGATCCGCAACCGCCGTGCCGAGCTGGGCTTCGACTACGGCAAGTTCGACTATCTCGTCACGCCCGAGGGACCGCGCCTGCTCGACGCCAACAAGACGCCCTGGAATGACGTGCCCCCCGAGGACCCGCGCATGGTAGTGATGGCCCGTGGACTCGAGGCCTTCCTGACCCGGTGAGATGCGGCGACGTCTTGTCATCATCACCCATGCCCACCAGGGGCTCGACGCCAATGCGGGCATCGCGCGGCTGGCCGAGGATTTCTGGCGCCCTGCCGGCTGGGAGGTGCTGGTGCAGCAGGGGCTGGAGAACCCGCCCGACTCCGACCTCGCCATCCTGCACGTCGACCTGACCGTGGTGCCCGCGCCCTATGTGGCGCTGGCACGCCGCTACCCCGTCTGCCTGAACGGAAGCGTCACCGACGTGTCGAAGCGGCGGATCAGCCGCGACCTCGTAGGCCGCGACGACGCCTATGACGGGCCGGTCATGGTCAAGACCGACCGCAACTATGGCGGCATCCCCGAGCGCCGCCTGCGGCTGGTCGCCGGCGGACGAGGGGCGCGCTGGCGCGAGGCCCTTGCCAGCCGCCTGCCGCGCGCCTGGCGCGGCCGGATCGATGGCGACAACTATCCCGTCTTCCCCCACAAGGCGGCCGTGCCGGCCTGGGTCTGGCGCAGCCCCGACCTGGTCGTCGAGCGTTTCATGGCGCAGCGCGAGGGGGCGCTCTACGCCATCAACCAGTGGCAGTTCCTCGGCGACCGCGGCCGCGTGCTCACCTACTACTCCGACCAGCCGGTGGTGAAGTACCAGCGCATGGTGAAGCAGCTCCCGCTGCACGACGAGGTGCCCGCCGAGATCCGGCAGCGCCGCGCGGAGCTCGGCTTCGACTATGGCAAGTTCGACTATGTCGTCACGCCCGAGGGGCCGCGGCTGCTCGACGCCAACCGCACGCCCTGGACGCCGCGCGGGCCTGACGACCCGCGCATGGCGGCCATGGCGCGCGGCCTGCCGGGCTTCCTGCGCTAGGCTCGGCGGTCTTGCGGCAACTCGCAAGCCTGCGGGAGACTCCCGCAGGCAAGCTGGTTGCAGGAGATCGGCCGATGTTCAGGTTCGTGCGGAAGGAAGTGGTCTGCTGCCTGCTCGGCTTTTTCCTGGCCGGGTCCGATGCGCAGGCAGACTTCGGCGACTGCAGCGCTCCCGATTGGCGGGCCGCGGTCGATCCTCGCCTGGCAGCCATCCCCTACGACTGCGTCGAAGCGCTGCGCGTCCCGGTGGCCACGGCGGAGGGCGAGCGCCAGGTCCGCGTGGTTCACGACAGAGAGGCCGGCTGGGTGCTCACCGGCGACCTGCTGGCCGAGGTGCGCCGCGGCCTGGAGGGCGCGGCCGCTGCCTTCCCGCAACTCGGCCCCTTCCGCATGAACGACGTGACGCTGCTGCTGGCCGACGACCTGCCGCCCGGCGTCGGCGTCGACGGCCACGGCCCGCCCGAGGGCGAGATCCTGGCGCAGACCGCGCTGGACACCGGTGACGAGTGCGTCGTGGTCTTCTATCTGCTGGGCAGCGGTGCCAGCAGCGCCTATGCCGCCACCAGCATCGTGCACGAGATCTTCCACTGCCTGCAGGACGCCACGCTCGATCCGGCGCAGATGGGCAGCGGAGCGGCCGGCACCGGTGGAGGCGGCGACTGGTGGATCGAGGGCGCGGCCGAGTGGTTCACGGCGCTCGCCCTGCCCGACGCCGGCCTGCTGCCGGAGCGCGCCGCCGTATTCGACGCCGACTCGCCCGCGCGTTCGCTGAACGACATGGCCTATGGCGCGGCGATGTTCTTCCTTTGGCTGGGAGAGGCCCAGGGACCGGCGTCCGTGCTCCCCTTCCTGCACGCCATGGCGCCCTCGCCGGCGGCCGGGGCGCAGTGGGCGGCGATGGCGGCGGCACTGCCGGCGGAGGAGTGGCTGCGCTTCGCCGAGGACTATCGCGATTCCGAGATCCACCATCCGCACGGCACCCCGCTCGGGCTGTCGCCGCAGCCGGGCGAGGTCACGGCGATCGACGCGCCGCAGCGTGTGCGCTTCGTCGCCGCGCCCTTCCAGCTGCTGCGCGGCACCCTGGACCTTGCCTGCGGGCGCTGGCGGATCGCCAGCGAGTCGCCGCAGGTGCAGTTCGCCGAGCGCGACAGTGCCGGCGGCGCGTGGCAGGCCCTGCCGCAGGAAATCACCGTGCCCGAAGGCGAGCGCCACTGGCACGACTTCGTCGCCTTGAATCCGGCCGGCGGGCGCCGGCCGCTGGTGCTGAACGTCGAGCGCCTGGCGACCTGCGAGCCCTGCGCCGGCACGCGCGAGATCGATTCCTGCCTGGTGGGCACCTGGCAACAGGTTGGCGGCGGCCCGGTGGAGTGGCTGCGCAGCACCCTGCCACCGGAGATTACCATCCCCAGCGTCGAGCAGAGCGAGGCGATCTTCGTGCTGCGGCCCGACGGCAGCTACCTCGCGCTGCCCCTGACCCAGCAGGTCACCATCCTGCTGCAGCAACGCGACGGCGTGGCGCGCGCCGAGGGCCAGGGTCTGGCCCAGGGGGCCGGCCGCTGGTCGGCGCTGGAGGGCAGGCTCAACCTCTGCCAGGACTCCGGCGGCCTGCTCGGCAGCATGACCATGACCTTCCCCACCGGCGACACGGCCGAGCAGGACATCGGCACCCCGGGCGAAGGCACGCTGGTGCAGGCCTACAGCTGCGTCGGCGGCAGCCTGACCACCAGCCTGGACTTCGGCCACGACCTGCCGCCCATGACCACGGACTACCAGCGCCTGGCGCCGTGAGGCCGGATCAGCCGGCGAGGCCGCGCAGGAACCTCGCCCGCTCGCCGGCAGCCGCCAGCAGCAGCCCGCTGTCGGCGCCGCCCAGGACGAAGCGCGCGCCCAGCTTCATGTAGGTCGCGGCCCATTCGCGATCGTAGATGCCACCCATGCCCAGCACACGGCCGTGCTTCCGGCAGGCGGCGGCGACCGCCTCGTAGGCCGCGCGCACGCGCTCGTGGCCGAGCTGCCCGGGGATGCCCATGCAGGTGGTCAGGTCCTGCGTGCCGATCAGCAGCACGTCGAGGCCCTCGACCGCGGCGATGGATTCCACGTTCGCAACGGCCTCCGGCGTCTCGATCATGGCGATGATGGCGGTCTCGCGGTTCAGCGCCGCCTGTGCCTCGGCCGCCGGCGCCGGCGTCAGGCCGTACTGCGGGAAGCTGCCGCCCCAGCTGCGGCTGCCCTGCGGCGGATAGCGCAGCGCCTGCACGATGGCGGCGGCCTGCGCCGCGGTGTCGACATGCGGCACGACGATGCCCTGGGCGCCGTTGTCCAGCGCGCGCGTCGCCTCGTGCAGCGCGTCGGCGCAGACGCGCACGATCGGCGTGACCCCGGCCATCAGTGCCGCCAGGGCAATCTGGCTCGCCTGGTCCAGCGTCATGGACCCATGCTCCATGTCGAGGAAGAGCCAGTCGTAGCCGGCCGTCTTCGCCAGCATCGGCACCACGCTGCCGCGCAGCGCCTGGATGCCGAGGCCGAGCGCCATATCGCCGCGGCGCAGGCGCGCCAGGGTAAGGTTTTCCGTCAGGGTCACGGGGGTGCGCTTTCCTTCCTGCTAGACTGACTTGCGGCTGGCACGGGGCGCCCCACTGGAAATGCAGGAGCACGGTCCGCGCGGCCGGTTTAGTATTTCAGATGTGTACTAGAGCAACCGCCCTGGAGGAAGTGCCATGAAGCCCGTGATCTACCGCGAGATTCCCCCCATCGCTCCGGCGCTGCTGGAGCGCGCCAAGGGCTTCGCCGTCGCCGACCTGCACGAGGGCCTGGGCGCCGTCGCCGGCCGCGCCGGCCTGATGGCGCCCGCGATGCGGCCGATCTTCCCCGGCGCCAAGCTCTGTGGCCAGGCGGTCACCTGCTACAACTACCCGGGCGACAACCTGATGCTGCATGCCGCCATCAAGCTGGCGAAGCCCGGGCAGATCATCGTCGCCACCAACGGCGGCAGCGCCCAGGGCGCGCTGTGGGGCGAAATGGTCACCGTGTTCTGCCGCATCAAGGGCATCGCCGGCGCCGTGGTCGACGGCGCGGCACGCGACGTCGGGCCGATCCGCGAGCTGGGCTTCCCGGTCTTCTCCACCGCCATCTCGGCCTCGCATCCCGAGAAGCGCGGCCCCGGCTCGGCCAACGTGCCGGTGGTCATGGCCGGCATCACGGTGAATCCCGGCGACCTGATCCTGGGCGACGACGACGGCGTGCTGGTGGTGCCGCCGCGCTACCTCGAGGCGGCGATGGATGCCGCGCAGGCGCGCGTCGACAAGGAAGCCGGCTTCCGCAAGAAGCTGGCCGACGGCGCCACCATGTACGACCTCCTCGGCCTGCAGTCCTTCATGGACGCCTCGGGCGTGGTCGAGAAGCCGGGCACCTGGCTGGACGACAAGTAGGGACGCTCAATCGGCGAGGGTCTCGGCGCGGACGATCGAGACCCCGAAGCCGGAAAGGCCGACGAACTCGCGGTCGGGGTTCGTGGTCAGATTGACGATCGAGACCACACCGAGATCGCGCAGGATCTGCGCCCCCAGTCCGATCTCCCGCCATTGCTCGCGCCGCCGCAGTTCGGCGCTCTCGCCCGCCGGCGCCGCCTCCGGCAGGGCCGAGGGCACGCCCGAGGCGCCGTCGCGCAGATAGACCAGCACGCCGCGCCCGGCGCGGGCGAAGTGCCGCAGCGAATCGTGGATCGCGCGGGCGCCGCCGAAGACATCGGTGAAGACGTTGCCGCGATGCAGACGTGTCGGCACTTCCTGCCCCTCGCCGATGTCGCCGAAGACGAAGGCGAACTGCTGCACGCGGTCGAAGGGCGTGACGTAGGCATGGCCCTGCAGCGTGCCGATCGCGCTTTCCGCCGGGAAGCTGGAGACGCGGCGCACCAGCTGCTCGCGCGTCTGGCGCCAGGCGATCAGGTCGGCGATGGCGATCAACGGCAGGTCGTGCGCCTGGGCGAAGGCCGCGACCTCGGGGCCGCGCATCACCGTGCCGTCGTCGTTCACCAGCTCGGCCAACACGCCGACCGGCGGCAATCCGGCAAGCTGGCAGAGGTCGACGCAGGCCTCGGTATGGCCGGAGCGCATCAGCACCCCGCCTTCGTTGGCGATCAAGGGGAAGACGTGGCCCGGCCGCACGAAGTCCGCCGGCGCCGAGGCCGGGTCGGCCAGCATGGCGACCGTGGCGGTACGCTCCGCCGCCGAGATGCCGGTGGTCAGGCCTCGCCGCGCGTCGACCGAGACGGTGAAGGCGGTGCCGAGCGGCGCATCGTTCAGCGACACCATGGGGTCGAGGCGCAGGCGCTTGGCCACGGCCGGCGCCAGCGGCGCGCAGACGATCCCCGAGGTGTGGCGCACGATGAAGGCCATCTGCGCCGGGGTGCAGAGGCTGGCCGCGGCGAACAGGTCGCCCTCGTTCTCGCGGTCCTCGTCATCGACCACCACCAGCAGGCGGCCGGCGGCGAAGGCGGCGATGGCCTCGGCAATGCCGGCCCGGCGGATCTCGCTCATGCGGCGGAACCGACGGCGTGGAAGCCGCGACGGAAGTGCACCATGGCGCGCCCGACGCCACCCAGGCCGACGTCCTCGACCGCGCCGATCAGGATGGTGTGGTCGCCGCCGGGATGGCGCTGCTCCAGGCGGCAGACGAAGCTCGCCACCGCGTCGCGCGCCAGCGGCAGGCCGTGCGGCCCGGCCGCGAAATGGCCGCCGGTGAACTTCTCCGCGCCGCGCGTCGCCATCAGACGCGCCAGCGCCTCCTGCTCCGGTGCCAGCACCGAGACGGCGAAGTGGCCGGCCTGCTCGAAGGCCTCGTGGCACTCGGCGCGGCGATCGAGGCTGACCAGCACCAGCGGCGGGCTGAGCGACAGCGAGGTGAAGGAGCCGGCGGTGAAGCCGCGTGGCTGGCCGGCCGCGTCCAGCGTCGTCACCACCACCACGCTGGTCGGCGCCGAGGCCAGGGCGTCCTTGAAGCGCTGCAGGTCGAGCATGCCGAGACTTCCCATGGCGCTCACCGGAAGGGATGCAGCGGCATGCCGGCCGCCGGCCAGTCGCGCACCACGACCCCGCCATTGCCGGAATCGCAGATGTAGAGCTTGCGGTCCCGGCTGATCGAGACGTTGGTGATGAAGCGCGTGCGCTTCAGCTCGATCACCTCCAGGCACTTGCCGGCCGGCGACCAGACCTGGACCGTGCCGGGCTCGTCCTCCTTCACGCCGACGGCGGCGACGACGCAGTTGCCGTCGGCGTCAAAGGCGAAGCCGTCCGGCATGCCGACGGTCATGGTGAAGAGCGTGACGGCCTTCTCCGGCGCGGGATCCTTGATCGGCATGGAGACCAGCCGCCGGCGGCCGGTGTCGGCGATGACGATGCGCGTGTCGTCGCCGTCGAAGCCGATGCCGTTCGGATACCAGTCGACGTGCAGGATCTGCTCGCACCGCCCGGTCTCGACGTTCAGGCGGAAGACCCGGCCGTCGTCGCGCTCGGGCTTGCGCGTCGGGTCGGTGACGTAGAGCAGGCCGTCCGGCCCGAAGGCCAGGTCGTTCGGCGCCACCATGCCGCCGGCGACGCTGGAGACCGCGCCGTCCCTGGCGATCTTCTGCACGCCGGGCTCGCGGCGGATGATGTTCTTCGCCGGCCACTGCCCGCCGTTCTGCGTCAGGTAGAAGCTGCCGTCCCTCGCCTCGACCAGGCCGTTCGGCCCACCGCCGGTGGTGGCCAGCACGCCGACCTTGCCGTTCCGCACGATGGCGACCTCGCCGCGATCGATGGCGGTGGCGGCGAAGGCGCCGTCCTGGCAGTTGACCGGCCCCTCGGTGAAGCCGATGTCGGAGATGAAGTGTTCCATGGGCGGTCTCCTCTCGTCTTGCCGCGCTATTCGGCCAGGTTGGCGCGCAAGGTGGTGTGGTTGTAGTCGGTGCGGACGGCACCCTTGCGCTGCAGACGAGGCACCACCTCGCTGACGAAGTCGCGGATCGAGCCGTCGTTGATCGTCGGCGTCAGGTTGAAGCCGCAGCAGCCGGTCTCGCGCCAGATGCTCTCCATGCGGTCGGCCACCTGCTCGGGCGTGCCGACGATCGGCATCATGCCGACGCCCATGCCCCAGTACTGCGCGATCTCGCGCAGCGTCATGCGCTTGCCGCCGACCATCGCGGTCATGGCCTTCATCATGCCCTGCGAGGCCTGGGTGGCGATCTCGTCCAGCGGCTTGTCGAGCTCGAAGGTCGAGAAGTCGACGCCGAGCGAACCGGAGAGGCGCGCCAGCGCGGCCTCGACCGGCACGCGCGCCAGCAGGTCGTCATAGTGCTTCCGCGCCTCGGCCTCGGTGCCGCCCAGGATCGGCTGAATACCGAAGGTGACGCGGATCGGCTCCTTGCGGCCGTGCCTCGCGCCGGCCTCCTTGATCTGCGCCATGTAGCGCTTCATGCCCTCGACGTGCGGCTGGATCGAGAACATGACTTCGGCGTGCTTGGCGGCGAACTCCTGCCCGCGCCCGGAGGAGCCGGCCTGGAAGATCACCGGCCGGCCCTGCGCCGAGGGCAGCACCGGCGGAACGCCGCGGCACTTGAAGTACTTGCCCTGGTGGTCGATGCGGTCGACCTTCGCGGGGTCGGCGAACGCGCCCGTCGCGCGATCGGCGATGACCGCGCCGGGATGTACACCGCCCCACAGCTTGTAGCAGACCTCCATGTACTCGTCGGCGCGGTCGTAGCGCTCGTCGTGGTCGAGCTGCTCCAGGCCGAGCGCGCGGTGCTCGCCGCGCAGGTGACCGGTCACCACGTTCCAGCCGGCGCGCCCGCCGCTGAGGTAGTCGAGCGTGGAGATGCTGCGCACCGTGTTGTAGGGCGGCACCGCCGAGACCGAGAGCGTGACCGCCAGGCCAAGGTGCTCGGTCGCCGCCGCCATGGCCGGCAGCAGGACCGAGGGGTCGTGCGCCGGCCAGCAGACACCGTAGCGCAGCGACTCGTCCACCCGGTCCTTGTAGCGGTCGAAGATGCCTGGCGTGTCGGCGAAGAACACGGCGTCGAAGCGCCCCTTCTCCAGCGTGCGCGCCAGGTCCTGCCAGGCCTTGAGCGAGCCCAGGTTGGCCAGCCGCTCGTCCTTCGGGTCGGCCCACGACAGGATCGTATGGTTCATCGGGCTGTGGATCAGGAAGCTGATCAGGTGCATCTGCTTCGACACGGCTACCGTTCCTCCTTCACGCCGCGGCCCTGGCCGCGTTGTCCTCGGCGATCATCGCTGCCGCCTTCTCACCGATCATGATGCTGGGCGCGTGCATCGAGGCGTTGAGCGGCGCCGGCGCGATCGACGCGTCGGCCACCCTGAGGCCCTCGATGCCGTTGAAGCGCAGGCGCGGATCGACCACCGCCGCCGGGTCGCCGCCCATGCGGCAGGTCCCGCCGTAGTGATAGAAGCTGTGGCCCTTGGCGCGGATCTCGGCCTCCACCGTCGCCGCGTCGTTGGCCGGCGCGGGGACCGAAAGCTCGGCTGCGATGGCGGCCGCGGCGACTGGACCGCGCAGCGCCGTCCGCATGCGCTGGACGATACGCACCATCGCCGGCATGTCGCCCGGCTGGCTGTAGTAGTCGTGGAAGATCGCCGGCGGCTGGCGCGGGTCGGCCGAGCGCAGGGTGACGCGGCCGCGGCTCTGCTGCCGGGCCAGGCTCACCTGCACGGTGAAGCCGTGGCGCCGGTCGATCACGTCGCGCACCCTGGCGCCGACCGTGCCGCGCTTGATCAGCGCCGGGATCATCACGACCATGGCGTCGGCCACCTCCAGCGCCGGGTCGCTGGCGAAGACGCCGCCGGTGGCGACATAGGATTCGCCCAGCGGCCCGCCGCGTCCCAGGAGATAGCGCAGCCCCGCGCCGGCGCCGCGCAGCGGCGAGAGGTAGCGGTAGGCCGAGATCGGCTGCTTCAGCAGATAGGTCAGCGCCAGGGCCGGATGGTTGTGCAGGTTGCGCCCCACGCCCGGCGCGTCGAACACCGGCTGCACCCCGGCCGCCTTCAGTTCCTCGGCCGGACCGATCCCTGAGAGCAGGAGCAGGTGCGCGCTGCTGATCCCGCCGCAGCAGAGGATGACCTCGCGCGTGGCCCTCACCTCGCCGCCGGCATAGCGCACGCCGACCGCGCGGCCCTTCTCCACCAGCACCTGCAGCGCCTGTGCGTCGGCCAGCACCGTCAGGTTGGGCCGGCCGCGCGCCGGATCGAGATAGGCGCTGGCGGCGCTGTGGCGCCGGCCACCGCGGATGTTCACGTCCATCCGCCCGAAGCCCTCGCGCAAGGGGGCGTTGGAATCCTGGAACAGCGGGAATCCCGCTGCCTGCATGGCGTCGAGAAAGAGGTCGCAAACCGGCAGGTCGAGCTTCGCCTGCTTGATCCAAACGGGACCGTCGCCGCCGTGCACCTGGCTGGCGCCGCGGTCGCTGTGCTCGGCCTTGCGGAAGAAGGGCAGCACGTCGTCGCCGCCCCAGCCGCCGCAACCCAACTGGCGCCAGTGGTCGTAGTCGCCCGCCTGCCCGCGCAGCCACATCATGCCGTTGATCGAGCTGGAGCCGCCGACGATGCGCCCCTGGTTCAGCAACAGGCGCCGGCCGTTCAGCGCCGGCTCCGGTTCGCCGACGAAGGCCCAGTTGGTGTCGGCGGCGATGGAAGCCAGGAAGGCGGTGGCCGGCACCCGGGTCGCCAGGCCGCGCCGCGCGCCGCCGGCCTCCAGCAGCACGACGCGCGCCGCCGGGTCCTCGGACAGGCGCGCCGCCACCACGCAGCCCGCGGCTCCGGCCCCGACGACGAGGTAGTCGCAGTTCATGCCCCTTTGTGTCGAAGCCGCTTGCACCAAAGGTGCGCCCTCTCTTGTATACGACGCCAGTTGACTCGCCACCCCGAGAGGGTAAACTGGTGTACCACTAGAATACAAGATGGCTCGAATGCACGAGCCAAGGGAGGAGGACTGCTATGCGTGGGGTTATGCGTTCGGCGGCCTGCGCCGCCATGTTGCTGTCCGCTGTCGCCGCCTGGAGCCCGCAAGCCTCGGCCGACGACTGGACCTGCTACACCTACAATCCGCAGGAGACGATCTACAAAGGCCTCGAGGAGATCGGCAAGCGGATCGGCGAGATCACCAAGGGACGGGTGACCGTCACCTGTCATCCGGCCGGTTCGCTCGGCATCTCCGCGGCCGACATCACCGGTGCTGTGTCCGACGGGGTCGTGACGCTCGCCAGCAACGCCTTCATTACCGGCTCGGTGCCGATGGTGGGTGTGTTCTCCCTGCCCGGCCTCTTCGCCACCGAGGAGGAGCTCTACAAGGGCATGGAGATCATGAAGCCCTACATCGATGCGCAGATGGCGCAGCAGGGGCTGGTCTACGTCGGCGCGTACAACTATCCGCGCCAGGTGATCTTCTCGACCGACATCATCAAGTCGCTGGCCGACCTGAAGGGCAAGAAGATCCGCGTCGCTTCGGTCGAGCAGGCCGAGTTCGCCACCCGCTTCGGCGGCTCGCCGGTCACCATCGGCACGGCCGACGTCGCGCCGGCGCTACAGCTCGGCACGGTCTCGGTGGTGCTGACCGCGGCTTCGGGCGGCGCCCGCCTCTGGCAGGATCTGCTGAAGTCGAACTACGTGATCGGGCCGAACTTCACCGTCTCGCCCGTCATCATCAATGCCGACGCCTGGGGCACACTTTCGGCCGACGAGCAGCAGCAGGTGCTGGCGGCCGTGGCCGAGGTCACCAAGGGCATGACCGACTCGCTGCGCGAGGACAACGCCAAGATGGAGGCGCAGTACAAGTCCAAGGGCATGGAGATCAACCGCGGCACGGCCGAGGAAGAGAAGATGATGATCGAGACGCTCAAGGACTACTGGCCGCAGTGGGCCACGGAGCGCGGCGAGGAGGCGCAGAAGGCGCTCGACGAGGTGCGCGCCGCCCTCGGCAAGTAGCCGCGGCAGCGGTTAGAGTGGAAAGGCCCCGCGAGGGGCCTTTCCCGTCCTTCTGCCTTCGGCGGAGCAACGATGGTTCGATTCATCCTGGGTCTGGGGGTCGTGCTGGGCGGCCTGTTGATCGCGGCGCTGGTTCTGCTGGTCGCCTCCGAGGTGGTGCTGCGTTCCGCCTTCGACGTCTCCCTGCTGGTGGCCGACGAGTACTCCGGCTACATCGTCGTCGCTCTGGTCTTCCTCGGCATTCCCTACGCCCTGTTCCATGACGCGCTGCTGCGGGTCGATTTCCTCTTCGAGCGGCTGAAGGGCAAGCGGCGCGAGGCGTTGTCGCTGGTCTTCGACCTCTGCTGCCTGGCAGTCACGGCGGTCCTCGGGCTCTACCTCACCCGCATGGTCATCGCCTCCTACGATCGCGGCACCTTCTCCTCGACCCCGGCCATGACGCCGCTCTGGTTCCCGCAGCTCGTCATGCCGATCGGCCTGGCGCTGACCGCGCTGATCCTGCTGGCCCGCATCGCCGGCCGCGTGCGCGTGCTGCGCGGCACGGCGCCGCTGCCGCCGCCCGGCCACGCGGACCACAGCGCGACATGAGCGGCACCTTCGGCAGTCTCCTGGGCCTGGTGCTCTTCCTCGGCCTGCTGTTCGGCGGGCTGTGGATCCCCTTCGCCATCGCCGCCGCCGGCATGGCCTCCATGGTGGCCAGCAGCGGCTGGATCTCGCTGAAAGCGCTGGGCTTCGTCACCTGGAGCGCGATGAACAGCGCGACTCTGAGCGCCATCCCGCTCTTCATCCTGATGGCCGACATCCTGCTGCGCGCCGGCGTCTCGGACCGCTTCTACAACGGCCTCTCTCTGCTGGTGCGGCGCCTGCCCGGCGGCCTGCTGCAGACCAACATCGCCGGCTGCGCGCTCTTCGCCGCGATCAGCGGCTCCAGCGTCGCCACCGCGGCCTCGATCGGCACGGTCGCCATCCCGCAGCTCAGGGACAAGGGCTACGACCCGGCCATGGCCGCCGGCTCGCTGGCGGCCGGCGGCACGCTCGGGATCCTGATCCCGCCCTCGATCGCCATGATCATCTACGGCAGCTTCACCGAGGTCTCGGTCGCCAAGCTCTTCCTCGCCGGGCTGCTGCCCGGCATCGTGCTGACCGGCATCTTCATGCTCTACATCGGCACCCGTGCCTTGCTGAATCCCGGCCTCGCGCCGCGCTCGACAGAGGACCACATCGGCCTGCGCGGCCTGGTCGTCGGCTTCCTGCAGCTCCTGCCGCTGCTGCTGCTGATGGGCCTGGTGATCGGCACGATCTATGCCGGCATCGCGACGCCGACCGAGGCGGCGGCGCTCGGCACGCTGGGTTCGCTCGGCATCGCGGCGCTCTTCGGCAAGCTCAACGGCAAGGTGCTGCGCGATTCCCTGACCGCGACGCTGAAGGTCAGCTCGGCGATCCTCTTCATCACCATGGCCGCGTTCATCTTCGCCTACGGCATGGAGAAGGGCGGCGTCGGCAAGTCGCTGACCGAGTGGGTCGCCGGCCTCGGCCTCAGCAAGAACGAGCTGATGCTGGTGCTGCTGGTGTTCTATGCCCTGCTCGGCTGCGTCGTCGATTCGATCGGCATGATCGTGCTGACCATCCCGCTGCTGACTCCCGTACTGGTCGCCATGCAGGTCGACCTGATCTGGTTCGGCGTCGCCCTGGTGGTGGTGGTCGAGCTGGGGCAGATCACCCCGCCGCTGGGGGTCAATCTCTTCGTCATCGAGTCGATCGCGAAACGGGGCCTGATGGAGGTCATCCGCGGGACCCTGCCCTATCACGGGCTGATGATCCTCTTCCTCTTCATCCTGGCGGTCTTCCCCGAGATCGCCACCTGGCTGCCGCAGCAGATGAGCGTCCGCTAGCCCAGCATCCGGCGGATGCAGACCTCGTTGAAGTCGAACATGGCCCTGGTTGCGTCCAGCACCTGGGCCGGATCGCCCGACGCGACCGACTGCGCCACGACCACGTGCAGGTCCAGCACCCGCTTGGCCGCGTCGGTGCCGCGGTTCAGGTTCCAGAAGCGCCAGGTCAGCGAGTGCACCGGCCGCAGCATGTCGGTCATGAAGCGGTTGCTGGCGGCCGTGTCGATCAGGCTGTCGAACTCCCGGTCGATGACATAGTGCGCCGCCAGGTCGTTGCGCGCCGCCGTTTCCGCCAACGCCACCGCGAGCTGCTGGAAGCGCTTGCGCTGCTGCGGGCTGCTTCGCTCGGCGGCGCGGGCGAAGAGCGCGCTCTCGATGCCGCGGCGGATGTCGAGCAGCAGCAGCTGGTCGCGCAGGTCGATCGCGGTGACGATGATGCCCCGGCGCGGCATGATGGCGATGAGGTAGTCGAGTTCCAGCCGCTTCAGCGCCTCGCGGATCGGCGTGCGGCTGATGCCCATGGAGTCGCCCAGCGTCGTCTCCGACAGCAGTGCGCCGGGCTGCAGATCGAGGGAGACGATACGGTCGCGCAGAGTGACATAGGCCCGTTTCGCCAGGCTCTCGAAGTCCTCGCCGCCCTGGCTGATGACGCCGCGCGCTTTGACCACGCCCTCTCCTTGCGATCGCTGCCTCGGACTCCCGCTTCCGTGGCTTAGTATACCGGCTGTACTTGCTCGGCAAGCAGACTTAGGTCACCGGACCGCCGGCCAGCGCCAGAGCACCAGCACCAGCAGCAACAGGCCCTCCGCCGCCATGACCGAAAGGCCGGCCGCCGGCCCCAGCCAGTCGGCCAGCCAGCCGATGTGCAGGAAGCCCAGCGGCGCGGTGCCGACGCAGAAGGTGACAAGCCCCATGACCCTGCTCCGCGCGGCAGCCGGGACTGTCAGGTAGACCAGGGTCGTCTGCATGGCGGAAAAGCCGGCGACGCCCACACCCATGCAGAAGAGCGCCGCGCCGGCCAGCGGCGCCCAGTCTGCCGCCGCGAAGCACTGGATCGCGACCAGCGCGGTCATCAGGCCACCCCAGTAGATGCGGTGGAACCAGGCACTGCGCCCGAGGAGCGCGATGAGCAGCGAGCCGACGGTGGCACCCGCTCCTTCGCAGGCCGACAGCAGACCGATCCAGGCCGGGGTGAGCAGCAGCTTCGCCTCGCCGATCACCGGCACCATGCCCGAGGTCGGAAAGGAGAAGACATTGAACAGAACGGTGATCAGCAGCGCGCCGACGATCACCGGACTGGCGCGGGCGATGCGCCAGCCTTCGAGCATGTTGGCAGCGATGCGCCAGCCACCCTCGCGGCCGGGCGGCGGGCTGGGATCGCGCACGCGCCAGACCAGCACCCCCGCCAGTGCACAGGTGGTAAAGCCCAGCAGGAAAGTGCCGGTCAGGCCGAAGAGCTGCAGCAGGCCGCCGCCGACCAGCGGCCCCACCATGCGCGACACGTTGTTCATCAGCGAGTCGTAGACCATGGCCTGGGCAACGCGCCCGCCGCCGGCGATCTCGCCCAGCAGGATGCGGCGCACCGGCATGTCGGCGACCCAGTAGCTGCCGGACAGAAAGGCGCCGACAGCCAGATGCCAGATCTGGATGGCGCCGAACGACGCCAACAGCGCCTGCGTGCCCGTCGTCAGCGCCGCGCCCAGGGTGAGCAGCAGATAGAGCCGGCGCCGACCCACCGCGTCCGCCAAGGCGCCGAGGAAGGGTCCGAAGAGCGCCATGGGCAGCAGGCGCAGCATCGAGAGCAGCGCCACCAGGAAGGGCGAGCCGGTCTGCTGGAAGGTGTAGAGGCCGACGACCAGCAGCTCCAGCCAGCGCATCACGCCGTTCAGGATGCCGGCGCCCCAGACCGCCAGAAAGGCGGGTTCGCGCAGCAGTGCGCGCTGTGGCTCGCTCCCCTCGCCCGCCTGCTGACGCATGGCCTCCGTCCCGCTTGCCGCCGGCCAGTGTCGGGCGGCGGCGGACGGCCGGGAACTGCAGCTTTCGGGCAGCAGACCGGCTAGGCCGGCAGGTCGAAGCGGCGCACCGACTGCGCCGTCACCAGGGTGCGCGCGGCGGCCAGGAAGGATTTCACATGTTCCAGCGCCAGGTGCGCCTGGAAGGCCGCCTCGTCGTCGTAGATCTCATAGAGCAGCACCAGCGGCTCGCCCTCGGGCCGCCCCTGCTCCAGCGCGACATCGAAGCGCCGGCAGCCCGGCTCCACCGCCAGAGACTGGCGCGCATTGGCCGTCACCAGCTCCAGGAAGCGCGGCAGGTTGGTGGCCGGCAGGCGGAATTCCACCAGGATGACGAGCTGCCGGCTCATGCCCACCTCTTCTCGAAGTCCCAGACCCGCTGGAAGTCCATCAGCCGCGTGAAGTCGGCGAAGGGATAGAGCGGCTGCGCCAGACCAGCGCTGGAGCCGGTCGCCTTGATCGCGGCATAGGTCGCCTGCAGCGCCGCCGCGGCCGCCAGCAGCCCGGTCACCGGGAAGATCGCCAGGCGGAAGCCCAGGGCCAGCAGCCGCTCGGCCGGCAGCACCGGCGTCTTGCCGCCTTCCACCACGTTGATCAGCAACGGCAGGTCGAAGGCTTTGCCGACCTTCTCCATCTCCGCCTCGCTCTCCAGCGCCTCGACGAACAGCACGTCGGCGCCGGCCTTGGCGAAGGCCTCGGCGCGGCGCAGGGCCTCGTCCAGGCCGTGCGCGGTGCGCGCGTCGGTGCGCGCGACAATGAGGAAGTCCTTGCTGCGCCGGCTGGCGGCCGCGACGGCGATCTTGCGCGCCGCCTCCTCCAGCGGGATCACCCGGCGACCCGGCGTGTGGCCGCACTTCTTCGGGAACTCCTGGTCCTCGAGCTGGATGGCGGCGGCGCCCGCCGCCTCATAGCCCTGCACCGTGCGCTCGACGTTCAGCAGCCCGCCGAAGCCGGTGTCGCCGTCGGCGATCACCGCCGCCTTCACGCTGCCGGCGATGGCCTGCAGGCGCCCCACCATGTCGCTGTAGGTGGCAAGGCCGGCGTCCGGCAGCCCCATGTGCGAGGCGACCACGGCGAAGCCGCTCATGTAGAGCGCATCGAAACCCTGGCTGTCGGCCAGCTTGGCCGAGACCATGTCGAATACGCCAGGGGCGGCGAGCAGCCGCCCCTGGCGCAACAGGTCGGGCAGCGACCGGCGGATCGCCGCCCTTCCCGCCGTTTCTTCCGACCCCGGGCTGCTCACCGCATCACCGGCCCGACCGAGTCTTCGTTCTCGGCGATCGGCACGCGGCGCAGCACGCGCTTCTCGGCCGGATCGAAGTTGGTGCGCGCGTGCTGCAGCACGCGGTTGTCCCAGAAAACCAGGTCGTGCTTCTGCCAGACATGGCGATAGGTGATCTTCGGATCCTCGGTGTAGGCAAAAAGCTCTTCCAGCAGCGCATCGCTCTCGGCCTTGTCCATGCCGAGGATTCGCGCCGTCATCAGGCGGTTGATCAGCAGCACCGGCCGGCCGGTGTCGGGGTGCGGCCAGGCAATGGGATGCTCGGCGCGTACCGTCAAGGGGCTGAGGTTGCTGGTGTCGACCCGGCGGTCGCCGCGGTTGGGGCCGTAGTCGTAGACATTGTCGGTGACCAGCCCCTGCACCCGCTCCTTCAGGCGCGGCGGCAGGTTGTCCCAGGCCATCGCGGCGTTGGCGAAGAGCGTGTCGCCGCCCTTGCTCGGAACCTCGACGGCGTAGAGCGCGATCGCCTTCAGCGGGTACTTGAAATAGATCTGGTCGGAGTGGAACAGCAGTTCGCCGTTGGGCAGCGCGCCATCCTTGTGGGCGTTGGAGATGTTCATGGTCTTGCCGCCATGCTTCATGTGCTCGCCCATCTTCGACACCGGGCCGAAGAGCTCGGACAGCCGCACCTCGTCCTCGGTCGAGATCTCCTGGCCGCGGATCAGCAGCAGGTGATGTTCAAGGAAGGCAGCCCTCAGCGCCGCCACGGTCTGCGGTGTATAGGGCGCGGCGGGATCGAAGCCGATCAGCTCGGCACCGAGGACGGGAGAGAGACGCTTGACCTGGAATGTCATGGAAGCCTCCTAGGCCTTCTTCGCCTGGTCCTGCTGCCAGGTGGTGTCGCGGATCTCGGCGCCCGAGGCGACGATCGCCTTGCCGATGCCGAGGATGTCATAGAGCGTGGCGCCGGCGGCCAGCTTCTGCCGCACGCCGTCCTCCTTCGCCGCGCGTTCGCGCGCGCCGTCGACGGCGCGCTTGAGGTGCTCGGGCGGGATCACCAGCACGCCGTCGGCGTCGCCGACGATGATGTCGCCGGGATTGACGATGACGCCGCCGCAGACCACCGGCACGTTGACCGCGCCGGGGCCGCGCTTCTCGGGATGCGAGGCGTGGATGGCCGAGGACCAGACCGGGAAGCCCAGCTCGACGAGTTGCGCCGCGTCGCGCACCGCCGCGTCGGCCACCAGGCCGGCGATCCCCTTCTGCTGCGCGTAGTGCCCGGCGAGCTCGCCCCAGAGCGCGCCCTGGTGCCCGCCGCCGTTGGCCATCACCAGCACCTGACCCTTGCCGGCCAGGTAGAGCGCCTGGTGCATCATCAGGTTGTCGCCGGGATAGTTGAAGGCGGTGACCGCCGGGCCGGCGACGCGCATCGTCAGGTCAAGCGGGCGCATCCGGGGATCCATCAGCAGCATGCGGCCGGTGACGGCCCCCAGTGCCTCGTGCAGGTCGGCGACTCCGCGCTCGGCGGCGGCGGCCACCAGTGCCGGATCGCACTCGGGAATGCGGGTATAGACGACGGGACCGGTCATGACGTGCGCTGCTCCCAAAGGTCTCCATTCAGCAGTGTGGGCGGACGGCGCCCGGCGAAAACGCTGTCGATCACCTCGGCGACGCTCATGGCCATGCCGCGCAGCGCGTCCTCGGTGACGCCGGCGACGTGCGGCGAGAGCACCACGTTGCCGAGCTTGAACAACGGGTTGTCGGCGGCCGGCGGCTCCTGCTCGAAGACGTCCAGTCCGGCGCCGGCGATCCTGCCGGCCTGCAGCGCGGCGATCAGCGCCGCCTCGTCGACCAGCCCGCCGCGCGAGGTGTTGACGATGATGGCATGCGGCCGCATGGCGCCGATGACGGCGGCACCCACCAGGTGCTGCGTGCCCTTGCTGAGCGGCGCGTGCACCGAGATCACGTCGGCCTGGCGCGCAAGGTCGGTCAGGCTCTCGACCTTCGCCGCCCCCGCCTTGGCCATGTCCTCGGCCGAGACGAAGGGGTCGAAGGCCAGCACCTTCATGTTGAAGCCGGCGCCGCAGATGCGCGCGGTCACCCTGGCGATCTGGCCGAGGCCCACCAGACCCAGGGTCTTGCCCCAGAGCTCGTGCAGGCTGAGCTTCCAACGCTCGTTGAAGCGCCCTTCGCGCACGCAGGCATCCATGCCGCGCACCTGGCGCAGCACCGCCAGCATCAGCGTCACCGCGCCCTCGGCCACCGAGGTCGAGTTGGCGCCGCCCGGCGTGTTGCAGACCAGAACGCCGCGCCTGCTGGCGGCGGGAATGTCGATGTTGTCGACGCCCGAGCCGTGCTTGGCCACCAGCTTCAGCTTCGGCGCGCCCTTCAGCAGCGCCTCGTCGATCCTGAACACCCGCACGACGATCGCCTCGGCCGCGGCGATGGCGTTGGCGCGCGTCTCCGGCGCCTGCATCTCAGGCAGAAAGGCCACGTCGTAGCTGGCGCGCAGGCGCTCCAGGCCGGCGGCATGAATCGGATCGGCAACGGCAATCGTCTGGCGAACCATGGAAAGGACGGCTCCTAGAAAACCTTCAGCAGGAATGTCGACAGCCCCGGCACGTAGGTGATGATGAGCAGGGCGACCAGTTCCACCGCGATCAGCGGAATCAAGGGGCGGATCATGCGATCAACCGGCACGCCGCTGACGGCGGAGGAGGTGAACAGCGTGTAGCCGAGCGGCGGGTGCGTCAGTCCGACGGCGATGTTCATCACCACGATGATGCCGAAATGGATCGGATCGACGCCGATGGTATTGCCGACGTGGATCAGGAAGCCGGAAAGGATGATGATCGCCGCCAGCTCGTCCATGAAGGAGCCGACGATCAGCAACAGCACGTTGATCATCAGCAGGATGACGATGGGGTCGTCCGACACGCTGAGCAGCATGCGCCCCAGCCGATCGGGCAGCTGATTGAAGCCCATGAACCAGCTGAAAGTCGCCGACATGCCGACGATGAAGAGGATCATGGCCGAGGTCTTCATCGAGCGCAGCACGATGCCCGGCAGTTCGCCCAGGCGAATCTCGCGCGACAGCAGGCCGACCAGCATGCCGTAGAAGACGCCGACCGCGCCGGCCTCGGTCGGCGTGAAGACGCCGCCGTAGATGCCGCCCAGGATGATCACCGGTGCCATCAGCGCCCACTTGCCCTCGTTCAGCGTGCGCAGCAGCAGGCCGAGGGAGAAACGCCCCTTGTCGACCGGGATGCGATGCCGCTTGGCGTGGATGTAGGACATCGCCATCAGGCCGAAGGCGATCAGCAGGCCTGGCAGGATGCCGGCGATGAAGAGCTTGGTGATCGACTCGTTCGCCACCACGCCCCAGATGATCATCGGGATCGACGGCGGGATCAGGATGCCGATCGGCCCGTAGGTGGCGGCGAGCGCGGCGGAGAATTCGCGCGAGTAGCCCCGGCGCACCATCTCGGGGATCGTCGCCTTGCCGATGGCCGCCGTGGTGGCGTTGGCCGAGCCGGTGATGGCGCCGAAGGCGGTGGCCGAGGCGACGGCCACGATGGCCGCGCCGCCCGGCCGGCGGCCGAGCAGCACCATGGCGATGTTCACCAGCTTGCGCGACAGCCCGCCGGTGAACATGAGGTCGCCGGCCAGGATGAAGCAGGGGATCGACAGCAGGGTATAGAGGCTGATGCCGCTGATCAGGTGCTGCGGCACCACCACCAGGTCGATGCCCTCGACCCAGAGCGCCGCCAGGGACGAGATGCCGATGGCGAAGGCAAAGGGCGTGCCGATCAGCAGCAGGACGCCGAACACCGCGAGCAGGACGACCTCGCTCTCGCTCACACTAGCTCTCCTTGCTCGGCATGGCGGGCCCGATCGCGAGATTGGTCACGGCGTGCAGTACCAGCAGCGCTCCGACGATCGGCAGCGAGAAGTAGAGCGCCTGCAGCGGGTAGTGCACGGCGGGCGAGAGGTTGCCCCACACCAGGTCGAGCAGGTCCTGGCCGGTCATCACCAGCACCGCGCCGAAGGCGGTGATCAGCAGCATGATGAGGATGTCGACGGCGCCCGCCAGCTTGTGCGGCAGGGCGTTGACGATGAAGGTGAAGCGCACGTGCGTGCGCTCGCGCACCCCGATGGTCGCCAACAGCAGCATGAGCCAGGCGAAGAAGAAGATCGCCGCCTCGTCGGTCCAGGCCAGCGGCTCGTCGAGCACGTAGCGGAAGAAGACCTGCAGCAGCAGCGCGCCGATGACGCAGAGGGTCAGCAACAGGGCGAGCAGCGCGGTCGCCTGGGCGACGCGGTAACTCAGTTCCTCCAGCAGGCGCACGGGCAGCGCGCGTCCGGCGAGGGGGCGGCGGCGCGGCGCCGCCAGCATGCCGGGCTCCGCTTCCTCCGCCGTGGACTTCGCGGCCGCCGGGGGCTCCTCGCCCGCGGCGGCCGCGACAGGGTCAAGCCTGTGCAACGAACCGGTCCGGTCTCGGACTTACTTCACCGCCGCCAGCCAGCGGTCCATGAGATCGGCGCCGATCTTCGGGCGGTAGTCTTCGTAGAGCGGTTGCATCTTCGCCTGGAACGCGGAGGGGTCGGCGATCTCGTTCACCACCATGCCCTTGCTGGCCAGGTCGGCGATGATGGCCTTCTCCTGGTCCTGGGCGAAGGCACGCTGCTCGGCGCAGGCCTGGCGCGCGGCGGCCTTGACGATGCCCTGGTCCTCGGCGCTCAGCGAGTCGAAGAGCTTGCCCGACATCACGATGGGCGTCGCCGAATAGATGTGGCGGGTGATCGACAGGTACTTCGTCACCTCGTTGATCTTGCTCGACTGGATGGACCAGGTCGGGTTCTCCATGCCGTCGATCGTGCCCTGCTGCAGCGCGGTGAAGACCTCGCCGAATGGCATCGGCACGCCGGCGCCACCCAGGTTGGTGAACATGCCGACGAACAGCGGACTTTCGATCACGCGGAACTTCAGGCCGGCGACGTCCTCCGGCGTGTTGATCGGCCGCACGCGGTTGGCCATGTTGCGGAAGCCGGCCTCGCACCAGGCCAGGCCGATGATCTTCTTGTCCTTGACCCGGTCGAAGAGCTCCTGGCCCAGCGGCCCGTCCAGGGTCTGGTAGACCGTGGCGGCATCCTTGTAGAGGAACGGCAGGTCGTTGATGGTGAAGGCCGGGTCGACGTTGGCGATGATCGAATTGGTCACCAGGCCGGAGTCGACCGTGCCGAGCTGCACGCCCTGCAGCATGTCCTTCTCGTCGCCGAGCTGGCGATTGGGGAAGAACTTCACCTCGAAGTGGCCGGGCTTGGCCTTCTCCAGCGCGTCGGCGAAGTGGTGGGCGGCGAAGTTGTAGGCGTCCGTCTCCTTGTCGGTCGTGGCCCAGCCGAAGCGGATGGTCACCTCGGCCGCCGAGGCGGTGGCGGCCGGCAGGACCGCCAGCGCGGCGCCCAGCGCCAGGCCCGCGGCCTTCATCAAGGCAGTGCGATAGGACATGCGTCTCCTCCCAAGTGGCGCTGCTTCAGCAGCTTTCGTATACAATCCAGTAGTGACCGACAGAGCCAACCCTGTCAATGGCCGCTGCGCCAAGATCACGCACTTTGCATGCAAGGGTCAGGGAGCGGCGGCCACCGCCTCCATCTCGACCACCCAGTCGGGTCGCGCCAGGGCGGCGACCACGACGGCGGTGGAGGCGACCTCGACGCCCCCCAGCGCCTCGTCGCGGGTGATGCGGTAGTTGGCGATCTGCTCGGGCGTGGTGACGTAGCAGCAGACCCTGACGAGATGCTCGCGGCCCATGCCCGCCGCCGCCAGCAGGTTCATGATGTTCTCCCAGATCTGCCGGTGCTGGCCGAGCGGCGTGTCGGCCAGCCTGCCGTCCTTGTCCAGGCCGATCTGGCCCGAGATGTGCAACCAGCGCAGGCCCGAACGGCTTTCCACCGCCTGGCCGTGCTTCGAGGGTGGCTGCGGGACGTTCGGCGGGTTGTGCGAGATGTGCATGAGGTCCTCCTCGGCGGGGCCTGCCCCGCCGGATCAGGGCGCGGCGAGGAAGTCCTCGATCACCGCGTCGAAATCGGGCAGCGGGCGGATGCCGGCTGCCAGGGCGCGGGCCGAGGTGAAGCCGCCCGGCATGGTGGCCAGCAGTCGTTGCAGCGCCGGATCCGGGGTCCAGCTCACCAGCCTGCGGGCCGCGGGCCCGGCGCGCCGTTCCACCGCGTCCAGCATGTCCGCGATGGTGACGCTGAGCGCCGGCAGGTTGAGGCTGCGCACCGGCCCCAGCGCCGCGCCCGGCAGCTCGAAGAGGCGGATGAGGGCGGCGGCCACCTGGCCGGCCGAGACCACCGGCATACGCGTCTCCGGCGCGAAGGGACAGTTGACCGGGCTGCCCAGCAGCGGCTCGCGCGCCACGGCCGAGATGTGCTCGGACAGCACCGGCGCGGCGTCGCGCGGGCGGATCAGCACGACCGGCAGGCGCAGTGCCCGCCCGTCCAGGAAGCCGCGTCGCGTGTAGTCGTCGAGCAACAGCTCGGCGATGGTCTTCTGCACGCCGTAGCTGGTGCCCGGCCGCTGCGGGAATTCGTCCGGCACCACGTCGGGAAAGGGCTCGCCGAAGGTCGCCATGGAGCTGGCGAAGACCAGCTTCATGCCGCCCTGCCGGCGGCAGTCCTCCAGCAGGTCCAGCAGCCCGCGCAGGTTCATCGCCAGGCCCTGGTCGAAGTTCTTCTCGGCCTCGGCGGTCAGCATGGCGGCCAGATGGAAGAAGCCGTCGACCGGCTTGCCGAAGATCGCGTCGCGCACTGCCGGCTGCAGCAGGTCGCCGGGGATCTGCCGCACGCGCGGATCGCTGGCTGGCCGCGAGAAGCCCCGATCGACCAACAGGAGTTCCTCGATGCGCCGGCCGTCCAGGGTCTCCGCGGCGGCCAGCGCCGCGCTGAGCCGTCGGCCGATGAAGCCGGCGGCACCCGTCACGACGATTCGCATCGGGCGGCTATTCGGCCGGCTCGAGGATCGACTCCTTGGCGCGAATCTGCAGCGGGATGTTCTTGCGGTTGGCCTTGTAGGAGGGCCGCGGCTTCGCCACCGGCTGCATCACGTTCGAGACAGCGTTGTACACGAAGTACATCTGCCAGCGGGCATGAGTGGACATGTTGTGGCCCGAGCCGTGCACCAGGTCGGGATGGAACATGGCCACCGTGCCGGGCTCGCCGGCCACCGGCACCGGCTCGCCGCGGCGCTTGACCAGATCGGTCATCTGCTCCTGCGACAGGGTCCAGATGCCGACCGAGGTGGTCTTGTCGTCGAACGGCGCCTCGATGGTGCCGTCCTTGTGGCTGCCGGGCACGAAGTAGAGGCAGCCGCCAAGCTCGGTGGCGCGGTCCAGCATCAGCATGGTGGTGACCAGCCGCGGCTCGCTCAGTCCGTCGGTCCGCCAGTAGCCGAAGTCCTGGTGCCACTGCCAGATCTCGCCGGTCATGGCCTCCTTCAGGTTGGCCTTGATGTGGAAGAGGTAGGCCTCGTCGTGCAGCACGTCGCGCGCCGCCTGCAGCAGGCGGGTGGAGCGCGCCAGGCCCTCGGTGGCCTCGCAGCCGGTCGGGCCGTCGAGTTCGTGCATGCCATAGACCATGCGGGCCGAGCCGCTGGACTTCTCGCGGATCACGCGGTCGTCCTGCACCTGGCAGGCGCGGGCCAGGCCCTGCTTCACCAGCCGCACCTCCTCGGGCGACACCAGGTCGCGCAGGATGAGGAAGCCGTCGCGGTCGTAGGCTTCGAGCTGGGCGTCTGTCAGGAACATCGAATCATCCTCCCGGGATGGGGCCGTCAGGGGGCCGGCGCGGCTCTCTGCGGGGAGCCTGCGGTGCATGCAGGTTAGAAATTGCATACAGTCCCGTCAATAGCGCCGATGCCACGCAGGTGCCGGGCGCCAGGGCAGAACCGCGACAGGCTCTTAACTTATGAATTGTATTGCTAATTCCCCATACGTTTGGCCGGCTCGCCCGCCTGGGCTTCCCTCGCTCTCGTTATTCGTATACAAGACTCGAAAGAAGAATTCCCGGGGAAGCACCGCATGAGTCCGTCCGACAGCGCACCGGCGCCGACCTGCGCCGGGCCCGATCCGCGGCCACGCCCGCCGCGGCGGGCCCTGCCGCCCGGCGGCTGCGACTGCCATGCCCACGTCTTCGGCCCCAGTGCCCGCTTCGCCTACGCGGCCCGGCGCAGCTACACCCCGCCGGATGCACCGCTCGAGTCCTACCTCGCCATGCTGGACGCCGTGGGCCTGGCGCGCGGCGCCCTGGTGCAGCCCAGCGTCTATGGCGAGGACAATGCCTGCCTGCTGGACGCGCTGCGACGTTCGGGCGGACGCCTGCGCGGCGTCGTGGTGGCCGATCCCCGCCGCCTGGACGACGCCACGGTCGAGGACTGGACCAAGGCCGGCGTCCGCGGCGTGCGCATCAACATGGTGACGCCCGCCGGCCTGCCGCTGGCAGAGATGGAAGGCATGGCGGCCCGCCTGGCCGAGATCGGCTGGCACCTCGACCTCATCACCGACAGCAGCGAGCGCCTGGTGGAGATCGAATCGCGCCTGGCCGGGCTGCCCTGCCCGCTGGTGATCGAACAGATGGGCCGCATGAAGGGCGGACAGCCGCTCTCGACACCCGGCTTCCAGGCACTGCTGCGCCTGCTCGCCGATCGCAAGGCCTGGGTGAAGCTGTCGCACGCCTATCACGTCTCGACCGCCGGGCCGCCCTACGACGACACCACGCCCCTGGCCGCGGCCTGCGTCGCCGCCGCGCCCGATCGGGCGGTCTGGGGCTCCGACTGGCCGCATCCCATGCTGCACGGCCCCATGCCGAACGACGGCGACCTGCTCGACCTGCTGGCGCGCTGGGTGCCGGACGTGGCGCAGCGGCGCGCCATACTCGTCGACAACCCCGCCCGCTTCTACGGCTTCAGCTAGGAGAGACGAGCCCCCATGGTCGATACCTTCGGCTGGCGCTGCAAGTTCGGCGTCATCACGCCCTCCACCAACACCATCGTGCAGCCGGACTACGACGACCGGCGGCCGGTCGGCGTGACCAACCACATCTCGCGCATGCACATCCCGGACGAGCCGGTGAGGAGCGATGCCGACTTCAACGAGCTGATCCGCCGCATCGACGTGGCGCTGGAAGCCTCGGTCGAGCGCGTCTTGACCTGCAAGCCCGACCACATCGTGCTCGGCATCTCGGCCGAGTCGATCTGGGGTGGCGGCCTCGCCCCGGCCGTGGAGATCGTGAAGCGCATCCGCGCCCTGGCGGGGCCGGAGATGAAGGTGACCCAGGCGGCCTATGCCTTCCCGGCCGCGCTGCAGGCGCTGGGCATCGAGCCCGGCTCAACCCTCGGCCTGGTCACGCCCTACTTCCCGGTCGCCGAGAAGCATCTCAGGGAGTACATCGAGGCGGTGGGCTACAAGCTCGGCAAGTCGGTGCATCTCTCCTGCGGCGGGCCGGTGGTGATCGGCCACGTCGACGAGCCGACGCTGCGCCAGGCGGTGAAGCAGATCGACGGGCCCGAGGCCGACGCCATCATCCAGTTCGGCGCCAACCTGGCGATGAGCCGCGTCGCCGTCGAGGCCGAGGCCTGGCTGGGCAAGCCGGTGCTGGCGGTGAATCCGACGACCTATTGGCACGCGCTGCGCAGCCACGGCATCGGCGACCGGCTGCAGGGCTTCGGCCGTCTCTTCGCGGAGCACTGAGGCAGGACAAGAAGTCGGAAAGCGGTCTACTCGGCGGCGACCTCGCGCCGCGTCGCGACCGGCCCGGCCTCGCTGGTCAGCGCCTCGCGCGAGGGCTGGCCGGCGGCGCCCTGGGTCATGCCCCACTCGTTGTTGGCGCTGCGCCCGGCCTCGATGTGCGCCACCATCACGCTGCGCGCCCAGAGCGGGTTGCGCGCCCTCAGCGCCTGCACCAGCTCGCGGTGATGGCCCATCGAGCGCATCAGGCTGGAGCGCGAGAAGCGGCTGTAGGCGCGGATCATGAAGTTCAGGTCGCCGAGGTTCTCGGCCACGCGCTTGACGAAGATGTTGCCGCCGGCGGCCAGCAGCGTCAGGTGGAATTCCTTGTTGAGGCGCGCGATCTCCAGGAGGTCGGGAATCTCGCGCTGGGCGATGCGGTCCATCGCCTGGCAAAGGTCGGACAGGCGGTCGATGTCGGCCTCGCTGGCGCGCTGCGCCGCCAGCTCGGCGGCCAGGCTCTCGACCACGACGCGGAACTGGTAGACCTGCTCCACCTCTTCCTGCGGCAACACACGCACCACCGCGCCGACGTAGCGGCGGAACTCCACCAGCCCCTCGGTCGCCAGGCGCTGCAGCGCGCCGCGCACCGGCGTACGGCTGACGCCGACCTGCAGGGCCAGGGCCTCCTCGCGCAGGCGCTCGCCCGGCTGGTAGGTGCCGTCCAGGATCTCGCGGCGCAGATACTGGTAGGCGCGTTCCTCGGCGCTGGGCGGCAGGATGCCGCTGTCGTTCGCACGCTTTGCCTTGGCCACCATGCAACCGACCCTGACCCGTTGGACCTCGCCAACAGTCTAACCGGGCGCCGCCGGGGGCACCAGAGATCGTATGCAATTCGAACGGATGGATGGTTTCAGCTTTGCGTGAGCGGGCGCCTCCAGGGCTCGAAGACAGGGTCGGCCGGCAGCCCGGCGGCCAGTCCGGGATTGCGCCGCAGGGCCTCGTCCAGCAGGGATTCGGCCTGCGGCAGCATGGCGTAGTCGACCATGCGGTCGCGGTAGCGCACGGCCCCCAGGCCGCGCCGCTCGCCCTCGGCCATGGCCAGGATCAGGCCCACGGCCTCGGCGAACTCCTCCGCCGAAGGGGTGAAGACGGCATTGGCGACGGCGACGTGCGCGGGGTGGATCAGCGCCAGCGTGGTCATGCCGAAGCGCCGCGCGCGCTCGGCCAGGCGCCGCACCAGGGCCAGGTCGTCCAGTGCCGTGCCGGTGATCGCGGCGACCGCCAGCTCCCGCCCGGCAGCACGGGTGTCCAGCACCAGTCGGGAGGCATAGAAGGCCTGCTCGTCGCCCTCGACGCTGGGCAGGATGTTCACCGCCCGCGCGATGTCGCCGACGATCGGCCCGCTGAGCGCGCCGAAGAGGCCGAGACAGCGCGGCGAGAGCCGCAGCAGGTCATGGCCGTCGCGGATACCCCAGGCCGTTTCCAGCAGCAGGACGAGGCGCGTCGCGCCGCGCGGCACCCCGACGCGCCCCTCGTGCCAGGAGAGGCGGTCGCAGAGTTCCAGGATCTGCTCGCGCGTGCCGCTCTTCGGCACGACGAGGGCGAAGAGCTCCGGCGCCACGACATGCTCCAGGTCGTCGAAGCCGCCGTCGTCCAGCCCGTTGATACGCACCAGCGGCCGGATCCCGGCCGCCGCCAGCGTGGCGATCTGCCCGCGCACCAGCGTGCGGCAGCGCGGCTTCTCGGCCGGCGGCACGGAGTCCTCGAGGTCCAGGATCACGCCGTCGGGCTGGAAGCGGCTGGCCTTGGCGATCCAGCTTTCCTGCAACACGGGAATGAAGAGCAGGCTGCGCGGCAGCGGGGCGGGGCGGCTCTTGCGCGGATTGCTCATGCCACCTCTCCCGTCTCGGCGTCCCAGGCGCCGGCGATGCCGGCCTTGCGCAGTTCCGCCTTCTGCACCTTGCCGCTCTGCGTCTTGGGCAGCGCCGGCAGGCACTTGAGATAGCGCGGCACGGCATGGCGCGGCAGCCGGCCCTTGAGGTGCGCCAGCAGTGCCGCCGGGTCGAAGACCTGCCCCGCGTGCAGTACCAGGCAGGCCAGGATCTCTTCGTCCTTGGCCTCGCCCGGCAGCCGGTGCGCCACGGCGGCGGCATCGGCGACGGCGGGATGGGCGAGGATCGCCTCCTCCACCTCGAAGGAGGAGATGGATTCGCCGCGCCGGCGGATCGAGTCCTTCAGGCGGTCGACGAAGTAGAACCAGCCCTCGGCGTCGCGCCGCGCCAGGTCGCCGCTGTGGAACCAGAGATTGCGCTGCGTCTCGACCGTCTTCGCCGTGTCGTTCTCGTAGCCGAGGCAGGTGATCCAGGGATGCTTCGGGCGCACCAGGAACTCGCCGACCTCGCCCGCCGGCAGCTCGCGGTCGCTCTCCGGGTCGGCGACGATGGCCTCGTACCAGTCGGCCACCAGCAAGCCGGCGGCACCCGACGGGCGCGGCGCCGCATAGGGCGACATGACCGGCCAGGAGAGCTCGGTCATGCCCAGCACCTCGCAGACGTTCTCGATGCCGAAGCGCTGCTTCAGCGGTGCCACCAGCGAGGCCGGCACCGGCACGGCCTGCACCGAGCGCAGGCGGCTCTGGCGATCGAAGGCGCCGGCCGGCTGGTCCAGCACCAGCTTGATCATGGAGCCGAGGAAGTTGGTGATGGTGCCGCCCGACTTCGCCACGCGCTCGGCGAAGTGGGTCGCCGAGAAGCGGTCGTAGAGCACGCAGGAGCCGCCGGTCAGCAGCGCCGGCCCGACGCCGTGCACCCGCCCGCTGGCGTGGAACAGCGGGAAGGGCGCGAGGTAGACGTCGTCCGCCGTCATGCGATGGATGTTCGCCGTCTGGTCGGAATAGAAGTGCATCTGCGCGTGCGGCATCAGCACGCCCTTGGAGGGCCCGGTGGTGCCCGAGGTGTAGAGGATCGTCGCCGGCTGGCGCGGATCGCCCGCCACCAGGGTCAGCGGCGATCCGGCGGTCGCCCCGGAAAGGCGCGGCGGCGCGTGGGTCGCCGCGCCGGCTTCGCCCTCGTGCAGCAGCACCCGGATGCGCCGCTCCGGGTCGGCCTCGGCCAGGGCCTCGTCGAGCTGCGGCTTCAGGCTGACGTCGCAGATCACCAGCCGCGGCTTCACCAGACGGATCTGGTGCGCCAGCAGCGGGCCGAAGAAGACCGGATTGATCGGCGCGTCCACCGCGCCCAGCGCATTGACTGCGAACCAGCACCAGACGTTGGCGAGCGAGTTCGGCAGGAAGAGCACGACGCGGTCGCCGTCCTTGACCCCAGCCGCCGCCAGGTCGCCGGCCAGCCGCGCCACGATCTCCGCCGCGCGGGCATAGGGAACCGGCTCGCCCTCGTGCGTCCAGCGCAGGAAGGGCGCGTCGGGCCGCGCCGCCGCCTGCTCCAGCAGCACGCCGGTCATGTGCCAGCCGGCGAAGGGCCGCGAGGGCGTCATGTCGCGATAGGTCAGCATCACGCGGCGACCTGCGGCGGGGTGCCGGCATAGGCGACCTCGGGCAGGCCCTGGTAGCCGGTGCGGAGCGCGAAGAGCGCGCCGCTTTCGGGATAGAGCGCCAGTTCCTCCGCCGGGCGGCCGACCGTGGCGCTGGTGACGTAGAGCGTGCCGAGGTCGTCGCCGCCGAAGGCGCAGGAGGAGGCGAAGCGCGCCGGGATGCCGAGCGCCGCATCGACCTTGCCGGCCGGCGTCACGCGCAGCACCTGCCCGCCGTGCGCCAGCGCCAGCCAGAGGCAGCCGTCGCTGTCCTGCGTCATGCCGTCGGGCAGGCCCGGCAGCAGCCTGGTCTCGATCATCATCGTCGGCTTGCCGACCGCGCGGCCGTCGGCGCTGAGCGGGAAGCGCAGCAGGCCGACGTAGGTGTCGATCAGATAGAGCCACTTGCCGTCGGGGCTGAAGGCCATGCCGTTGCCGGTGCCGAGGCCATAGTGCCGCCGCTTCACCTGGCCGGCGGCGTTCAGGCGGTAGAGCGCGCCCTCGGGCTGGTGCTTCTTGTGGATCGAGGCGAACCAGAAGCGCCCGGCGGAGTCGACCCGCCCGTCGTTCAAGAGGTGCGTCGCCTGGCCCGCCTCCGGATGGTGGATGGCGACCTGCAGCCCGCTCTCGACG
>JAKOWB010000423.1 GCA_029781795.1 Pseudomonadota bacterium | reverse complement strand
ACAGGCGGTTGGCGCGGGCCATGGCGTCCCTCGCGCCGTCCTCCTTCCACTGCGCGTGGCTGCGCCAGTCGGACAGCAACGGCAGGTAGAAGGCATGCTCGTAGCGCTCCAGCGTGTGCTGGTGGGCGAAGAAGTGGCCGCCGGGGCCGATGTCGCGGATGGCGTCCAGCGCCAGGCTCTCGGCATCGACTGCGATGGGCTGCGTCACCTCCCGCATCACCTGCAGCATCTCGGCGTCGAGGATGCACTTCTCGTAGGAGACGGCGAGGCCGCCCTCGACCCAGCCGAGGCCGTGCAGCATCAGGTTCACGCCGCTCTGCAGGATGCCCCACAGCGGGATCGCCGTCTCGTAGGCCGCCTGCTCGTCCACCGTGGGCGAAGTGTTCATCGGCGAGGCGCGCAGCGGCAGGCCGTAGCGCCGGGCGAGCTGGCCGCCGGCGAACTGCATCTTGACGAACTCCGGGCTGCCGTAGACCGGCGCGCCGCTGCGCAGGTCGACATTGACGCCGACCGCGCCATAGACGATGGGGGCGCCCGGCCGGACGATCTGGGCCAGCGTGGTCCCGGCCAGGATCTCGGCGTTCATCACCGCCAGCGTGCCGGCCAGGGTCACCGGCATGGCGGCGCCGGCCAGGGCGAAGGGGGTGATGCAGAGCGGCTGGTCCAGCTTCGCCATCTCGATGATGCCGTGCAGCATGGGCTGGTCGATCTGCAGCGGCGAGTTGGTGTTGATCAGCGAGTAGAAACCGGGGCGCGCCATCAGCTCCTCGGCCGTCACGCCGCGGGCGATGCGCACCATCTCGAAGCCGTCGTGCATGCGCCGGGGCGCGAAGGTGAAGGTCCAGGGCACCTTGTCGGTCAGGGTGAGCTGCGCCAGCGTGCAGTCGAGGTGCCGCGTGGCGATCTCGGTGTCGATCGGCTCGGGCGCGTAGCCGGCGTTGAGGTGCACGGCGTTGAGCGCCTGGGCGAGCCGCAGCAGGTCGCAGTAGTCGGCCCAGTTGCCGCTGCGCCGCCCGCGATCCAGGTCGACCACGTTGGGCGGGCCGACGCAGGTGGCGACGCAGACCTCCTCGCCGCCCAGCACCAGGTCGTGCGCCGGGTTGCGGGCATGCAGCCCGACCTTGGACGGCGCCTTGGCGACCAGGGCCTCGACCAGGTGGCGGTCGAAGCGCACGCGCTGGCTGGCCTCGTCCACGGCGCAGCCGGCGGCCCGCAGGATCTGCCGCGCCTCGGGCAGCAGGATGGCGACGCCGACCTCCTCCAGGATGGTCAGGGTCGCCTGGTGGATCGCCTCGATCTGGTCGGCCGAGAGCAGCTCGACCGGCTTCAGCGCGTTGTGCCAGCGGCCCCAGGGGAGCTGCCGCGCCTTGACGCGCCGTGCCGCGGTGTCCAGCCTGCGCCGACGGCCGGTTCTCGGCTCCGCGGGTGCCTCGCCCTCGGCCATGAGTCCCCCTCCATACAGTGCTGTATGGTATGGGGCCGGAGCGGTCGTGAAGTCAATCGGGGGGCGTGAGGGGTGGCAGAGGACGAGCGCAGCTTCCTGACCCGCGGCGACTGGCTGGAAGCGGCCAAGCGCATCCTGATCGCCGAGGGCATCGACCAGGTGAAGGTGCAGCGCCTGGCGGCGCGCCTGAAGGTCACGCGCGGCTCCTTCTACTGGCATTTCAAGAGCCGGCAGGAGCTGCTGGACGCGCTGCTGGCGGCCTGGCGCCGCAGCAACACCGAGGCGCTGGTCAGCGCCGTCGCCGCCCCCGGCCTGGACCTCGAGGAGCGCATCCTGGCGCTGTTCCGGCTGTGGCTCGACGAAGAGGTTTTCGACCACCGTCTCGACGCGGCGCTGCGCGACTGGGGCCGCAAGAAGC
>JAKOWB010000419.1 GCA_029781795.1 Pseudomonadota bacterium | reverse complement strand
ATCGAGGGCATGTCCTCCTCGAAGGAGCCCGAGGCGTCGAGCAGCAGGTAGAGGTCGACCTTGCGCTCCTCCGGCGGCACCTCGCGGCAGTCGGGCTCCTTCGGCGTCTCCTTCTCGGGCGGCTTTTCCGGCTGCTTCTCCGGTTCCTTCTCGGCCACCTGCACCTCGGGCAGTGGCGGGCAGTAGTCGATGGCCGCGACCTCGAGCTTCAGGTTCTGCAGCCGCTCGTCCAGGCGGTCGGCGCGGTCGCGCTCGGCCAGCAGGTCGGGCGGCGGACCTTGCGGCTGCTCGGCCTCCTTGGGGCAGAAGTCCAGCAGCGTCTCGCCGAACAGGCGGATGCCGCAGCCGTGCAGGGTGACAACCGCCAGCGCGCCGAGGATGGCGACCAGCGCCAGCCAGGCGGCGAGCAGCGCCGCGCGGCGCCCGCTGCTGCGCTCGGTCCGCGGTGTCCCGTCCCCCGGCGCGGCCATGGTCCTAGAGGCTCTGGATCATCTGGTCGAGCAGGCGACGGAGCTCGGCGTTGCGCGCCTCCAGCTCGTCGATCTCGGCCTGGGTGGCGGCGGACTGGGCGGCGTCCTGCTGCACCTGGTCGTAGCGCTTCTGCAGTTCGGCAAGCTGCTTCTCCAGCGCCTTCAGTTCGTCCGCGCGGCTGCCGCCGGCCTTGGCCCTGGCCTGCTTCAACTCGGCCTCGCGGTTGGCGATGGCGCGGTCCAGGTCGGCCAGCTTCTGCTCCAGCGCGCGGGCCTCGACCGCGGTCTGCTGCTCGCGCGCCTCGGCGGCCTGGCGCTCCTCGGCGCTGAGGCGGGCTTCCTGCTGCTTGTCGGCGGCCTCGGCCTCCAGCTCCTTCTGGCGCTTCTCGTAGGTGTTGTTGTTCAGCGAGTTGACACCGCAGATGAAGCCTTCTCTGGCCGGGTCGCCGCTGCAGCCGCCGCAGCCGGCCAGCGCCGGCAGGGCGAGCAGCGTGGCGAGCGTCAGCGCCAGCCTCACGACTGCACCTCGGACGGGGTGGAGGACAGCAGCGCCACCATCTCCTCGAGCTGGCGCTCCAGCGCGCGGTTCTCCTCGTCCAGCGCGTCGCGCCGCTCGCGCAGGGCGCGCAGGTCCGAGGCACTGCCGCCCTGGTCGATCGCCTCCTGCAGCTCGGCGATCTTCTGCCGGTTGGTCTCCACCGCCAGCGCGATGGCGTCGCGATCGATCGACATCTCGGCGACCTCGTCGCTGTAGTCCCGCCGGCTGATCTTCTTCTGCGCGTACTGCGCGTTGAGCTGTGCGATGCGGCGTTCGTGCTGCGCCGTGACGCGCTGGGCTGCGTCGGCGGCGCGCCGGTTCTCGGCGATCTCGCGGTCGGCGGCGTCGATCACGTCGGCCAAGTAGGCCTCGCGGCTGGCGTAGTCCTTCTGCTCCTTCTGCACCATCTTGCCGGCGACGTAGCCACCGG
>JAKOWB010000414.1 GCA_029781795.1 Pseudomonadota bacterium | reverse complement strand
GCGGTGGGCCCCTGGGGCGGCGTGTTGATCAGCGTGGGGCTGTTCATCTCGCTGTCGGGGGCGCTGCTGTCGTGGCTGATGCTGTCGGCCGAGACGCTGTACTCGGCGGCGCGCGACGGCTCGGCGCCCGCCTGGCTGGCGCGCGAGAACGCGCACGGCGCGCCGGCCGCCTCGCTGTGGCTGACCAGCGGCTCGGTGCAGTTCTTTTTGCTGGTGACCCTGGTCAGTGAATCGACCTATCTGTCGCTGGTCAACCTGGGCACGGCCATGATCCTGCTGCCCTACACCTGGGCGGCGGGGCACGCGCTGAACGTGGCGCTGCGCGGCGAATGCTACGCCCGGCACGAGAATGGGCACCGGCGGCGCGACGCCGCCATTTCGGTGCTGGCGCTGCTGTATGCGCTGTGGCTGGTGTATGCCGGCGGCATCAAATATTTGCTGCTGGGCTCGCTTTTGTACGCGCCGGGCGCGCTGCTGTATGCCTGGGCCCGGCGCGGGCACGGGCGGGCGGTGTTCTCGCCGCGCGAATGGGTGGGCTTCGGCCTGCTGGTGCTGGCCGCCGGGGTGGCGGCGCTGGGCCTGCGCGGCGGCTGGCTGAGCTTGTGATGGAGAGGGCGCGCCATGCTTGATACCGATTCCTGGGCGGTGGGCGACGTGCGCCTGTCCAGCCGCTTTCTGCTGGGCACGGCGGGCTATCCGTCGCCCCAGGTGCTGGCCGATGCGATGGCTGCGTCGGGCGCGCAGGTGGTCACCGTGGGCCTCAGGCGCCAGTTGGCCGCGGGCGGCGACAACGGCTTTGTCGACATCATCCGCCACGCCATGCGGCAGCACGGCGCGCGCCTGCTGCCCAACACCGCCGGCTGCACCAGCGCGCGCGAGGCGGTGCAACTGGCCCACATGGCGCGCGAGCTGTACGGCACGCCCTGGGTCAAGCTGGAGGTGGTGGGCGACGAATACACGCTGCAGCCCGACCCGCTGGAGCTGGTGCAGGCGGCGCGGCAACTGGCGCGCGACGGCTTCACGGTGTTCCCGTACTGCACCGACGACCTGGTCACGTGCAAGCGCCTGCTGGACGCCGGCTGCCCGCTGCTGATGCCCTGGGGCGCACCCATCGGCTCGGGCCAGGGCCTGCTCAACCCCTTTGCGCTGCGTTTGCTGCGCGAGCGTTTGCCGGACGTGGTGCTGATCGTGGACGCCGGCATCGGCGCGCCCAGCCACGCGGCGCAGGCGCTGGAGATGGGCTTTGACGCGGTGCTGCTCAACAGCGCCGTCAGCCAGTCGCCCGACCCGGTGCGCATGGCCGGCGCCTTCAGGCAGGCCATCGAGGCCGGGCGCGCCGCGTACCGCGCCGGGGTGATGGCGCGGCAGGATTTTGCCGTCGCCACCACGCCGGTGACGGGCAACCCGCTGTTGATCGGATAAGGCCGTGGCCAGCATGAAGCAAGCGCAGGATGCTCCTGAAAAAGAAGCGATGCCGATCGTCTGGAGCATTGCCGGCAACGACAGTGGCGGCGGCGCCGGCCTGAGCGCCGATGCGCGCGCCGCGCAGGCCTTTGGCGTGCACCTGTGCCCGGTGGTGGCCGCCGTCACGGCGCAGAACTCGCGGGCGGTGACGCGCATCGAGCCGGTGCCGCCGGACGTGCTGGACGCGCAACTGGCCGCGCTGGCCGACGACATGCCGCCCGCGGCCATCAAGACCGGGCTGCTGGGTAGCGCCGGCAACATCGCCGTGCTGGCGCGCTGGGTGGACCGCCTGCGCCAGCGCGCGCCGCTGGCCCTAGTGATCGACTCGGTGCTGGGCGCCAGCACCGGCGCGGCGTTTGCCGGCGATGCGGTGGTGCAGGCGTATCGCGATCTGCTGCTGCCACGCGCCACGGTGCTGACGCCCAACGAGCGCGAGGCGCGGCGGCTGGTGGGCAGCGGTGCATCCATCCCCATGCTGGCCCAGGCCCTGCAGGCGGCAGGCGCCGGTGCCATCGCCATCACCGGCGGCGACAGCACGCACGCACCGGGTTGGGCGCTGGACTGGATCGACACCCCCCACGCCCGCGGCTGGCTGGCCCTGCCGCGCATCGCCACGCCGCATACCCACGGGACAGGCTGCACCTTTGCCAGCAGCGCGGCCTGCGCGCTGGCGCTGGGCTTCGTGCCGGCCGACGCGCTGGTGCTGGCCAAGATGGCGACGGCGCATGCCATTGCCCACGGCCATGCGGCCGGGCAGGGCGCGGGGCCGGTGCTGGCGCAGGCCGGCTTTGGCGCGCGGCCCGAGCGGCTGCCCCTGATGTCCTGGGGTGAGAACTTCGATTTTGATAGCTGTTCGCGCTTGCTGGATGCTGGCGATAGACCTAATTCGTTTGAAAAAAGCGGCATCGGCCTGTACGCCATCGTGGACAGCGCCGAGCGCGTGCGCCAGGCGGTGCAGGCTGGTGTGAAGACGGTGCAGTTGCGCATCAAGGCGCCCGGCGCGCCCGACGCCGCGTTGCGCGCATCGATCGCGCAGGCCCTGGATGCCTGCCGGGAAGCGGGCGCCACCCTGGTCGTCAACGACCACTGGCGCTTGGCGGCCGAGCTGGGCGCCCCCGCCGCGCACCTGGGCCAGGAAGACCTGTTGGCGCTGGGCGACGCGGGCCGCGCCGCGCTGGCCGCCAGCGGCCTGCGGCTGGGCATCAGCAGCCACAGCCTGTGGGAGCTGTGCCGCGCGCGCGCGCTGGCGCCGTGGTACGCGGCCTGCGGGCCGGTCTGGCCCACGCTGACCAAGGCCATGCCCTGGCGGCCACAGGGCCTGGACAACCTGGCCTGGTGGGTGCGCATGGCCGGCGCGCCGGTGGTGGCCATCGGCGGCATCCTGCGGCCCGATCAGGCCACGCAGGCGGCGCAATGCGGTGCGGCGGGCGTGTGCGTGGTGCGCGGCCTGGGGGCCCAGCCCGCGCAAAGCGTGCCCGGCTGGCAGGCGGCGCTGGCGGCAGGCCACGGTTTGCCGCGCCTGCCCGTGCCGGCGCTGCCCCATCCATCACTCTTGAGTCGATAGCATGGCGCGCTTGCTGCATGGGCGCCAGAGCCTTTTTTGATCATGAAAACCATTGAATTCACCCACCAGTACGTGCGCGTGCTCACCATCGCCGGCAGCGACAGCGGCGGCGGCGCGGGCATCCAGGCCGACCTGAAAACCTTCGCCGCGCTGGGCTGCTACGGCATGAGCGCCATCACCGCGCTGACGGCGCAGAACACCCGGGGCGTCACCGCCATTCACGCCGCGCCGGCGGATTTTCTGGCCGCGCAGATCGACGCCGTGCTGGGCGACATCGGCGCGCACGCGGTCAAGATCGGCATGCTGCACGCGAGCGAAACCGTGCGCACGGTGGCCGCCGCCATCGACCGCCACGCGCTGCGCGCCGTGGTGCTCGACCCGGTGATGGTGTCGGCCACCGGCGCGCCGCTGATCGAGCCGCCCGCCGTGCAGGCGCTGGTCAATGATCTGTTTCCCCGCGCCAGCATCGTCACCCCCAACCTGGACGAGGCCGCGCTGCTGCTGGGCCGTCCCATCGCCAGCGCCGCCGACCTGGAGCCCGCCGCCCAGGCCTTGCTGGGGCAGGGCGCGCGCGCCGTGCTGCTCAAGGGCGGGCACCTGCCGGGCGACGAGGTGCTGGACGTGCTGGCCATCGCCGGCCAGCCGCCGCAGCGCCTGACGGATGCGCGCATCGCCACGCGCAACCTGCACGGCGCGGGCTGCACGCTGTCGTCGGCCATCGCCGCGCACTTGGCGCTGGGGCTGGACCTGGGCGCCGCCGTGCGCGCCGCCCGCGCCTACGTGCGGCAGGCGCTGCAAGAAGGAGCAAAGGTGCGCACCGGCCACGGCGTGGGGCCGCTGGACCATGGTTTTGCGCCGGTGGCGGCGCGCCGTCTGCCTTTGTGAGCTTTCGCCATGCTGTGCTTTCACACCTCCGAGCAGGCCCTGCATGCGCCCGAGAGCGAGTTCTTTCGCGGCCAGCGCGTGCCTTGCTTCGAGAATCCCAGCCGCGCGCGCTTCGTCGAAGACGCGCTGCGCGCCGCCGGCCACCCGCTGCGCCCGCCCGGCGTCGACAGCCGCGCCGTGCTGAGCCAGGTGCACGCGCCGCGCTACCTCGATTTTTTGCGCACCGCCTGGGCGCAGTGGCTGGCGCTGGACGGTGCCAACGCCGCCGTGCAGCCCTTTCCCAGCGTGTGGCCGGTGCGCACGCTGCGCAGCGACGTGGAGCCGGCCAACTTCATTGCCCGCCTGGGCCTGTATTCGATGGACAACGGCAGCCCGCTGGCCGCGGGCACCTGGGCGGCGGCCAAGGCCGCGGCCGATGCCGCCGCCAGCGCCGCGCAGGCCCTGCAGGCGGGCGAGCGCGCCGCCTTCTGCGCCACCCGCCCGCCCGGCCACCACGCGGGGCCTGACTTCATGGGCGGCTACTGCTTCATCAACAACGCCGCCGTCTGCGCGCAGGCCCTGCGCCACGGCGGCGCGGCGCGCGTGGCCGTGCTGGACGTGGACTACCACCACGGCAACGGCACGCAGGCCATTTTTTACGACCGCGCCGACGTGCTGTTTTGCAGCATCCACGGCGACCCGCGCACCGAATACCCCTTCTACCTGGGCCATGCCGACGAGACTGGCGCGGCGGCGGGGCAGGGCTTCAACCTCAACCTGCCGCTGCCGGCCCGCGCGGGCGTGGCCGACTGGTTTGCCGCGCTGGAGCAGGCCTTGGCGCGCATCGCCCGCCACGGCGCCGACGCGCTGGTGGTGTCGCTGGGCCTGGACACCTTCGCGGGCGACCCCATCAGCACCTTCCAACTGCAAACGCCGGACTTCACCCGCCTGGGCCAGCGCCTGGCGCGCGCGGGCCTGCCCACCGCCTTCATCCTGGAGGGCGGCTACGCGGCAGCCGAGCTGGGGTGCAACGCCGCCGCCGTGCTAGCCGGCTTCGAGTTGTGAGCAACATCGAGCAGGTCGACACGGTCGTCATTGGCGCCGGAGTCGTTGGCCTGGCCCTGGGCGCCGGCCGGGCGCGAGGTACCAGTGCGCGCAACAGCGAGGTCATCCATGCCGGCATCTATTGCCCGGCCGGCTTGTTCAAGGCGCGGCTGTGCGTGCAGGGAGCGGCATGCCCTACCACGATGTGGCTGAGCCATGCGGAAGGGCGCGCCGGTGGTCACCGGCCACGGCGTGGGAGCGCTGAACCACGGCTTTGCGCCGTATGCGCCGCGCTGGTGTGCGTCTTCGCTGGTGCCGGCTCACCGCGAGCGTGACCAGCTGGTCGGCTGGCGCCGCATCGCCCATGCCGCAGCACCCCCCAGGGCGGCCAGAAGCAGCGCCAGCCCACCCATTCCGAGCGTCGGCACGGCCTGGGCCACGGAAACGGCGGCAGGCCGAGGCACCAGAATGGCGATGCCGTTGTAGTCGGCCCGCTGGTTGGTGTTGGTGTACACCCGCTCCGAGCCGTCCGTATCCAGGCGGTTGGAAGTGACCGAGAAGTTCCCGATGCCCGCCGGGTTGGTGATGCGCACCAGCGCCATGGCCACGTTGTTGTCGCTGCCGAAGGTGCGCCAGGACAAGGCCGGGCTGCCCGATCCCGATACCGTCAGGCTGGGCGTGTGGGCCAGCACCTCGAACCGCGTGCCCGGCTGCGCGGAAGCCCAGGCCCAGCGCACGTATTTGAGACCGCTGTTGGCCGTGCCCAGTGCCTCGCCGCCGACGTAGAGCATCAACTCCTTCGGCAACTGGGCCGCGGTGACGGTGTAGGTGGTGACGATATCGCTGCCGTCCGGCTCGGACTGGCCGTTGTTGACCCGGAACAAAGGGGTGCCCGTGATGCCGTAGCCCGCGTTGGCGTACACCGGGGCGCTGTAGAAATCGCCGACCGTCGAGGGCGCGGACTCCAGGCCGCCCGGGCTCCCCACGGCGATGGTGCCGGCGCCGAACTCGGACGACCAGGGGTCGCTGGAAATGCTGTCGGTTCCGGTCGCGGCAGAGGGCCAGGCGACCAGTTCGTAATCGGTGCCCGACAGGGTGTAGCGCGTCTGCGCGGCGGCGCCGAGGCTGGCCAAGGCCAACACCGCGCCACCCAGTGCCCGGGCCCAACGCGGTGAGAATGAAAAAAGTGTCATGGCGCGATATCTCCCTCCAGAAAATTTTCAACTTGCAATTGATTATTACCATTATTTCATATCCCGATTCCGGGACGTCATGACTTGCGCTTTTTCACGGGGCTCGTTTACTGTGGAATCATGAAAAATTTTGCAGCTCCTGAACGGTTCGCGCCGAAAAAAGCCGGCCGCGGGCGCGGGCCGGTGTTGGGGCGGGCAAACCAATTGCGCGAAAGACGGGCGGGGTGATGATCGAACGAGTCGATTGCGTCGTTGTCGGCGCCGGAGTCGTCGGCCTGGCGGTGGCCCGCGCCCTGGCGCTGGCCGGGCGCGAGGTGCTGGTGCTGGAGGCCGAGGACAGCTTCGGCACCCAGACCAGCGCGCGCAACAGTGAGGTCATCCATGCCGGCATCTACTACCCGGCCGGCTCGCTCAAGGCGCGGCTGTGCGTGCAGGGGCGCGACCTGCTTTACGCCTACTGCGCCGAGCGCGGCATCGCCCACCGGCGCTGCGGCAAGCTCATCGTGGCCGCCAGCGCGGCGCAAGAGCAGGAGCTGCGCGCCATCCAGGCGCGCGCCGCCGCCAACGGCGTGGCCGACCTGCAATGGCTGGGCGGCGATCAGGCCCGCGCCCTGGAGCCGCAACTGCAATGCCAGGCGGCTCTGCATTCGCCCTCCACCGGCATCATCGACAGCCACGGCCTGATGCTGGCGCTGCTGGGCGACGTGCAGAACGCGGGCGGCCTGCTGGTTACGCATTCAAAGGTAAAAAGCCTTGTTGCCCGCGACAAACATGCGCAAGGCACTATCATTATTGAAGTTGCCGGCGCCGATGGCGACACCACCCTGGCGGCGCGCCAGGTGGTCAATGCCGCCGGCCTGGGCGCCATCGCGCTCACGCACCGCACGCAGGGCCTACCCGCAGCCTGCCGCCCGCCGCTGCCCACGCGCTGGGCCAGGGGCAGCTACTTCACCCTGGCGGGCCGGGCGCCGTTTGCGCGCCTGATCTACCCCGTGGTCGAGCGCGACTCGGCCAGCCTGGGCGTGCACCTCACGCTGGATCTGGGCGAGCAGGCCCGGTTCGGCCCCGACGTGCAGTGGGTGGCTTCGCCCGACGATCTGCAGGTCGACCCCGCGCGCGCCGCCGCGTTTGCCGCCGAGGTACGCCGCTACTGGCCCGGCCTGCCCGACGGCGCCCTGCAAGCGGGCTACGCCGGCATGCGCCCCAAGCTGACGGGCCCCGGCGAGCCGGCGGCGGACTTCGTCATCCAGGGCCCGCGCGAGCATGGCGTGCCGGGCCTGGTCAACCTGCTGGGCATCGAGTCGCCGGGCCTCACCAGTTGTCTGGCCATTGCCGATGAGGTGTTGATGCGGCTGGACTGAACCGTCCTTGAAGTTGGCCGTCGGAATGACTAGACTTGTGTGTAAGGAGCTACACATGGCAACCAACCTCGCCCTCGATCCCGATCTGCTGGAGCAGGCTTTCCGCGTCAGTGGCGAGCCGTCCAAGAAGGCGGCCGTCACGCGCGCCTTGCACGAGTTCATCGCCCGGCGCGAGCAGCGGCGCGTGGCCGAGCTGTTCGGCACGCTGCTCTGGGACGATGCGTTCGACTACAAGGCCGAGCGCACCCGCAAGCCGGCCGCAAAGAGATGAGCCTGCTGGTGGACACCAGCGTCTGGTCGCTGGCGCTGCGGCGCGACGCCGAGCAGGGCGAGCCGCAGGTGGCGGTCTTGCGCGCCGCCCTGTTGGGCGCGCAACAGGTGTTCACCACGGGGCTGGTCCTGCAGGAGTTGCTGCAAGGCTTTTCGGGCCCCAAGGCGCGTGATGCCTTGATCGAACGCTTCGCCGCGTTGGCGCTGCTGCAGCCCGACCGCGGCGACCACATCGACGCCGCCGACCTGCGCAACCGCTGCCGGCGCAAAGGCGTGCAGGTCGGCACCATCGACGCGCTGCTGATCCAGCTGTGCCGCCGGTACGAGCTGACCCTGCTGACGACCGACCGCGATTTCGAGGCGGCCCGGCGCCACGTCGATTTCGGGCTCTGGCAGGCAGCCTAGGACGCCGCTCACCCGCGCAGCGCAGCGCCCCGGGCGATGTAGGCCGCCATCTCCTCGCGCGGCACCATGCTGCCGCCGGTGGCCCAGGCGATGTGGGTGGCGCCGGCCAGTCGGTCCGCGTCAAGGCCGGCGTGGCGCAAGCCGTCCGCGTGGGCCAGCACCCGGACCGGGCCCACGAAGCCCGCCGCCGCCGACGGCTCGATGTCGATCGCCTCGCTGTCGTGCAGCATCGAGAGGGCGCGAAACAGCGTGTCGTCGTCCACCGTGAAGCAGCCGTCGATCAGGTGCGCCATGCGCCGGCCGACGAAGCCCGAGGCTCGCCCCACGGCCAGCCCGTCGGCGGCGGTGACGTTGTCGATGCCGAAGTCCTGCACGCTCAATGCGTCGTGGCGCCCGGTGTAAAGGCCCAGCAGCATGCACGGCGCGTGCGTGGGCTCGGCAAAAAAGCAGTGCACGTGGTCGCCAAACACCGTCTTTAGGCCAAAGGCCACGCCGCCCGGCCCGCCGCCCACGCCGCAGGGCAGGTACACCAGCAGCGGGTGATCGGCGTCCACGCGTACGTCCAGCGCCTGCAACTGCCCGGCCAGGCGCCGGCCAGCCACCGCGTAGCCCAGAAACAGGCTGACCGAGTTCTCGTCGTCGACGAAGTAGGTGGATGGGTCGCCCGCCGCCTCGGCGCGGCCCTGGGCCACGGCCACCGAATAGTCGCTGTCGTACTCGAACACCCGCACGCCGTGGGCGCGCAGGCGCTCCTTCTTCCAGGGCCGCGCGTCGCTGGACATGTGCACGCTGGCCTGAAAACCCAGCTGCGCGCTCATGATGCCGATCGACAGGCCCAGGTTGCCGGTGGAGCCGACGGCCACCTTGTGGCGGCCGAGAAACGCGCGCACGCGCGGCGAGGCGAACTGCCGGTAGTCGCCCTGCGGATCGATCAGGCCGGCGGCCAGCGCCCGGTCCTCGGCGTGCGTGAGCACCTCGTAGATGGCGCCGCGCGCCGTGATCGATCCGCTGACCGGCCGCTCGCTGTCGAGCTTGACCCACAGTTGCCCCGGGATGGGGGCGCCGCCGGCCTGCCCCAGCAGCCGCTGCATGGCGGGCACGGCCACCAGGGGCGATTCGATGATGCCGCCGCTGGAGCGCGTGGCCGGGAACACCTCGGCCAGATAGGGCGCGAAGCGGCGCAGCCGGTCGGCCGCGGCGTCGATGTCGGCCACCGTCAGCCCTACCCCGGGCAGGGCCTGGGCGGCGGGCTGCACGGTGGGGTTGAACCAGCTCAGCTCCTTCAGCGCCCGTAGCTCGCGCAGCAGCGGAAATTCGTGCAGCCAGGTGTTCAGGCTCTTGCCGGCGATCAGATGGGTCATGGTGGTGGCGGGTGAGGCAGGGGGCAAAAGCCTCGATTTTGAACGCGCTGAGGCCAATGCGCGTTCCGTTGATCGAAGTCAGATTGTGGTCTTTCACGCTTGCCTAAGGTACCCGGTTTGCGCCCGTCCCCGAGACCGTTGCCGTGACCGCCACTGCCAGCCCGCCTGCCGAATCCCCCCGCACCGCCCCCGAACTGGTCTGCCCGGCAGGCAGCCTGCCGGCGCTCAAGACCGCCATCGACCACGGTGCCGACTGCGTCTACCTGGGCCTGCGCGACGCCACCAACGCGCGCAACTTCGCCGGCCTGAACTTCGACGAGGCCGCCATCCAGACCGGCATCGCCTACGCCCACCAGCGCGGGCGCAAGGTGCTGATGGCGCTCAACACCTACCCGCAGGCCAGCAACCCGGCGCCCTGGCGCTCGGCGCTGGACCGCGCCAGCGCCTGGGGCGTGGACGCGGTGATCCTGGCCGACCCCGGGCTGATGCGCTACGCGGTGGACAAGCACCCCGCGCTGCGCCTGCACCTGTCGGTGCAGGGCTCGGCCACCAACGCCGACGCCATCAACCTGTACCACGCGCAGTTCAACATCCAGCGCGCCGTGCTGCCGCGCGTGCTGTCGCTGGAGCAGGTCAAGCAGGTGGTGCAGCGCACCCCGGTGGAGATCGAAGTCTTTGGCTTCGGCAGCCTGTGCGTGATGGTGGAGGGGCGCTGCGCGCTGTCGTCCTACGCCACGGGCGAGTCGCCCAACACGCACGGCGTGTGTTCGCCGGCCAAACACGTGCGCTGGCAGGAAACGCCGCAGGGGCTGGAATCGCGCCTGAACGGTGTGCTGATCGACCGCTACGGCCCGGGCGAAAACGCCGGTTATCCCACGCTGTGCAAAGGCCGCTTCGACGTGGGCGCCGAGAGCCAGTACTACGCGCTGGAAGAACCCACCAGCCTGAACACGCTGGAGCTGCTGCCCCAACTGGTGAAGATGGGCGTGCGCGCCTTCAAGATCGAGGGCCGCCAGCGCAGCCCGGCCTACGTGGGTCAGGTGACCCAGGTGTGGCGCGAGGCCATCGACCACTGCATGGCGCAGGGCCATCTGTACGCCCCCAAGACCGCCTGGATGGCCAGCCTGGACCAGGTGGCCGAAGGCCAGCAGCACACGCTGGGGGCCTACCACCGTCCCTGGAAATGACGTGCAACCCCCTGAGCCGCTGCGCGGCTTCCCCCTTCTCTCTACGCGCTTCGCGCTATGGGAAGGGGGACGACGCCAGCGCGGCGGGGCGGCCCTTGCGCGGCGTCCGCTGGCCTGTGGCGCGCCCCTTTCATGCGGTTTGGGTGGCGCGTAGCGCAATGAAATATCAGAGAGCAGCATGATGAAATTAGCCTTGGGTCCGCTGCAGTACTACTGGCACCGCGACACCGTTTTCGAGTTCTACCAGGCCATGGCCGAAAGCGCCGTGGACATCGTCTACCTGGGCGAGGCCGTGTGCTCGCGCCGCCACGAGCTGCGCCAGAGCGACTGGCTGGACATCGCGCGCATGTTGCAGGGCGCCGGCAAGCAGGCCGTGATGTCCACCATGGTGCTGCTCGAATCCACCAGCGACGTGGCCGACATGCACAAGATCGTGCGCGATGAAGAATTCCTCGTCGAGGCGGGCGACATGGGCGCCGTGCACAACCTGGCCGGCAAGCGGCCCTTCGTGGCCGGCCCGCAGCTCAACATCTTCAACGCCGACACCCTGGCCTGGATGCATGGCCTGGGCGCCAGCCGCTGGGTCATGCCGCTGGAGATGCGCCAGTCCGACCTGGCCGTGCTGCTGCAAAGCAAGCCCGCGGGCCTGCAGACCGAGGTGTTTGCCTACGGCCGCATGCCGCTGGCGTTCTCGGCGCGGTGCTTCACGGCGCGCCACTACAACCTGCCCAAGGACGACTGCGGCTTTCGCTGCATCGAGCACCCCGACGGCCAGCTGCTGCAAACGCGCGAGAAGGAGTCCTTTCTCGTCATCAACGGCATCCAGACCCAGTCGGCGCGCGTGCACAACCTGATTGGCGACATCCCCGCGCTGCGCGCCGCGGGCGTGGACATCCTGCGCCTGTCGCCGCAGTCGCAGCACATGGACCAGATCGTTGCCGCCTTCGACACCGCTCGCCGCGCCGAGCAGCCCGACCCCGCCGCGCTGGCCGCCATGCGCCTCTTCATGCCCGAGGCCCCGTGCAACGGCTACTGGCACGGCAAACCGGGGCTGGACCTGATCGAAACGGCCGCTGCCTGAACCCCGAGGAAAACAACCCATATGACCGCCACCGCTCCCGCCCCCATCACCGTGCCGCGCCCCGTGGGCGCCGTGCTGGCGCGCCTGCCGGCCTATCCCGGCTCGATGCTGCTGGTGGCCGCCCTCAACCTGGCGCTGGCCAGGCAGTTGCCGCAGGATGTGAAAGACATTCTGCAAGGCAAGCGTCTGGCGATTCGCGTGCGCGACGCGCGCGTGGCGTTCGACTTCCGTTGGAACGGCCAGCGCTTCACGCCCAGCGCGCCGCAGGCCCAGACCGACCTGGCCATCAGCGCCAACGCGCAGGACTTTTTGTTGCTGGCCCAGCGCAGGCAAGACCCGGACACGCTGTTCTTCAACCGCCGCCTGGTGATGGAGGGTGACACCGAGCTCGGCCTGGTGGTGAAGAACGCGCTGGATGCGCTGGAGCTGCCCGTGCTCGACCCGCGTGAATGGTCGCCGCGTGCGGTGCTGGGCCGCTGGGCGCCGGGGTTGTTTGCGCGCTTCGCTCGCCCATGAGCGCCGCACCGCGCCGCATCATCGTCGGCATCTCGGGCGCCAGCGGCGCGGTGTACGGCGTCGAGCTGCTGCGCGCGCTGCGCGGCCTGCCGCAGATCGAGTCGCACCTGGTGGTCACGGGCAGCGGCTGGCTCACGCTGCAGCACGAGCTGGGCCTGGGCCGCGCCGACGTGCACGCGCTGGCCGACGTGGCGCACGATATCGGCAGTGTGGGCGCCTCCATCGCCAGCGGCTCGTTCGGCGCGCAGGCCATGGTGGTGGCGCCGTGCTCCATGCATACGCTGGCGGCCGTGGCCCACGGCCTGGCCGACAACCTGCTCACCCGCGCCGCCGACGTGATGCTGAAAGAGCGCCGCCCGCTGGTGCTGCTGGCGCGCGAGACACCGCTGCACCTGGGGCACCTGCGCAACATGGTGGCCGCCACCGAGATGGGCGCCATCGTCTGCCCTCCTGTGCCCGCCTTCTACCAGCGCCCGCAAAGCGTGCAAGACATCGTGCGGCACAGCGTGGCGCGTGCACTCGATCTGCTGGGCATTGACAACGATCTGGCTCCGCGTTGGCAAGGTCTGTGACAGCCATGCCCGACCGCGACCTGCGCGACTTTCTGACCCGACTGGAGGACGCGGGCGAGCTGCGCCGCATCCGGCACGCCGTCTCTCCGC
>JAKOWB010000355.1 GCA_029781795.1 Pseudomonadota bacterium | reverse complement strand
CCGCCGCCGCCGCCGCGATCGCCGCCGACTTCGGCCGCCCCGCCCCGGCCTTCGACGCCCCGCGCGGGGTCGACGCCGCCACCGGCCTCTCCGCCTTCTGGCACGTCGAAGCCTCGAAGGGCATGGCCTTCATCGACTTCCAGAACGACGTCGCCGCCAAGGACGTGAAGCTCGCCGTCAAGGAGGGTTTCACCTCGGTCGAGCACCTCAAGCGCTACACCACGCTGGGCATGGGCACCGACCAGGGCAAGACCAGCAACATCAACGCGCTGGCCATCATGGCGGGCCTGCGCGACGTCACCATCCCCGAAGCCGGGACCACGACCTTCCGCCCGCCCTTCACGCCGACGGCGATCGGCGCGATGGCCGGGCGCGCCGCCGGCAAGCACTTCCGCCCGATCCGCCGCTCGCCGCTGCACCAGTGGCAGGAGGCCAACGGCGGCGTCTTCATCGAGGCCGGGCCCTGGCTGCGCTGCTGGTACTACACCTGGGCCGGCGACAGCGCCGCCAGCGCCTACATCAAGGAGATGGAGCTGGTGCGCCGCAACGTCGGCGTTTCCGACGTCTCCTACCTCGGCAAGATCGACGTGCAGGGGCCCGACGCGCCGGAGTTCCTGAACCGCGTCTACGTCAACGGCTTCGCCAAGCTGCCGGTCGGCAAGGCGCGCTATGGCGTGATGCTGAACGACGACGCCGTGGCGCTGGACGACGGCACCACCACGCGCCTCAGCGAGAACCGCTTCTTCATGACCACGACGACGGCGCAGGCCGGCGAGGTCATGTCCTGGCTGGAGTTCCTGCTGGAGACCGCCTGGCCCGAGCTGCGGGTGCAGGTGACCTCCATCACCGACGCCTGGGGCGGCATGGCGGTCAGCGGCCCCAACGCGCGCAAGGCGCTGGAGCTCTGCTTCCCCGGCCAGGACCTCAGCGACAAGGCGCTGCCCTACATGGGCGTGCTGGAGTTCGAGCGGGACGGCGTGCCCTTCCGCCTGATCCGCCTCTCCTTCTCCGGCGAGCTGGCCTACGAGGTCTATACGCCGGCCGACTATACGCAGAGCCTCTGGGAGCATCTGCTGTCCGCCGCCGCGCCGCTCGGCATCAAGCCCTACGGCCTTGAGGCCCTGGCCTCGCTGCGCATCGAGAAGGGCCACGTCGCCGGCCTCGACCTCGACCACCGCAACACGCTGGACGACATCGGCCTCGGCAAGATGGCGGGCAAGGAGAAGGACTACGTCGGCCGCGCCCTGCGTTTCCGCCCCAAGCTGCAGGCGCCGGAGCGCTGGAGCCTGGTCGGCCTGGAGCTGCTGGACGAGGGCAAGAAGCTGCGCGGCGGGTCGATCCTCTTCCCCAAGGGCGCAAAGCTTGAGGGCCACGGCCACGGCTGGATCACCTCGGTCACCTGGTCGATCGAGCTGAACAAGTACATCGCCCTGGCACTCTACGACGGCGGCCTGAAGCACGAGGGCGAGGAGATCGTCTGCGCCTATCCGCTGCTGAACGAAACCGTTCGCGCCAAGGTCGTCTCGCCGCACTTCATCGACCAGGAAGGGAAGCGCCTGCATGTTTGAGCGCCGCTCCGCCCTGGCTGGTGCATTGCACGGCGGCAAGCCCGGCCCCGCGCCGCTGACCATCGGCGAGGTACGGGGCGACTGGCGCCTCTGGCAGGTCACCGCCCAGCCCGGCGCCGAGGCGGCGATGATCGCCTCGCTCTCAGCCCAGGTCGGCCCGCTGCCAGAGCGCGTGGGCTTTGCCACGCAGAGCCAGGGCCGCACCCTCATGCTGGTCGGCCCGGCCCAGTACCTACTCTCCGGCGGCCCGGTCACGCTGCCCGACGCCGAGGGCGCGGTCGTCGACCTCACCCACGCCCGCACCCGCCTCTACGTCGAGGGCACGATGGCGCCCGAGGTGCTGAGCCGCGGCGCCCCGCTCGATTTCCACGACAGCGCCTTCCCGGTCGGCGCCTTCGCCCAGACCGGCATCCACCACACCCCGGTGCTGATCCACCGCGTCAGTGCGGCGCGCTACGAGATCGACGCACTCCGCACCTTCGCGCTCACAGTCTGGCACTGGCTGGAAGACGCCTGCCTGCCGTTCGGGCATGGGGTGAAGTAGCTAACCCTCGCCCTTGGGAGAGGGTGCGAGCGAGAGCGAGCGGGTGAGGAATTTGGGTGCGACTGCTTGTGCTCGCACCGACCTCAAAACCAAAGTCCCTCACCCCGACCCTCTCCCAAGGGAGAGGGG
>JAKOWB010000341.1 GCA_029781795.1 Pseudomonadota bacterium | reverse complement strand
AGCGCCCGCCCTTCACCAGCGTGTAGGTCGAGGCCGAGAGGGTCTGCGTCGCCCCGTCGCTGTCCAGGTAGGTGATGCTGTCGATCGACGTCACCTGCGCCGCCTTGATCTCCAGCGGACAGCTCGACAGCGCCGGCAGCGTGATCTCCCAGGTCTGCCGGACCAGCGGGATGCCGTAGGAGGTCTGCACCCCGATGCTATCGGCCGCGGCCAGGATCAGCGCGGCGATCAGCTCGTCCTCGTCGCTGCCGTCGACGCGCAGGTGCGCCTTCGCCTCGGCCAGCGAGATCGGGCCGGCAGGCGGCGGCGTGACCAGGCGCAGCGGCATGGCGCTCCCCTTCAGGTCAGGGCTTCGAGCGGCTGGCGCTCGAAGCAGTCCAGCGCCGTCCGGCGGCTGGCGTTGATGATGCGGACCCCCATGTCCGCCGCGTCCTCGGCGATGCGGTCGAACCGCTTCACCCAGTCGCGGTAGGGGCTGGGCTTGTCGAGGCCCGGCGGGTGGTTGCCGAAGAAGTGCTTCCGGCCGTCCGGCGCGGCGCTCATGTCGAAGCCGACCAGCACGATCTCGCCGGCGCCCCAGCCGGCCAGCAGGTTGATCGCCTGCGCGCCGCTGTTGGCGTTGAAGTGGATCACGCCCGGATCACGCGAGAGCCCGGGCAGGTGGTGGCCGACCACGCGGTTCAGACCGAAGTCCTCTGCCGCCCGCGCGTCCTGCGTCCAGCGCGCCCCCGCGAAGCCGGCGGCGACGGCGACGTGGTATCGCTTCCACCAGTCGTAGTCGCAGGCGTAGAGGCAGCCGGCCCAGGGCGCGAGGCGCCAGGCGTCGTTGACGACGCAGACGAAGCCGGCGCCGCGGCACCGCTCGGCGTCGGCGGCGGTGAAGCTGGGGCCGGGAGCGAGAACGAAACAGCGCGCCCCCGCTCCAAGTCGAAAGGGGCGGGCTTGGTCTCCAGGTCCGGCAGCAGGCGCGCCACGCCGGCCTCGACCAGGTGCAGCGCCTGAGCATCGGTCAGGCCATCGACGATGGCGCCGCGGCCTTTGACGCTC
>JAKOWB010000340.1 GCA_029781795.1 Pseudomonadota bacterium | reverse complement strand
CTACATCGGCATCACCGCGGCGGCGCTCGCGGTGGGCGTCCAGCTGGGCATCCAGCCGCTGCTGTTCAGCGAGAACGGGCACGCGCTGTACAGCCCCTACGGCCTCTCGGAGGCCGTACCCGCCATGCTGCTCGCTCACATGTTCGGCGCCTCGATCGTGGAGGCGCTGATCACGGCGCTCGGCGTGGGCTACCTCCAGCGGCGCCACCCCGAGTACCTCACCGGGCCCAGCAGCGCCTTCGCCGGCGGCGAGGCGATCGCGCAGGGGCAGGCGCGCCGGCCGCTCTGGCAGCTGGGCGCCATGATCGTGCTGCCGGGGGCCGTGCTGCTCGCCCTGGCCGGCCTGGTCACAGGCGGCGGCGACATCGGGCGCGCGTTCGGCGCGGACTGGGCCGCGGTGGACTGGCCCAGCGTGGCCACCATGCTGCTCGTGGTCGGGGCCATCGCCCTCGTGCTGCTGCCGCTCGCCCACCTGCTGCTGCCGCGCCGGGTGCGCGGCGTGGGGACGGCCTTCGTGGCCGCGGCCATCATCGCGCCGCTGGGCCTGATCGCTCCCGGCTTCGCCTACGGCGAGGGCTCGGCCGCGGACGTCGAGGCCGCCTTCGGCTACGTGCCTTCGGGCCTCCACCAGCTGTCGTCGCTGTTCACAGCGCCCCTGGCCGGCTACAACCTGCCGCTGCCCTTCTTCAGCCACGCCAAGGCCGCCCTCTGGCAGCAGGCCATCGGCTACGAGATCGCGGGGATCATCGGCATGCTGCTGCTCGGCGCGGCGGTCTACCTGCTCGCCCGGCTGATCCGGCGCCCCGACGGCGAGGCGGCCGCGGCGGCCGCGCCCAGGGCCTGATGGCCGGGCGGAAGGCCAGGCCCAAGCGCGAGGGCGCGGGCTGGGTCGAGACCACGATCGGCGGCATCACGGGCTCCATCGAGCGCGCGGTGTTCACCGAGGAGCACGCCCACCGGCCCGGCTGGCTGCAGCGCGTGGACCCCAGGGCCAAGCTGGGCATGTTCCTCGCGCTCGTCCTGGCGGCGAGCCTGTCAGGCTCGGTCGCGGTGCTGGTCGGCCTGTACGCCGTCGTGCTGGCGGCGGCGCAGGCCAGCCGGCTGCCGTTCGACTTCTTCGTCCGGCGCGTCTGGCTGGGCATCCCGCTCTTCGCCGGCATCGTCGTCGTCCCGGCGATCTTCTTCGTGCCGGGGCCCCGCCTGTTCGAGCTGGCCCTCGGGCCGCTCACGATCGCCCCCTCGGTCCCGGGGCTGGCCGGCGCAGTCCTGTTCGTGGCGCGCGTCGGCGTCAGCGTCTCGCTGGCCGTGCTGCTGGTGATGACGACGCCGTGGGCGGACCTGCTCAAGAGCCTCCAGGCCGTCCGCGTGCCGCAGCTGTTCGTGCTGGTGCTGGCCATGGCCTACCGCTACATCTTCCTGTTCCTGCACCTGACGAACGGGATGTTCGAGGCGCGCAAGAGCCGCATGGTGGCCAGGACCAGCGGGCGGGAGCAGCGGGGCTGGATCACCGGCTCGATGGGCAACCTGCTCAACCGCTCGTTCACGATGAGCAACGACGTCTACGCGGCCATGGTCGCGCGCGGCTTCTCGGGCAGCATCCGCACCTTCTCCGACTACCGGATGCGGCGGCCGGACTGGCTGGCGCTGGGTGGCGCCCTGGCCGTGGCGGCCGTCGCGGTCCTGCTGCCGCGGGGCCTGCCGTGACCGCCGGGCAGCCCGCCGTCCCGGCCGACGGCGCGCCGCGAGCCGAGGCGCCGGGCGCGGAGCCGGCCTTCGAGCTGCGGGGCGTCCGCTACGTCTACGGCGGGCGCC
>JAKOWB010000339.1 GCA_029781795.1 Pseudomonadota bacterium | reverse complement strand
CGGCCGAAGAAGCCGACGCGCCGGCCGGCGCCGCTCGCGGGCCAGGGCCGGGCGGCGCACTCTTCCAGGTCGAGCGGCGGCGGCACCACATCCAGCACGCGCGCCGCGGGCTGCAGCCGCTCCAGGAAGCGGCGGCTGTAGCGGCTGATGGCGATGCAGGGCACGCGGCCGAGCAGCCGCCGCTCCAGGCGCCGGCAGAGCGGCGCATCGACCAGGTCGTCCAGCAGCCGGCGCGGCCAGGGAAAGGACTGGCGGCGCAGCTCGCGGTCGGCATCGAAGGGCGTCGCCACCCAGGCCAGCGCCGCCCCCGCGAAGCCCTGGAACACCCCGGCCGGCAGCACCGAGCCGCAGACGGCGATCGCCAGGTCATAGTCCGCGAGGACCCGCCGCCACAGGCGGGTCGGGCGGTAGCGCATCGCCTCCAGCTCGGGCAGGCGCACACCGACCCGATGCAGCAGCGTGCCGTCGTCCTGCGTCTCGGTGACCAGGCGCGGCCGGCGGAAGGGTAGCGCGAAGAGCGGCACCGAGAAGTCGGGCGACTGGCGATAGGGCTCGTACCAGGCAAGGTCGGCCCGCCAGCCGCGCTCGGCCAGCAGGCCCTGCGTCGCCTCGACCAGCGCGGCAACCCCGCCCGTGGCGCGCAGCGTCACCAGCAGCACACGCGGGCGCCCCGCCGCCGTCATGCCGGGTTGCACGTCCATCGCTCTCCCAAGTCCCCCAGGGCAGCCCCCGGACCAGATGCCGCCTGCCGCGACGCTAGCACAGCCGCCCGCGCCGGCAGGCATGGGACGCGTCCTGGCGTCATGTTACCGTCCCGGCGGACCATGCGAATCACCATTGTTCAGGGACCCTACCTGCCGGTACCGCCCCTGCTCGGTGGCGCGGTCGAACGTTCCATGCTGTCGCTCGGCCGGCACTGGGCCGCCGCGGGATGCCAGGTGACGCACCTGTCGCGCCGCTTTCCCGGCCTGCCTGACGCCGAGACGCTGGAGGGCGTGCGGCACCTGCGGGTGGCGAGCCGCGACGCGCCGGCCGGCCGCCTGTCCTTCCGCTGGCACGAATGGCTCTATTGCCGCCGCGTGAAGGCGGTCCTGCCCCCGGCCGACATCATCGTTACCAACAGCGTGATCATGCCGCTGCTGCTGCGCGA
>JAKOWB010000327.1 GCA_029781795.1 Pseudomonadota bacterium | reverse complement strand
CGGTTGCTGGTCACGGAAAAGCCCAGCCGATCCTTGCCGATCGCGACCTCGGGCTTGTTGGGGCGCGCCGTGACGCGCACGTCGGCGGCAGCGCCGAGTGCCAAGGCCCGCAAGGATTCCGCTGGCGTGCGCGCGGCAGGCAATGGCGCCGGCGCGGGCGGCGTGGGTGGCGGCGCGTTGGACTGGGCCGGCTGGGATGCAGGGGTTGGCTCGGCGGCAGGCGGCGCAGGAGCCCTTGCGGCCGCCGGGGAACCCTGCGCAACAGCCGGCGTACCGGTGGGCTTGGGCGCCGGGCCGCGCTGGCTCCACCACCAGGCGCCACCGGCCGCCACGAGCGCCAGCACGAGAGCCAGAATCGTCCAGGGCATTGCGGTGCGGCGCGACGGGGCCTGCGCCGTCGGATCCGCGGGAGCCAACCTGGAAGACGTGGGCGCCGCCGCGGCCAGCACCGTGGCCGCGCCATCGGCGGCCGCGGCGCCCAGCCCCAGCAGGGCTCGCAGCGCGGCCATGGACTGCGGCCGTGCCTCGGGCCGCACGGCCAGGCCGGCGTCGATGGCGCCCAGGAGCGCCGGGCTGTAGCGTTGCGACAGGGCCGCATCGCCGGCCAGCGGAACGTAGCCGTCGGTCATCACACGCCCGACCGAGGGTGGAGGAACCCGTCCCGTGACCGCCAGGTGCATCACGGCGGCCAGGGCATAGACGTCGGTCCAGGCGCCCTGCTTCATGTCCGGCATCTCGGCGTACTGCTCGATCGGCGCGTAGCCCGGCTTCAGGATCACCGTGATGGCCTGGGTCTTGTCGCTGATGACGCGGCGCGCGGCGCCGAAGTCCAGCACCACGGGGCGTTCGCTGCCCTCCAGCAGCATGATGTTGTCGGGCGCGATGTCGCGGTGAAAGCAGTGCGCGGCGTGCATCACGCCCAGGGCCTGGCTGACGCCATCGACCACCGCCAGCAGCCAAGCTTCGTCGACGCCGCCCGGCCCGCTGGCCGCCAGGGCCTGCCGCAGGGTGCGCCCCTGGTAGCAGGGCATCACCATGTAGGTCGTGCCGCGCTCCTCCCAGAAGCGATAGACCTTGACCAGCGAGGGATGGTCGAACTGCGCCAGCAGGCGCGCCTCGTTGATGAACGAGCGCATGCCCAGCTCGAAGGTCTCGCGCTGGCGCTCCGACAGGGGGTGAATGGTGCCGTCGGCGGCGCGCGTGGCCAGCGTGGTGGGCAGGTATTCCTTCAGGGCCACCACACGCTCCAGGGTGTGGTCCCACGCCTCATAGACCACGCCGAATCCGCCCTGCCCGATCACCCGCGTGATCTCGAACTCGACCAGCCGGGTACCCGGTGCCAGCGCACCGGAACCAAGATCGATCGACGCGCTCGACTCCTCCGCCCGCATGGCCGCCGCCGAATCGGCGGACAGCACCCGGGTGGCATCGTCGGCAACCGACACATCACTGCCCGTGGGAGCGGTGGCGATGCGCGTGAGGTCGTCGGGCGTGCTCATCCAACAGGCCCCGCCGTGGCGGGCAGCCCCGCCAGATCGAACAGCAGATCAAAATGCGCATCGCGCGGCCAGCCGGCGCACGCCAGTGGAGCCCCTGTGCCCGCCGCGCTGCGCCACAGGCTGCCGCCCGGCTCGACCCGCTGGCACCCGTCCGTGGACGTTGCGCCCGGCTTCATCACGCCGAACCGGGCCACCAGCGCATCGTCCAGGCCCTGCGGGCCGCAATCGTCGTGCAGGGCCTGCAGGGCCGCTTGGGTCACACCATCCCACCAGGCCTGCGGCGCAACAACGATCTGCGGCATGGGCTGCACGATCAGCAAGGGAAAATACCGCCCCACCCGATCGACCGACGGCATCATCACGCCGAGCCAGGTTTCCTGCGTCAGCAGCCCGGCGCCGGCTGCGAATTGCCACAGTGGCGCCCCCAGGTACGCCGTCTGCCACCCCGCATGGCGCCGGCGCAGCGCGCCGAGTTCCACCTGCAGCCACCCATCCAGCCGGGCGCGCACGGCATCCGGCAGGCGTCGACAAACAAAGTCTCCGGTCCCGGGCAGCTTGCCCCACCACCCAGGCAGCGCGTTCAAAGGCCTTGCGGACATTTGAACTCCCGCAACTCGCGCAATCGCACCGGGTGCTGCACGCTGTTGGCCGTGACCTCGAAACGCGCGCGGCGACCGTCGATGGCGAAGGTAACGAAAAAGCGCTCGGGCGCACCGCCTGGTTCGAGCTGCGACTTGTCGAACGCCCGGAACAAGGCCCATGGGCCGTCGACCGTCATGCCCGAGGCGCCGCCCGTGGCCGACGGCGGATTGAGCTGAATCCGCACCTGGTTGCTGCCGCGCGGGCCCGGCCATTGCACCGCCATGGGTACCGCGGGGCCATGGGCGTAGCGCACCAGCTGCCCATCGACGTCGAGGATGAACTGGGTGATGCTGGCGTCCATCTCCACCGGGCGAAAGTCGAGCCGGATCGAGGGTGCGCGCCCGCCGGCGCGAAAGAAGATGTCGCGGATGCGCGCGGCGCGCTCGAACTGGACCAGCGCCGCCGGCGTGACGGCGCCGCGATCGGCTACCGGCTTGTAGCGCCAGGGCCGCGTGCTGGTGTCGACCAAGGGCGCCAGGCGTTTCTGGAAGAAATCATCCATCAGGCCACCGGGCCCGAACATCTGGCCGAAGTCTTCGGGCAGCACGTCGCGCGGGCTGTTGGGGTCGAACGGATAGCGCCCTGAAATGGCCCGTTCGCAGAACTCGGTCACCGGCCGCAGGTCCTGGCTGAGGTTGCCGCGCTCGGCCACCCGGGCCTGTGCGGCGCCGGTCTGGCTGAGGTTTTCCACCATCGAGCGCACCGGCTCGGGCAGGCGCGCGGCGTCGGCACGCAGCTTGCCGGCGACGTCACCGGGCGGCG
>JAKOWB010000326.1 GCA_029781795.1 Pseudomonadota bacterium | reverse complement strand
GCTCGTGGCGCGCCAGCTCATGACCTATGCCAGGACCGCGCTGAAGGAGGTGATGGGCGAGGGCGTGGCGGCCGAGCTGGAGGTGCTGCTGGCGCGCCGCCTGGCGCCGATCGAGGTCGCGCTCTTCGCCGTCGAGACGCGCTCTCCCTCCTATGCCGAGGCGCTGCGCGCGCAGTACCTGGCGCGAGTCGCGCTGCGCCTGCAGGACCAGAGCTATCAGGAGCGCCTGGAACAGGCACTGATCAGCCGCGAGGTCTATGCCGACCTGCAGCGCGACCAGAAGCAGCGCTGGGAACAGGCCAACCGGCGCCCCTCGCTCGACCTCGGCCTCGACCTCGCCGACATGGTGGGCCGCGTGTCGCTGTTCGACGACCTGCCGCGCGAGCGGCTGGAGCCGATCGCCGCGCAGCTCCGCCCCGATCTGGCGGTGCCGGGCGAGCGCATCATCCGCAAGGGCACGCGCGGCACGCGCATGTACTTCCTGGTCTCGGGCGAGGTCGCGGTGGTGCTGCCGCAGGGCGGCGAGATCGAGCTGGGCCCCGGCAGCTTCTTCGGCGAGATGGCGCTGCTGTCGAACGCACCGCGCAACGCCGACGTGGTGGCGCGCGGCTTCTGCCACCTGCTGGTGCTGGAAGCGCGCGACTTCCGCCGCGTCCTGCGCACCGATGCCGAGCTCACCGCCAAGATCGAGGCCGTGGCTGCGGAACGCCGCGCGGGGCGGGGTTAGTCCCCTTCCAGCGCGCGGCGCTGGCGGGTCGCGGTCTTGGTCTTGGCCAGCGCCTTGCGGCGGGCAGCAGCGAGGCCGCGCTCGGCCCAGGGCAGCAGCCTGGCGGGGGTGGCGAGCGCCGCCTTGGGCGGCGTACAGTAGGCGACCTCGACCGGGCCGCGCCTGCCTTCGTAGACGAAGGGCGCGCCGCCGGCCTTGAGGAAGGCCGGCTTGCTCTCGGCGTCGACCTTGATGAAGAGCGTGCCGTCCATGACGAAGGCGAAGATCATGCCCTCGAGGTAGAGGCCGTGGCCGCCGAAGAAATGCCGCGCCTCCACCGGGCCCAGCGGCAGCAGCAGCGACAGTGCCTGCCGCACGGCGGGTGGCAGGGGCTTCGCCTTGGGCTTCGCGGCGCTTCGTCCAGTGGTGGCCATCGCCGTCTCTCTCGCAGCGGGTGACGCGGCCTGTGCGCCGCGCGCCGAGTCATACCCGCTGGCGGCCGCGCCGTGCCAGCCTGACCTGCCGGCCTGACCTGCCGGACCGCGTCGGGCGTTGAACCCGTCACGCCGGCCCCGCGGCCCCGCCCCCCTAGTCGCACCAGCCGTCGCCCGGCGGCTCGTAGCATTGCCCGAGGAAGGACTTGTAGGAACGTCCGGAGGCCGGGTCGACGCAGCCACAGGCCGGATCCTCCGGGGTGGACGAGCGCTTCAGGCGCTGCCAGACCTCCCACTGATAGGTGAAGGCGCCCGGCACGCCATAGTCCGTCGTCTGCAGATAGACCAGCGGCGGTCCGCCGGGGTGTTCGCATTGCCACTCGAGCTCCGCCCAGTAGACCGTGCGGACCGGCGGGCCGGGGTCCTGGGCTTCGCGCGTGATGCTGACGGCGAAGACCTTGCCCGCGTGATCCTGCAGCGTGACCTGCGGCTGGAAGGCAAAGGAGCCCAGGTGCGCGACAAGGATGTCGTTGGTGTTGCACTCCGGCGCCGAATCGGTGAAGCCCTGGAAGTAGCGGCCGCTTCTCGGGTCGTAGATCGTGGGCGCCTGGGTCATGTCGCTGTTGTAGGTCTTCTGATAGAGGCGCGTGATATCGCAGACCGTTTTTTCCAGCATGGTGAAGTAGTGGCAGTTCTCCGCCGCCCAGCTCGACACGGCGCCAAGGCCAGCGAGCGTCAGCGCCAGCCAGATCCGGGTGATCGTCCGTTTCATGCGGTTTCCCTTTCGACTGCTCCAGTGCCGGCTTAGGCCAGCAGACTGGCGGTTGCCATGAGGCGAGCACTATCGTTCGGGTCGCAGTTCGAAAGGTTATGGCAATTCCCGGAGAGGCGCAAAGCGCAATGCACAGGCGCGCCGCCGGGGCCGGGCGCCCTCAGGTCTTCGCCGCGCTGCCCTATTTCTTGCGGAAGCGGTCGAGCGTGACGACCTTGTTCTCGCCCTTGTCAGCCGCGGTGCCGTCGGGCTGCTCCGGATCCTGGCCGCTGGTCGGCGCCGCCGCGCCCTCGGTCACGGTCGGCGCGCCGCCGGGCGCGGCGTCGGCCTTGCCCTGGGCCTTGTCGCTGGCCGAGGGCTCGAACTGGAGGCCGAAGCGCACCGAGGGGTCGGCGAAGGCGATGACCGCGGCAAAGGGCACCACCAGGCGCTCCTGCCGGCTGGAGAAGCTGAGCGTCACCTGGAACTTCTCCTCGTCGCTCTCCAGGCCCCAGAACTCGTGCTGCAGCACGATGGTCATCTCGTCCGGATAGCGCGCGCGCAGGTGGTCGGCCAGTTCGACGCCGGGCGCGCCGGTGCGGAAGGTGATGTAGAGGTGGTGGTCGCCAGGCAGGCCGCGCTCGCCGACCTCGGCCAGCGCCTCGCGCAGCACGCCGCGCAGCGCCCGCTGCAGCATGAGATCGTATCTTAGGCCATCACGGCCCCTGCTCTGCCCGCTCACCTGCCCGTCCCTTTCCCGTGCCGGCCGCCCCCGTGCTCCTTCCGAGGGGGACTTCTTGACGATCCCGTGACCGGCCGGTTTCGGGCGCATTCCTGCACCGTGACGCGGGACGGTCAAGCGCCTATCGCGCGAGAACCCGATCGGAACGTGCCTGATCCGAGGAAAGTCAGTGGGGGGCTTCTGTTGCCCGGTGCCCCCCGAACCGCGCTTACCTAATTAGGCAGCGAGTGCAACGCGATTGTCGTTGGCACTTCTGAGTTGGCCCGATAACGGCGGTACCATGCCGAGCACCCAACAAGCCTTTACCGCGCACGTCGATCCTATTTCGCCCCCAGAGCGGGCGGTCCAATCGAACCGCCCGGAAAACTGGTGGAGGCGCCGGGTACCGCCCCCGGGTCCGTAACGCTTATTCCGCAAGCCAGTTTAGCGCCATAGCCGGTTTCCCGGCGCAGCTAATGTAGGGCGCCCGGGGCCTCGATGAAAGAGGGGGGGAAGAAAGAGGGGGAGCGACTCCCGCCGGATATACTATCTGGGTGTCATCCCGGCCCCCGCGCCGGGATCCATCTCTCCGCGCCCGCCGCGCCATGGATCCCGGCTCGGCGCTTCGCTTGGCCGGGATGACAGTTCGGGGGAACCCCATGGCCGAGACAAAAGACACGCGCCTCACCGCCCAGCAGCAGGCGGAAATCCAGGAGATCCAGCAGCAGAGCGCGCCGACCCGGCGCGCCGTGGTGCCGGCGCTGGAGGAGATCCTCTACCAGGCCCTGCCCGTCCTCGATCACGGCTTCGTCCGGGTCATCGACTACATGGGCGACGACGCGGCGGTGGTGCAGGCGGCGCGCGTCTCCTACGGGCGCGGCACCAAGAAGGTGCAGGAGGACGCGGGCCTCATCCGCTACCTGCTGCGGCACCGCCACACCACGCCCTTCGAGATGTGCGAGATCAAGTATCACGTCAAGCTGCCGATCTTCGTCGCGCGGCAGTGGATCCGGCACCGCACCGCCAACGTGAACGAGTATTCCGGCCGCTACTCGATCCTGGACCGCGAGTTCTACGTGCCGGCGCCGGAGCATCTGGCCGCGCAGTCGGTCAGCAACCGCCAGGGCCGCGGCAGCGTGCTGGAGGGCACCGAGGCGGCGGAGGCGCTGGAGACCCTGAAGCGCGATGCCGGGCGCG
>JAKOWB010000319.1 GCA_029781795.1 Pseudomonadota bacterium | reverse complement strand
CCTTGATCGCCGGTGGCCTGGCGACCGGGCCGCTGGTGCTGCAGGTCGTCGGCGTTTCGGGCGCGGCGCCGTTCATCGCCTGCGCCGCGTTGACGATCGGCGTGGGGCTGCCGCTGGCCTTCGCGCGCGCCGCCCCGCGCATCGAACCGGAAGCCGGCGGCCGGATGACGGACACGATCTGGATCGCGCCCGTCGCCATGCTCGCGGCGCTGGCGGCGGGGACGGGCGAGACCGTGGTCTTCACCTTCCTGCCGATCTATGGCGTGGAGGTCGGCGTGGAGGCCAAGACCGCGACGTTGTGGCAGACCGCGTTTCTCGTCGGCAATCTCGTGCTGCAATTGCCGATCGGCTGGCTGGCCGACCGCCTGCCGCGGCTGGGGGTGCTGCTGGGCTGCGTGCTGGCGAGCGCCGTGGCGGCGGCCATCCTGCCCTTCGCCGGCGCGTCGATATGGATGGTGATGCCGCTGCTGGTGATCTGGGGCGGCGTCGCCTTCGGCATCTACACGGTGGGCCTCACCATGCTCGGCCAGCGCTTCGCCGCCGGCGACATGGCGCGGGCCAACGCCGCCTTCGTGATGATCTACACCTTCGGCAGCCTGATCGGCCCGCCGGTCAGCGGTGCGGCAATGGACGTCTTCGGCGGCCGTGGCCTGGGCTGGTCGCTGGCGGCCGCATACTGCCTGTGGGCGATGGCCATGGTGGTCATGCAGCGGCGGCGCGGCTGACTTTTCGCTCGCCATCGGCTAGACCGCAGCGATGACCGCCGCCGCCTCGCGCATGCAGGCCCCCGACGATCCGCTCTACGCCCCGCTGCTGGCCGGCGACCGCCGGGCGCTGGCGCGTGCCATCACGCTGATCGAATCGACGCGCGAGGATCACCGGCTGCGCGCCGATGCCCTGCTGAGCACCCTGCTGCCGCGTACCGGCCGCTCGACGCGGCTGGGCATCACCGGCATTCCCGGCGTCGGCAAGTCGACCTTCATCGAACGCTTCGGGCTGGAGCTGATCGGCCGGGGCCACAGGGTCGCCATCCTGGCGATCGATCCGTCCTC
>JAKOWB010000272.1 GCA_029781795.1 Pseudomonadota bacterium | reverse complement strand
CGATGCGGTCGGCTTCGGCCCGGCGCAACTGGCGGCGGAGACAGGCGAGCGCCTGATGCAGTTCATCGCCGCGGGGCGGCACGGCGACATGGGCTGGCTGGCGGAGCGCGCCGAGCAGCGCCGCTCGCCCGACGCGCTCTGGCCGGCGGCGCGGAGCGCCATCGTCGTCGCGCAAAGCTATGCGCCGGCGGAGGACCCGATGGCGAACCTGGCGCGGCCAAGCGTCGGCAACCTCTCGGTCTATGCGCGCCACCGCGACTACCACGACCTCATCAAGGGCCGCCTGAAGCACCTGGCGCAGTTCGCCGCGCGCCGCCTGGGCGGCGAGGTCAAGGTCTTCGTCGATACCGCGCCGCTGCTGGAGAAGCCGCTGGCCCAGCAGGCCGGCCTCGGCTGGCAGGGCAAGCACAGCAACCTGCTGTCCCGGGACCTCGGCCACTGGTTCTTCCTCGGCAGCCTGCTGACCACGCTGGAGCTGCCGCCCGATCCGCCAGCCGCCGAGCGCTGCGGCTCCTGCCGCGCCTGCCTCGACGCCTGTCCGACCGCGGCCTTCCCGGCGCCCTTCCAGCTCGATGCGCGGCGCTGCCTCTCCTACCTCACCATCGAGCATCCGGGGCCGATTCCGGCGGACTTCCGCGCCGCCATGGGCAACCGCATCTACGGCTGCGACGACTGCCTCGCGGCCTGCCCCTGGAACCGCTTCGCCCAGGCGACGCGCGAGGCCAAGCTGACGGCGCGGCCCGACCTGGTGGCGCCGCCGCTGGCGGACCTGGCCGCGCTCGACGATGCGGGTTTCCGGCAGCGCTTCGCCGGCTCTGCGGTGAAGCGCATCGGCCATGCGCGCTTCCTGCGCAACGTGTTGATCGCCATCGGCAACAGCGGGGACCGCACCCTGCTGCCGGCGGTGCTGGCCCGCCTGGAGGACGCCGCGCCGCTGATCCGTGGCGCCGCGGTCTGGGCCTTGCGCCGCCTGGCGCCGGAGCGGGCGGCGGCCGAGCGGGCGGGGCGGCGTGCCGGCGAGGCCGATGCGGCCGTCGCGGCGGAATGGGA
>JAKOWB010000253.1 GCA_029781795.1 Pseudomonadota bacterium | reverse complement strand
TAGGGCTGGTTGTTGGTGCCGGCAAAGGCCAGGCGCACCAGGCGCTGGCTGCCGTCGGCCTCGGTCACGCGCAGGCGGCCCGAGCCCTGGATCTGCAGGATCATGGCGTCCACCGGGTCGGCCAGCCAGGCGATCTCGCTGCCGGCCAGCTGCGCGCGCACCTCGGGGCGGGTGTCGATGTCGCGCCGCGTGTACCAGGGGCGCGCACCCAGGCCGGGGGGCGGGGCGAAGACGGGCACCTGGTAGGCGCCACCGGGCTGGCGCGCAGCCTGGTACACGGGCTCGAAATAGCTGGTCAGCAGGCCGGCGTCGGCGCCGCCGCTCAAGGGCTCGACGCGGTAGGGCTGCAGGCGCAGGCGCATCCACTGGCGCTGCTCCTCGGGCGTGGCCAGCGACAGGCGGCGCACCTCGCTGCACAGCGCCCGGAAGGGCTCAGGCGGGCGCTCGCAGCTCTTGATCCAGGCGTTCCAGGCCTCGTAGGTGGCGTCCTGCTCGAACCCCGGCAGGTCGGCCCAGCGCACCGGCACCCAGCGGCTGCCCGGGCGCTGCAGCGCGGGGCCGGTGGGCGCACTGTCGGGCACGTTGGCCAGCGGGGGCAGCGGTGACTCGGCGCCGGCCGGGAGGGCCGTGGGCGCCGGCGGCTTGACGGCGCAACTGGCCAGCGTTCCTACAATGGCAGCCCATGAAAGAACTCGAAGCACCCTGGCCATGACCCTGCTGATTCTCGAGGCGCTGGGCGCGCTGCTGCTGTTTGTGCTGATGGTGTGGTGGACCATGTTTTCGGGGCGCAAGAAGGGCGAGCTGCCGCCCAAGGAGCCGCCCGCCGAAAACCGGAGCGACGACCCGAAGTGACAGACCCGGCGCGCGCCACGATGGTTCCAATCGGGCCCTGGCCCGGTTGCCGATTGCCTCAGCAGCTCCTGTTCTTGTAGCAATCGGTCGTCAGACCAGCGCCGCGATGGCCTGGCCCATGTCGGCGGTGCTGGCCGCGCCGCCCAGATCGCGCGTGCGCGGGCCCTGGCGCAGCACGGTCTCGATGGCGCGCACGATGGCGTCGTGCGCCGCCGCCTCGCCCAGAAACTGCAGCATCAGCGCGGCCGACCAGATCATGGCCACCGGGTTGGCGATGCCTTGGCCGAAGATGTCGGGCGCCGAGCCGTGCACCGGCTCGAACAGGCTGGGAAACGTGCGCTCGGGGTTGAGGTTGGCCGAGGGCGCCAGGCCGATGGTGCCGGTGCAGGCCGGGCCCAGGTCGGAGAGGATGTCGCCGAACAGGTTGCTGGCCACCACCACGTCGAAGCGCTCGGGCTGCAGCACGAAGCGGGCGCTGAGGATGTCGATGTGGTGCTTTTGCACGGCCACCTGCGGGTAGCGCGCGGCCATGGCGTCGGCGCGGCCGTCCCACCAGGGCATGCTGATGGCGATGCCGTTGCTCTTGGTGGCCACGTCCAGCTTGCGGCGCGGGCGCGCGGCCGCCTGCTCGAAGGCAAAGCGTAGCACGCGGTCGGCGCCGAAGGCGCTCATCACCGTCTCCTGCACCACGATCTCGCGCTCGGTGCCGGCATACATCACGCCGCCCAGGTTGGTGTATTCGCCCTCGGTGTTCTCGCGCACCACCAGAAAGTCGATGTCGCCGGCCTTCTTGCCGGCCAGCGGGCAAGGCACGCCCTCGAACAGGCGCACCGGGCGCAGGTTGATGTACTGGTCGAACTCGCGCCGGAACTTCAGCAGGCTGCCCCACAGCGAGACGTGGTCGGGCACGCTGGCGGGCCAGCCGACGGCGCCGAACAGCAGCGCGTCCATGCCCTGCAGCTGCGCCTTCCAGTCGTCCGGCATCATCTGGCCGGTCTTGGCGTACCAGTCGCAGCTGGCCCAGGCGATGGGCG
>JAKOWB010000249.1 GCA_029781795.1 Pseudomonadota bacterium | reverse complement strand
CTCGTGCTTCTGCAGCCGCGCGCCCCGGCGCTGGTGATCGGCATGATCGTCGTCTTCGGCGCGATGATCTACCCGATGTATGCGATCGCCGTCGCCCATGCCAATGACTTCGCCAAGGCCGACGACTTCGTCCGCATTGCTGGCGGGCTGCTACTGCTTCTTGGCTTCGGCACGATGATCGGCCCCATCCTCGCGGCCGAGATGATGCAGCGCTGGATGCCGGAAGGCCTGTTCGCCTTCACCGCGGCCGTCCATGTCCTGCTCGTGCTCTATACCCTCTACCGCATGACGCGCCGACAGGCGCCGAGTGCCACCGAGCGCGAGGGCTTCCAGGTCGTTCCCCTTCCCAAGGTGGCGACGACGGAAAGCGTCATTCTCGATCCGCGGGCGACCCAGGAGCCCGCCGCCGACGAGTGAAGTCGACGCCGCCAGTTGTGTTGCGGCAAATGGCTTGCTAACCAAGAGAGTCAAGAGGAGCCGGCAAAACGCCGAGCACCCGGGGCGCCATAAGCCGACCGCAATGGGGACTGGCGGCGGATGGAATATTTTCTGCAGCAGCTCATCAATGGGCTGACGCTCGGTTCGATCTACGGCCTGATCGCCATCGGCTACACGATGGTCTATGGCATCATCGGCATGATCAACTTCGCCCACGGCGACGTTTACATGATCGGTGCCTTCCACACGATCATCACCTTCCTGATCCTCGGCTGGCTCGGCATCACCTGGGTGCCGCTGGCGCTCGCGGTGGTGCTGATCATCTCGGTGGTGCTGACCGCGATGTACGGCTGGACGGTGGAACGCATCGCCTACCGCCCGTTGCGCGGCTCCTTCCGTCTGGCGCCGCTGATTTCGGCGATCGGCATGTCGATCCTGCTGCAGAACTACGTGCAGCTCCTGCAGGGCGCCCGCAACAAGGCCGTGCCGCGCGAGTACGGCGACCCGCTGCAGGGCAGCTTCGAGCTGCTGCACAACGACGGCTTCTCGGTCACGCTGGGCTACAAGCAGATCGTCATCGTGCTGGTGACCGTGCTGCTGATGCTGATCTTCACCTTCATCATCACCCGCACCGCCCTCGGGCGGGCGCAGCGCGCCTGCGAGCAGGACATGAAGATGGCCTCGCTGCTGGGCATCAACGTCAACCGGACCATCTCGATCACCTTCGTGATCGGCGCCTCGCTGGCGGCGGTGGCCGGGTTCATGGTCACGCTCTACTACGGCATCGTCGACTTCTTCATCGGCTTCCTGGCCGGCGTGAAGGCCTTCACCGCGGCGGTGCTGGGCGGCATCGGCTCGCTGCCGGGAGCCATGCTGGGCGGCATCGCGATCGGCCTGATCGAGGCCTTCTGGTCCGGCTACTTCTCGGTCGAGTACAAGGACGTGGCGACCTTCGCCATCCTGGTCCTGGTGCTCATCTTCCGGCCCACCGGCCTGCTGGGCAAACCCGACGTGGAGAAGGTGTGAGGCCATGAGCGCAGTCACGGCCGGACGCGCCGCATCCCACCATGGGCCGGACTGGCCCAAGATGCTCAAGGATTCCGTTCTGGCAGCAGTGGTCGCGCTGCTGCTGTCGGCCGAGCTGGTCGGCATCGAGACCATCGACCGGCCGCAGGGCCTGGACTTCGTCACGCGCTACGGCGACGTGCTGGCGGCGGTGCTGCTGGTGTTCTTCGGCCGGCTGTCCATGCTGCTGCTGCACAACGGCCGGCCGCTGCTAACCCTGGGAATCGCCGGCGCCTTCGCCGCCTGGATGCTGGTCTCGCTGATCGCCGGCGATGCCAGCCAGGGCGGCCTCGGCAGCCTGCGCCCCTTCGAGAGCATCATCGTCAACTGGATCGTCACTCTGCCGGCCATCGTGCTGACGATTCGCGCCGGCCTCGCCCTGGCGCGCGGAGAGCACCCGGCGCCGCGCCACGGCGACGACACCTCGGCGCCGGTCGTGCAGCGCATCACGCCCTGGATCGGCGGCGTGCTGATGGCCTTCGCCGTGACGCTGCCCTGGCTCGACTTCGCCGACCGGCGCGTCATGGACATGGGCGTGCTGGTGCTGACCTATGTGATGCTGGGCTGGGGCCTCAACATCGTCGTCGGCCTCGCCGGGCTGCTGGACCTCGGCTACGTCGCCTTCTACGCGGTCGGCGCCTACTCCTATGCCCTGATGGCGCACTATTTCGACCTGGGCTTCTGGGTCTGCCTGCCGGTGGCCGGCATCATGTCCGCCTTCTTCGGCGTGCTGCTCGGCTTCCCGGTGCTCAGGCTGCGCGGCGACTACCTCGCCATCGTGACCCTGGGCTTCGGCGAGATCATCCGCGTCATCCTGATCAACTGGTGGTGGTTCACCGGCGGTCCCGACGGCATCCGCGACATACCGCGGCCGAACGTGCCGATCCTCAATCTCACCTTCGACAAGGTGGCGCCGGACGGCGGGCAGACGGTGCAGGACTTCCTCGGCATCGACTACTCGCCGCTGAACCGCATCATCTTCCTCTACTACGTGATCCTGGTGATGGCGCTCTGCGTGAACTTCTTCACCTTGCGCATCCGGCGATTGCCCATCGGCCGCGCCTGGGAGGCGCTGCGCGAGGACGAGACCGCCTGCCGGGCGCTCGGCATCAACCCGACCAACACCAAGCTCACGGCCTTCGCGGTCGGCGCCATGTTCGGCGGCTTCGCCGGGTCCTTCTTCGCCACCCGCCAGGGCTTCATCAGCCCGGAGTCCTTCACCTTCATCGAGTCCGCGGTGATCCTGGCCATCGTGGTGCTGGGAGGCCTCGGCAGCCAGGTCGGCATCGTGATCGCCGCCGCCCTGCTGATCGGCGTGCCCGAGCTGTTCCGCGAACTGGCGGAGTACCGCATGCTGGCCTTCGGCGCCGGCATGGTGCTGATCATGATCTGGCGGCCGCGCGGCCTGCTGTCCCATCGGGCGCCGACCATCAAGCTGTTCAAGGACAGAAGGACGAAGGTCGCGACCATGTCGGAGGGCCACGGCTGATGGCCGCGTCGCAGTCCGCACTCCAGGCCACGCCGCCTGTCGGCGCCCAGCCGCTGCTCACCGTCGAGCACCTGACCATGCGCTTCGGCGGCCTGGTGGCGATCGACGACGTCTCCTTCGTCGCCGGCCAGCAGCAGATCACCGGCATCATCGGCCCCAACGGCGCCGGCAAGACCACGGTCTTCAACTGCCTGACGGGCTTCTACAAGCCGACGGTCGGCCGCCTGGCGCTGGCGCATCCGACGCACGGCGAGATCCTGCTGGAGCAGACCGAGGGTTTCCGCATCGCGCAGAAGGCCAACGTCGCGCGCACCTTCCAGAACATCCGCCTCTTCCCGGCGATGAGCGTGCTGGAGAACCTGATCGTCGCGCAGCACAACAAGCTGATGAAGGCCTCGGGCATGACCTTCCTCGGCCTGCTGGGCTTCCCAGCCTATGGCCGGGCCGAGAAGCTGGCGGTCGAACTGGCCAAGCATTGGCTGGAAAAGATCAACCTGACCGAGCGCGCCGACGAGCCGGCGGGCAGCCTGCCCTATGGCGCGCAGCGCCGGCTGGAGATCGCGCGGGCCATGTGCACCGAGCCGGTGCTGCTCTGCCTCGACGAGCCGGCGGCCGGCCTGAACGCCACCGAATCGGCGGCGCTGAACGCCCTGCTGCTGTCGATCCGCGACGAGGAGAAGATCGGCATCCTGCTGATCGAGCACGACATGAGCGTGGTCATGAAGATCTCGGATCACATCGTCGTGCTGGATCACGGACAGAAGATCTCTGACGGCACGCCGGC
>JAKOWB010000244.1 GCA_029781795.1 Pseudomonadota bacterium | reverse complement strand
CACCAGCACCTGGTTGGACAGGCGGTTGACGGCGGCCGGCACGCGCGCCATGTCGGGCGCGAAGTCGAACAGCAGCGGCAGCGAGGGCACATCGAGAAAGCGCAGGCCCGCCGGCAGCGCCGTGGGCCAGCGCCAGGGCCGGCGGCTGGCGATGACGAAGCCCCATTCGCCAAAGCTGGGCACGTGGGCGTGGTAGGGCGTGGCCGTCAGGCCCACCGATTCGATGGTCTGCACCACGGTCCAGAAGCTGCGCCTGGCGATCAGCGGCGAGGTGGTCTGGACGACGGCGTAGCCGCTGGCGGCCAGGCGCCGCTCGAGCAGGCCGTAGAAGCTGTTGGTGTAGAGCTTGCCGATGGCGAAGTTGGTGGGGTCGGGGAAGTCCACCACGATCACATCGAAGAAATCTTGGCCCCCACGCTCCCCCGCTTGCGCGAGGTCCGCTGCCCCCCCAGGGGGCCGCACCCCGCCTTCGGGCGGCCGGGCGGCGGGGTCACCCTCCTGCAGCCACTGGAAGGCATCGGTGTTGACGATGTGCACCCGGGGGTCGCTCAGCGAATGCTGGTTGAGCTGTGCCAGCTGCGGCGTGTCGCGAAACAGCCCGGTCATGGCCGGGTCCAGCTCCACCAGCGTGACCGACTCGACCGTGGGGTACTTCAGGATTTCGCGCACCGCCATGCCGTCGCCGCCGCCCAGCACCGCCACCCGGCGCGGCGCGCCCTGGGCCGCCATGGCGGGGTGCACCAGCGCCTCGTGGTAGCGGTATTCGTCGCGCTGGGCGAACTGCAGGTTGCCGTTGAGGAACAGGCGGTAGCCGCCGCGCCCGTGCGTGACCACGATGCGCTGGTAGGGCGAGCTGTGGGCGAAGGCAATGGGGTCCTGGTACAGGCGCTCCTCGGCCAGCGTGGTGATCTGCCCGGCCCCCGCCATGCCCGCGCACAGCAGCGCCCCCACCAGCGCGCAGGCGGCACCGAACTCGCGCCGGCGCGGCAGCTCATGGCGAAACAGCCACAGCGCCCAGACGGCGACGGCCGCGTTCATCAGGCCGAACAGAAAACCCGTGCGGATCAGGCCCAGCCGGGGCACCAG
>JAKOWB010000214.1 GCA_029781795.1 Pseudomonadota bacterium | reverse complement strand
CTACAAGATCGAGGTGCCGCATCTGGGCTCGCTGATCCTGACGCACGACTGGAACGGCAAGGTGCGCGGCCTGAAGGAATGGCCGCGCGCTGAGCGCCCACCCTCGCTGATCGTGTTCTGGAGCTTCCGGATCATGGTCGGCGTCGGCCTGGCGATGATCGGGCTGGGCCTGTGGACGCTGTTCCTGCGCTGGCGCAAGACGCTGTACGACGCGCCGTGGACGCATCGCGCGGCGTTTCTGATGGGACCGGCGGGCTTCGTCGCCGTGCTGGCCGGCTGGATCACCACCGAGGTGGGCCGCCAGCCCTGGACGGTCTACGGGCTGCTGACGACGGCGCAGTCGGTATCGCCGATCGACGCCGCGGCGGTCGGCTCCTCGCTGGTCGCCTTCATCGCCGTCTACTTTGCGCTGTTCGGCGCCGGCACCTTCTACATCCTGCGCCTGATGAACAAGCCGGTGGCGGCGGGCGCCGACGAGCTGCCGCCCGACGAGCCGATCCGCGCCGCCGGCCTGATGCCGGCCCCGGCCATGAAGGAGTAGGCGCCATGGAGCTCGACCTCCCCTTCATCTGGGCCGCGCTGATCGCCTTCGCGGTGCTGGCCTATGTGCTGCTCGACGGCTTCGATCTCGGCGTCGGAATCCTCTTTCCGTTCATGCCGGAGGAGAAGCATCGCGACGAGATGATGAACTCGGTCGCGCCGGTGTGGGACGGCAACGAGACCTGGCTGGTGCTGGGTGGCGGCGGGCTGTTCGCCGTCTTCCCGCTCGCCTATTCGGTGATCATGCCGGCGCTCTACGCGCCGTTGATCGCCATGCTGCTGGGGCTGATCTTCCGCGGCGTCGCCTTCGAATTCCGCTTCAAGACGGTGCGCGGCCGCTTCTTGTGGGACTGGGCCTTCGCCGGCGGTTCGACCCTGGCGGCCTTGGCGCAGGGCATTGCGCTCGGCGCGCTGGTCCAGGGCATTCCCGTCGCCGACCGCGCCTATGCCGGCGGCTGGTGGGATTGGCTCACCCCCTTCAGCCTGCTGACCGGCGTGGCGCTGGTGGTGGGCTACGCGCTGCTGGGCGCGACCTGGCTGGTCTACAAGGCGGAGGGCGAGGTGCAGGCGCGCGCCTATCGCTACGCCACCTTCGCCGCCATCGGGACCGTGGCGCTGATCGGCGCGGTGAGCCTGTGGACGCCGTTCCTGCGCGATCTCTTCATGAAGCGCTGGCTCGCCTGGCCGCAGATCCTCTACACCGCGCCGGTGCCGCTGCTGGTGGCCGGGACGGCCTTCGTGCTGCTCAAGGGCCTGCGCGAGAAGCGCGAGCTCAGCCCGTTCCTCGCATCGCTCATGCTCTTCGCCCTGTGCTTCGCCGGGCTGGGCATCAGCTTCTATCCCTATATCGTGCCGACCTCGGTCACGATCTGGGACGCCGCCGGCCCGGACATCAGCCTCGGCTTCCTGCTGATCGGCGCCGTCGTGCTGCTGCCGCTGGTCCTCGCCTACACCGCCTATTCCTACTGGGTATTCCGCGGCAAGG
>JAKOWB010000198.1 GCA_029781795.1 Pseudomonadota bacterium | reverse complement strand
CTGCGCGCCGATGCCAATCTGGCCGCGGCACTATTGGCCCGCGGCACTGCGGCCGAAAGCGCCGAAACAGTGCGCGCAATGCGCCGGCGGTTCATCGTCCTGCGCGGACCGATGCTCAACCATGTCGACAATGCCATAGGAACCGACAACCCAGAGGATGAGCTGCGGGTCAATGTCCGGCAACTGCTTGATCTTGGCGCCGGCACCAACAGCCTGTTCGAGCTGCGCGATGCCGAGTTGCGCGCCGGTGCCGCCGCCGGCGCTACCGCTGCCGTGGCGGAACGCCAGGATCGGGTGTTCGCATTGCAACAGACGCTGCAGACCCTGCTTGCGCCGCGGGTCACCGAAGCCAATGGCGAACTGGTCGGCGCCGGCCTGACCTTGCGCACCCGGGTCGGCGAGGAGATCGGCCGGCTGACCGGGCCGGGTCTGGGCAGTGTCCGCCACCTGCTGGAGCTGGCTGCCGAGGGCAACCGGCTCGACGGCCTGCTCAACGAAGCCGCGGCGACGGATGACCGGCAGCATCTGGCGGTGCTGACCACCCAAGCCGCCGACGGCGCCACCCGCTTGGCGGCGGTGCTCGGGCGGATCGAGGATACCGAACTGCGCGACCGGGTCGCCGGCGTGGTCGAGCGGCTGGCGGCACTCAGCCGCGGCGACGCCACGATCCTGCCGCTGCAGGCTGCGATTGTTGGTGCCGAAACCGACAGCGCCGGTCTGGTGGCGTCCAGTCGCGAACTGGCCGCGGCGCTGCGGTCGCGGGTCGATGGCATTGCCGAGGCGGCGCGCGCTCATGCCGAGGCCGCGGGAACGGCGACCGAAGCCAGCCTGGAGCAGAACCGCACGCTGCTGCTGGCGATCGCCGCCAGCGGTCTGGTTGGCGCGGTGCTGATCGGCTGGCTCTATATCGGTCTGCGCCTGGAGCGCCCGCTGACCGGTCTGGCCGCAACCATGCGCCGGATCGCTGCGGGCGATCTCGACGCACCGATCCCGGCGGTGGGGAATGATGAGCTGGGCGACATGGCCGAAGCGCTGACCGCGTTCAAGGCCAATGCACGGCGGCTGGAGGATTTGCGTGCCGAGCAGCAGCGCCTGGAGCGCGATGCCGCCGAGCAGCGGCGCCAGGCGCTGCTCGCCATGGCGGCGGCGATCGAGACCGAGACCGCGCGTGCCGTCGGCGACGTGGCGCAGCAGGTCAAGGGCATGCAGGTGGTCGCTGACGACATGACTGGCTCGGCCAGCCGCATGACCCAGGACGCCGAGGCTGCGGCTGGTGCCGCGCAGCAGGCGCTGACCAATGCCCAGACCGTGGCCGCCGCCGCCGAGCAGCTCAACCAGTCAATCGCCGAGATCAACCGCCGGGTTAGCCAATCGAGCGAGATCGCCCGCCATGCCGCCGGGCTGGCCGGCGACACCCAGGGCGTGATGCGCAGCCTGGCCGAGAGCGCCCAGGAGATCGGCCA
>JAKOWB010000189.1 GCA_029781795.1 Pseudomonadota bacterium | reverse complement strand
CATCGGCAACCACGTCAGCCGAGGCCACGACCGCCGCGACCACGATCGCGGAGACAGCGACCGCGGGGACCACCGGCGCCGCCACCGCGACAGCAGAAACGACTGCCGGGGGCACGAACGGCGGCACCAGCGCCAGCGGCGAGACGGCGGCGAGCGGCAGCGGCGAGAGCGCATCGACCCAGGTGGCGGCCGTGGAGCCCGTCCAGCCGGCCCCGGCGCCCGAGCCGGCGCCGCAGCCCTCCAGCCCCATCGTCGTGGCCAGCAGCCCGACCGGCGCCAGCGTGGTGCTGCAGGTGCCGGGCGACATCACGGACGACACGCTGCGGGTCGAGGCTGTGGACTATGACCTGAAAGGCCAGGTCGTGGTCTCCGGCCGTGCTCCGGCCGGCAGCGCCGTGGCGATCTACCTGGACGACGCGCTGCTGGGCCAGGTGACGACCGGCAGCGACGGACGCTGGGTCTATACCCCCGACTCGCCGGTGGCCGAGGGCCTGCACCGCCTGCGCGCCGACCAGCTGGCGGCCGACGGCAGCGTGACGGCGCGCGCCGAGATTCCCTTCTCGCGCGCCGGCACGATCGAGCTGGCGGCGAACGAGGACTTCGTCGTGGTACAGCCGGGCAACTGCCTGTGGCTGATCGCCCGGGCGAAGTACGGCGACGGCTTCCAGTACACGCAGATCTACGAGGCCAATGCGCAGCAGATCCGCGATCCCGACCTGATCTACCCCGGCCAGATCTTCCTGGTGCCGAAGATCAACTGACGGTGCTCGACGCCGCCCTGCGCCGCGTCATCGAGCGGCCGCTGGCGGCGGCGGCGCGGCCGCTGGCGCGGGCCGGGGTAGCGGCCAACGCGGTCACCCTGGCGGGCTTCCTCCTCGGTCTCGGGGCCGCCGTCGCCATCGGCTTCGGCCTGCCGCTGCTCGGCCTCGCGCTCTTCCTCGGCAATCGCCTGGCCGACGGCCTGGACGGCGCGGTGGCGCGCCAGCGGGGGCCGAGCGACTATGGCGGCTACCTCGACATCGTCCTCGACTTCATCGTCTACAACGCACTGGTCGTCGGCTTCGGCCTGGCCGATCCGGCGGCGCGGCCGGCGGCGCTGGTGCTGCTGCTGGCCTTCGTCGGCACCGGCTCCAGCTTCCTTGCCTATGCCATCATCGCGGCGAAGCGCGGCCACGAGACCCGGGCGCGCGGCGCCAAGGCCTTCTATTACCTGGGCGGCCTGGCGGAGGGGACCGAGACCATCGTCTTCTTCACTGCCTGCTGCCTCGTCCCGCAGCACTTCGCCCTGCTGGCCTGGATCTTCGCCGGCCTCTGCGCGCTGACGACCCTGGGCCGGGTCATGGCGGCACGGCGGGACTTCGGCGGGACCTGAGGCCTATCCGTTCTCCACGCTCTCCATCTGCCAGAGCTGCAGCAGCAGCGGCTGCAGCTCGGCCCAGTCGCGCACGCCGGCGCTGGCGCCCCAGTCCGACCAGTCGCGTGCCATGCGGGCCGCGCGGTCCGGATCGCGCGCCGCCAGATCATTCAGCTCGGTGCGGTCCTCGGCCATGTCGTAGAGCTCCCAGGGGCGGCCGAAGCGGCGCACCAGTTTCCAGTCGCCCTGGCGGATGGCGCAGTTGCCCTCGTGCTCCCAGTAGATCGCCTGCTGGCGCTTCCAGGCCTGGCCCTGCAGCAGCGGCATGAAGGACTCGCCGTCCAGCGGCTGGATCGGATTGCCGGCCAGCTCCCGGGGATAGCGCGCGCCTGTCGCCTCCAGGATGGTCGGCAGGATGTCGACCACGTGCGCCGGCGTGTGCGACACGGTGCCGGCGGCAAGGCGGCGCGGCCACTGCACGATCAGCGGCGTGGAGATGCCGCCCTCGTGTACCCAATGCTTGAACAGGCGGAAGGGCGCGTTCGAGACGTTGGCCCAGGGCAGGTCGTAGGACTGGTAGCTGAGCGCCGAGCCCGGCTTGACGTCCGGCCGGTTGCCCATGGTCATGCGCCGCCCGTCGTGCGTCACGTCGGGGAACCACTTGGCCCAGCCGTCCTCGGCCATGAACTCGGCGCAGCCGCCGTTGTCTGAAAGGAAGAGGACCAGCGTGTCCTCCCACTGGTCCAGGCGTCGCAGCGCCGCCAGCAGGCGGCCGATGTTCTGGTCCATGCAGTCGATCATGGCGGCATAGACCGCCATGCGCTCGGCCTCCCAGTCGTGGTGCGGCGCGTCGGCCCAGGCCGGCGCGTCGGGATCGCGCGGGCTGATGGCCCAGGGGTGCGGCAGCAGCTTGCGGCCGATCATCTCCTCGTGCCGCGCCGTGCGCGTGGCGTCCCAGCCCTTGCGATAGACTCCCTCGTAGCGGGCGATGTCCTCCGGCTTGGCATGCAGCGGCCAGTGCGGCGCGGTGTAGCCGAGGTAGAGGAAGAAGGGCTTGTCCTCGGCGACGCTGCCCTCGACCAGGCGGATCGCCTCGTCGGTGGCGAAGTCGGTGAAGTAGAAGTCGTCGCCCTCGATCGGCACCTGGCTGTCGTCGCGCATCAGGTAGTGCGGCGAGAAGAAGGAGGAGACGCCGTCGACGATGCCCCAGAAGCGGTCGAAGCCACGCTGCCGCGGCGTCGGCCGCCCGGGATCGCCCGGCCGCCACTCGGCGGTGTGCTTGGCGTGCCAGTCGCCGCCGACGTGCCACTTGCCGGACATGAGGGTGCGGTAGCCGGCAAGGCGCAGCACCTCGGCGATCGTGGCGGCGTCCTCGCGCAGGAACCCCTGGTAGGCCCGGCCGCCCAGGTTGGCGCCCATGTGGCCGATGCCGGCCTTCTGCGCGTAGAGGCCGGTCAGCAGCGAGGCGCGGGTCGGGCAGCAGCGCGCGCCGTTGTACATCGCGGTCAGCGCGGCGCCGCGCCTGGCCATGGCGTCGATGTTGGGCGTGCGGATCTCCGAGCCGAAGCAGCCGAGGTCGGCGAAGCCCATGTCGTCGGCCAGGATCAGGACGACATTCGGGCGCTTGACGTCGGTCATTCGCGGTTCTCCCTGCGGCTGCTGCGGGGAAGTGGAGCATGGCTCCAGGCGCGGCACGGCGCTCCGGTGCGACGCCGGCTGGCCTCAATTCGCCGTGCTACTCCGCCGCCGGACGCAGCTGCTCCACCTTCGCCGGCTGCGGCGTCGGCGCCTGCCCGCGCGCCCGGCGCCGCGCCCGCCAGGCCTGCCAGTTGGCCCGCGCCATCAGCGCGGCCGGGGTGAAGAGCAGGGTCAGGAGCGTGGCGAACATCAGGCCGAAGGCGATGGCGGTGGAGAGCTGCGTCCACCACTGCGTCGAGGGCGCGCCGACGCTGACCGAGCGGCCGATGAAGTCGATGTTCACCGCCAGCACCATGGGCAGCAGGCCGAGGGCGGTGGTCACCGTGGTCAGCAGCACGGGCCTCAGGCGCTGCGCCCCGGTGCGCAGGATCGCGTCGCGCGCGTCGCCGCTGCGGGCATAGAGCTTATCGAAGGTGTCGATCAGCACGATGTTGTTGTTCACCACGATGCCGGCCAGCGCGATCACGCCGATGCCGCACATGACGATGCCGAAGGGCTGGCCGGTGATGATCAGGCCGAGGAACACGCCGATGGTCGACATGATGACCGCGGTGAGGATCAGCCCGACCGAGAAGAAGGAGTTGAACTGCGCCAGCAGGATCACGGCGATGAGGAAGAGCGCGACCAGGAAAGCGCTGCCCAGGAACTCCTGCGCCTCGCGCTGGTCCTCGTCCTCGCCGCGGAACTCGGCGCGCAGGCCCGGCGGAACCTCGAGCTGCGACAGCGCCTGCTGCAGCTCGGCCACCTTGTCGGCCACCAGGAAGGGCTGGCCGGTTGCCGGGTCGATGCCGACATCGGCCTTCACCGTGATGGCGCGGTTGCCGTCCACGCGCTTGAGGATCGCGACCTGCGGCTCGGCCACGCGCTTGACGAAGCGCGAGATCGGCACCGGCCCGCCCGTGGTCTCGACCCGGATACGGTCGAGCTGGGTCAAGGTGCGGTACTCCTCGGGCAGGCGCAGCACCACGTCGACTTCGTCGATCGAATCGTCGGGCCGGTAGTCGGTGACCTTCAGGCCGTTGGTCAGCATCTTCACATAGGCGCCGATCAGCGAGATGTCGGCGCCATACTTAGCCGCCTCGGCGCGATCGACCTGCAGCACCCACTCGATGCCCGGCACCGACTTGCCGTCCTCGATGTCGACGAAGCCGCCGAGCTGGCGCATGGTCTCCACCACCTTGTCGGCGGCGGCCGGCAGGATCGAGGGATCCATGGCCGAGAGCTGGAGCTGGATCGGCTTGCCGGCGGCCGGGCCGGCCTCCTGCTTGCGCGGTTCGACCGAGATGCCGGCGAGGCCCTGGGTGCGCTCGCGGATATCCTCGAGGATCTGGCTCGCCGGGCGGCGCGCCTGCCAGTCGACGAACTCCAGTTGGATCGTGCCGATCACGTCCTCGGCCTCGTCGCCGCCGGTCGTGCCGGAGGAGGCGACGGAGCGGGCATAGACGGCGTGGAACTCCTGGCGCTCGGCTTGCAGCGCGGCGACGCGGGCCTCCACTTCCTGCAGCAGCTGGTCGCGCTCCCAGATCGAGAGGTTGCCGCGCGCGTGCACCTGCAGCGCCGCGTTGTCGGGCTCGACCTCGGGGAAGAACTCGACGCCCTTGCCGAAGGCGCCGTAGAGCACCTGCGAGGCGACCAGCAGCGCGACGCCCGCCGCCACCACCTTCAGCGGGTGGCGGATGCAGAAGCGCAGGACGCGCAGGTAGGCGCCGGCGAAGCCCCTGACCCTGCCCAGGTCCACCTTGCTGTCGGCTTCGGTCTCGTCGACCTCCGCCACCGGCCCCGCGGCCTGCTGCCGGCGGCCGAGCGTGGCGCCCAGGGTCGGCACGAAGACCACGGCCATCAGCAGCGAGGCCGCGAGCGTGGCGATCAGGGTCAGCGGCAGGTACTTCATGAACTGCCCGACCACGCCCGGCCAGAACATCAGCGGCAGGAAGGCGGCGACGGTGGTAAGCGTCGAGGTGACGATGGGCCAGGCCATGCGTCGCGCTGCTTCGCCATAGGCCTGGCGGCGGGGCGCGCCCTCGCGCATGCGGCGGTCGGCGTACTCGACGACGATGATGGCGCCGTCGACCAGCATGCCGGTGGCCATGATCAGGCTGAAGAGCACGACGATGTTCACGGTCAGCCCGCCGGTCGCCAGCACCAGGATGCCGGTCAGGAAGGAGCCGGGAATGGCGACGCCGACCAGGAAGCCGGAGCGCAGGCCGAGCGCGCCCACCACCACGATCATCACCAGCACGATGGCGGCGATGACGTTGGACTGCAGGTCCGACAGCATGGTGCGGATGTCGGTCGACTTGTCCTGGCTGAACGAGACCTTAACGCCCTCGGGCAGCAGCGGCGCGGCCTCTGCCATCAGCGCCTTCACCTGCTCGATGGTCTCGATGATGTTGGTGCCGATGCGCTTGGAGACCTCCAGCGTCACCGCCGGCTCGCCGTTCATGCGGGCGAAGCCGGTCGGGTCCTTGTAGCTCCGGCGCAGCGTGCCGATGTCGCGGAAGGTGATGACGCGCCCCTCGACCGACTTGATCGGCATGTCGAGGATGTCGTTGTAGGTCTTGAACAGGCCCGGGACCTTGACCGGATAGCGCCCGGCGCCGCTGTCGAGCGAGCCGGCGGCGACCAGCTGGTTGCCGCGCGTCACCGCGTCGATGATCTCTGGCGCCTGCAGGCCATAGGTCTCCAGCTTCAACGGGTCGACGATCAGCTCGACGGTCTCGTCGCGGTCGCCGCCGATCTCCACCTTCAGCACGTTGGGGATCGCCTCGATGCGGTCCTGCAGCTCGCGCGCGGTGGTCAGCAGCGTGCGCTCGGACACCGGGCCAGAAAGACTGACCACCAGCACCGGGAAGAGCGAGAGATTGATCTCCTGGACGCGCGGCTCCTCGGCGTCGGCCGGCAGCTCGGGCTTGGCCAGGTCGACCTTCTCGCGCACGTCGTCCAGCGCCTTGTCGGCGTCGAAGCCGGCCTCGAACTCCAGCACGATGTTGGCGCCGCCCTGGAAGGCGTTGGCGCTGACCTGCTTGACGCCGTCGATGCCGGTCAGCTCCTGCTCCATCGGCTTGACCAGCAGGCGCTCGGCGTCCTCCGGCGAGATGCCCTCCAGCGACAGGAGGACATAGATCATCGGAATGTTGACGTCGGGGTCGGCTTCCTTGGGGATGGTCTGGTAGGCGTTGGCGCCCGCCAGGATCAGCAGCACCAGGACGGCGATGACCAGGCGGCCCCGTTTCAGCGACCAGTCGATGATGGAGTTCATGAAGGACCGCCGAGGCTGCCGGCCGGCACCGGCTTCACGGTCTGGCCGACCTTCACGTATTCCTGGCCCACGGTGATGAGGCGGACCTTGTCCGGCAGGCCGGCCAGCCAGATGCCGTCGGCCTCGTCGTCCAGGATGGTGACCGGCAGGAAGATCACGCGGTTGTCGCCGTCCACCGCCTTCACGCCCAGGCGCCCCTGGTCGTCCAGCCCCAGCACGGCGGGCGAGACCTTGTAGGCGGCCTCGGCCGGCAGGGCGATCACCAGGTCGGCAGTGATGCCGGCGGGCAGGGCGCCGCCCGGGTTGGGCACGTGCAGCTCGACCCGGAAGGAGCGGGTGGCGGCCTCGCCGGTGCGGGCGACGAAGGCGACCCGGCCCGCGATCTCGCGCCCATCGGTCAGGCGTGCGCGGCCGGCGTCGCCCTGGTGCAGCAGCAGCACCTCCTGCTCGTTGGCCCAGGCCACCACGACCAGGGGGTCGAGCTCGACCAGTCGCACCACGGGGTCGCCGCGGTCGGCGAAGGCGCCGGCCTTGGCGAGGTGGCGCTCGACGATGCCGCCGAAGGGCGCCAGCAGTGTGGTGTTGGCCAGTTCGATACGGGCGGCTTCCAGCATCGCCTCGGCGGCCTTCAGCGCGGCGTCGGCGGCGGCGACCTCCATGTCCGAGCGATAGCCGTTCTTGGCCAGCTTGACCGCGGCGGCCTGCTCGATCTGCCGCTGCGCCACCAGCGCCTCGGCCTCCTTGACCTTGGCGGCGCGGTCGTCGGTGGCGAGTTGGACCAGCGCCGTGCCGGCCTCGACCGTGGTGCCTTCGGGCACCAGCTGCGCGTCGATGCGGCCGTCGGTCTCGACCTTCAGGTCGATCATGCGGTTGGCCTCGGTCACGCCGCGCAGCAGCAGGGTGCGCGCATGGGTCTCGGCCGTCAGATCCTGGACGCGGACGGCGGTGATGGCACCGGGCGTGGCGACCTCGGCCGGCGGCTTCTGCACGGCCGAGGCATCGGCCTGGCCGTCGAACTGGCCCGAGGCAACCCAGGCCACGGTGCCGAGGGCGATGACGCCCGCGATGAGGATGGACTTGTTCACGCCGCGCTCTCCCGCTCCACTCGCTGTGATACGGCCGGATCGGCCGAAACGAGCCGTGCCCGGTTGTCGCGGAGGAAATCCAGCACGGCCTGGTAGTAGGCCAGGCCCAGGTCGAGGACGAAGCGGTGGCCGGGGCGCGCCACCTCGGCCTCGCAGGAGCGCATCTCCGCCAGTTCCGCCTCGATCAGCGCGATGCGCTGGTCGATCGCCTGGCCGACGGTCTCGCGCGGCAGCAGGTCGGACATGAAGAGCACGAAGAGGAAGTCGGAGCGCATGCGGTCAGGCTGCGGCGGCTTGGAAAGCTGGGCGACCAGCTCGGCCTCGCCTTCCGGCGTCAGGCGATAGACCTTCTTGTCCGGCCGCTTCTCCTGCGCCCGCGCGGTGCAGGCCAGCAGGCCCTCCTGCGTCAGGCGGGTAAGGGCAGGGTAGATCGAGCCGAAGCCGGTGTCCTGGAAGTGGTCGAAGGGCGGCTGGTCCAGCAGCTTCTTGATTTCGTAGCCGCTGGCCTCGCCCAGAGACAGGGCCGCCAGGCACAGGGTTTTGGCATCCATCGCGCGCCTCCTAGGGTCGGCGCGAAAATGTATATCGATCCGAGATATATCAAGTCTGTTATATATCTACACGATATATTTTGCTGCACAGCAGCAAAAGTCCCTGATTCATTTGAACCCTGGCGCTAGTTGAACAGGGCCTCGATGCCAAGCCAGAGGCCCCCGAACAGGGCCACGGTGGCGGCGACCGCGATCACCACGGCGATGACGCCCCAGATGATGCTGCCCAGCACCACGCCGCCGTCCCGCTCCAAGAGCCCGACCGAGCAGATGACGATGCCGATGGCCGGCAGGAAGTTGGTCATGGGGCCGGGGAAGAGCACCACCAGGGCCAGCAGCAGCATCCAGGCCGCCAGCCAGCGCTCGGCACGCGGCGTGGTCAGCCAGGTCAGGCGCACGCGGCAGCGCCGCTCCACCGCGACCAGCGGCTTCATGCCCTTGTTGGCCAGCCAGCGCAGGTGCTTCGCCTGGACCCGCCGCTTGGCCAGGATCTTCGGCAGCCTGAGGCCGTGGTAGCCGCGCAGGATCTGCCAGGCGACGACGACGACCGGCAGGGCAAAGATCGAGCCCACGGCCGGCGGCGCCGGAATGCAGTTTGGCAGCGAAAAGATGATCATGGCCACGAGCAGCGAGCGCTCGCCCAGGGCCTTGACGACCTCGGCCAGCGAGCAGTCCTCGGTCGCCAGTCCGGCGACGAAGCTGCGGAAGGCCGTGCTGAGCGGCACGTGGGTCACCGGTGCCGCACCCCCGGCCAGCGTCTCGCTTGTCATGGCAACCGATCTGTCATGGCGGCGCCATGGTGCTTACACGCCCTGGCGCTTGGCAAGGGCATGCGCTGCGAAAAGCCACGGTACGTCTTGTCGCGGAAGGGAAGGTGGGGCCCCGCTTCCGCCATGAAGGCCGGCTAGCCGGCCTCAGCCCTTGTTCTTCTTGCGCGCCTTGCGGGCGGCGTAGCGGGCATCGCGCGCGGCCTTCTGCTCGGCCAGCAGGGCGAGGTAGGCCTCGGCCTCGGCGCGCTCCTGCGTCTCCTTGGCCACGCGGGCCTCTTCCGCCAGTCGCAGGCGCTCGGCCTCGGCGGCGGCCTTCTCGGCGGCGATGCGCGCCTCCTCGGCGCGGCGCTCGGCCTCCTTCGCGGCCAGGCGCTCTTCGCGCGCCTTGGCGATGGCGGCGCGCTCCTCCTGCCGGCGGGCGAAGTCGGGATCGTTCTGCGGCGCCAGCTTGCGTGCGCGCGCGAGCAACGCCTCCTTGGCCTTGGCAGAGTTGTCGCGCCGATCATTGAAGCTGTCGAACTTGCCGCCGCGCATCGTGATCCGTCACTCCTTCGTGATTCGTGGGCTGTCTGACCGCCTAGCCGCGCCCGCCCAGGGCGCCAGGATGGCGGAGAACCGCTACATGGGTTGGTGATAGGGCTGCTTCTAGTGGTCGCGGGCGGATAGCACAACCCCGCCGGCAGCATGGCCGCCCCGCAGGCTCAATAGTCCCACTGCCAGCGCACGCCGACCTTGCTGGTGGCACCGACCTCGCCCTCGATCACGATCTCGGGGCTGACCTCGACCTCGACCTTGGCGGCGGTGCTGCCGGGCGTGGTGCCCTGGGTGACGCCCAGGAAGATGCCCTTGCTGATGTACTGACCCACCGTGGCGCTGACGTCGCCGTTGCTGTCGCCGCCCTCCAGACGCAGCACGTCCAGGCCGAAGGACTGCTTCAGGCGGTCGACGATGGTCTTGTTGCTGCCGGTGGCGCCCGACAGGATCGCGGCCGCCTCGGCCAGCTGCACGGCCTCCAGCGGGGTGATCTGCCCGGTGCCGCGGTCGAACAGCACGCGCGAGAGGATTTCCTCCTGCGGCAGGGCCGGCACCGAGGTCAGGGTGATTTCCGGCTGGCTGGCGCGGCCGCCGATGTTCACCGTCGCGGCGATCCTGCTGCTGGTATAGGTGGCGCGCAGGTCGAGGCGCGGGTCCAGGTCCGGGCCGCCGTCGAAGGTGATGGCGCCGCTGCCCAGGTCGAACTCGCTGCCCAGCAGGCTGAAGAGGCCGCGCTGCGGCGACAGGCTGCCGGTGATGACCGGCGCGGCGGTGGTGCCGCCGACCTGCAATGCGCCGGCCCATTCCGATTCCAGTCCGCTGCCGTGCACGAAAACGCGCCGCGGCAGATCGATGGCCAGGTCGAGCGCGATGGCGAAGGGCGCCACCGCCGTCCCGGCCTGGTCCTCGGGCTGCTTCGGCCGTGGCGGGTTCACCGGCTTGCCGTCCTGCAGGATCACCACGTCCAGCGTCGCGACCGAAGGCGGCAGGTCGGCGCCGATATCCAGGTCGATGCGGTCGCCGGTCAGCTTGCCCGACAGCAGCAGGCCGCCGGCCGGCGCGTCGGCCAGTTTCAAGCTCCCGTCGAGCCGGGCGAAGAGGTCGTCGCGCTGCATCAGGGCGAAGGACTTCAGCGCCAGTGTCATGTCGGCGGCGACGCCGCCGGGCGCCGCGAAGTCGACCTGGCCCTGCAGCGTCATCCGCCCCTGCGCGCCGTCGCTGGCCGTGGCCTCGACCGCCATCTGCAGGCCCAGGCCGCTGGCCTCCAGGGTCAGGTTCTCCAGCACCGTGCCGGACAGCAGGTTCTCGTAGTGCCCCTTGGTCATGGCGACGCTGCCCTGCACCACCGGCTGGCCCAAGGTGCCGCCCAGCGTGACATCGAGCGCCAGCGTGCCGCGCAGCACCTGGCTGTCGAAGGGCAGAAAGTCGACCAGCGGCGCCACCTCGCCCTGCCACTGCGCGCGGCCGGCCAGGGCGCCGTCCTCGGGCAGTGTCACGGCATAGCGGTCGAGCGCGACCTGCAACGGCAGCGCCAGCTGCAGCACCAGGTCGCGGCCGAAGTCGCCGTTGACCGTCGTGCCGAGGTCGAAGCGCCCCTCGGCCAGCGTGCCCTCGGCCTTGATGTCGAGCGCCGGCCCGACCGAGAGGCCGCGCTGGCGCAGCGCCAGGTTCGCGGCCGCAAGCGAAAGCTGCCCGCGCGCCCCGCGCCCGCTGCCCTTCAGGCTCAACGTCAGGTCGACCCGCCCCTGCGGCACCACCTGGTCGTAGAAGGGCTCCAGCGCGGCGAGGTCCAGGCCTGCGACCTTGAGGTCGAGACTCGGCGCGCCGCCGCCCAGGGTGGCGTCGAGGCCGACGCTGCCGCCGGCGACGGCGAGAGTCACGCCCTGCAGCCGGATGGCGCCGCCGTCGACTCGAACGCTGGCCGGCTCGGCCAGCGCGATGGGCAGGTCGGCGACTGTTGCCTTGAAGGGCTGCAGCGCGATGGCGATCCCGCCATTGGATTGGCTGAGCGTCGCCGCGAGACTGAGCTCCAGCTTGCCCTCCATCTCGCCCGCGGTCGCCAGCGTGACCTGCAGCCGGTCGAGCGGTCCCTTGGCCGTCACCGTCACCTTGTTGAGACGGGCCGGGTCGGCGGTCACGCCGGCGAAGGTTGCGTCGGCGGCAAGGACCGGGCTGCCCAGCAGGTCGCTGGCCGTGGCGTTCACACTGCCGCCGCCGTGCGTCACCCCGGCCAGGCTGCCGGGGCCGAGCGCCAGGGTCACCTTGGCGTCCTGCCGGCCTTCGGGTGCCGTGAGAGCGAGGGCGATCTTGCCGCCGCCGGTCAGCGGGATGCCGAGCTGGTCGAGCAGCGGGCTCTGCGACAGCGTACCCGAGAGCTGGCCGGTCAGCGGCAGGCCCGCGCTGCTCGATTGCAGTTCGCCCTTGAGCGCCAGCGCCTGGCCCCAGGAGAGCGAGAGCGGCGCGACGCGGAAGCCGCCGGCGTCCAGCGCCTCGACCTCGGCCGTCAGCGCCAGCGGCCCGTAGGCGGTGCCCGGCGCGTCCAGCGTCACGCTGCCGGTCGGCGCCGCCGGCAGGCCGGCCACGGCGATCGAGCCGCTGAGGTCGCCGAGTGCCACGTCCTGGTAGACCAGTGCCTTGCCATCCAGGTTGGCCAGCAGGGTCATGTCGTCCAGCGAGCCGCCGGCTAGGCTGCCGTCCAGGTTCGCCGCGCCGGCCGCGGCGATGCCGAAGGGTGCCAGCGCGCCGGCCAGGTCGGCGACCGCGGCCTGCCAGGTAAGGTCGACGCCGGCCGCGCCATAGCCGCCGTCCAGCGTCACCGTGGCGCCCTTTGCCGTTACCTGCACGCGGTCGAAGGCGAGGTCGCCATTGGCTGCGATCGCGACGCCGCCGGCCAGGCGGACGTCGGACCCCAGCAGGCTGCCGAGTTCGCCCGGCAGGGCCTCGGCGCCGGTGATGCCGGCCGCCAGCGACACCGCCACCGCCGAGTCCGCGCCCAGGGTCACGTCGCCCGTCAGGTCGAGGCCGAGCGGCACGGCGAGCGCATCCTGGATGACCGGCGTGCGGGCCTTGAGCGCGACCTTCAGGGCGCCCGCTACCGTGTCGAGGTCGAGGTCGCCGCTGGCCCGCAGGTCGAACTCCTGCCCGGTCACATGCGCCTGCTCGATGCCGAGCCGCAGCGCGGGCGTCAGGGTCACCGTGCCGTCCAGCGCCAGGTCGCCATAGGGCCAGGGTTGCAGCGTCGGCTCGTCGAGCAGGGGCGCCGTCACCTGTGCCGTCAGCGTCAGGCGATAGCCGTCCCGCTCGATCGCGGCGGCGCCAAGCGGCGTGCCGGCGAGGTCCAGTGCGACCTCGCCGGCAGCGAAGTCCGGTACCGCCAGGTCGCGCACCGCGACCTTGGCCGTCACCTGCGGCGCGGCGAAGGGCCCCTTGGCCGTCAGCTCGACAGTCGCGGCGCCGAGCGCCAGTTCGGGCACGGCGCCGGTCAGGGCAGCCGGGTCCTTCAGCACCACCGTGGCTGAGAGATCGGCGGTCTCCTGCGCCAGCGCGGCGCTGCCGGAGAGCGCGATCGAGACCGCGTCGGACTCGACCGCCAGGTGCCCGATCGAGAGGATTTCGCCGTCGAGCGCGGCGGCGGCGTCGAGCGTCAGGCCGCCGGCGGTCCAGGCCTGCGCCTCGGCCGGCAGCAGCGACGAAGATGCGACGCGTCCCGTCAGCAACAGGCTGCGCCGCTCGCGCCCGTCGGCAGTGAGGGTGAGGTCGGCGACCGGCGCACCGTCCAGCGCCAGCGTCAGCTGCCCGGTCCAGGCCGAGAGTGGCCCCTCGCCGGTCAACGCCAGGTCGACGGCCGGCAGGCCCGGCAGTTCCGCCAGGCGCGCCATGAGGCCGCCCCGCGGCTCGCTGGCCTTGAGGTCGAGCGCCAGGCGGTCCAGCGCCGGCTGCCAGTCGGCCGCGAGGTCGATGGCGCCGGGCGTGCCGTCCAGGCGCTTGAGGGCCAAGGTCGCGCTCAGGCGGTTCTCGGCCAGCGTCGCTTGCGCGGTGAGGCTGAGTTCCGCCGCCTCGCCGAGCAGCGGCGCACCCAGGCTTATGTGATCCAGCGCCAGCCGGTCGAGCGCGACGGCGAAGGGCAGCGCCGGCAGGGCAGGGCCGCTGTCGGGCTCAGCCGGCGCCGACGCGCCCGGCGGCGGCGCGCGCAGCAGGGCCAGGTCCTCGACCCGCAGCAGCTCCACCTTGAGTTCGCCGGACAGCAGCGCGGTCGGCGACCAGTCGAGCGTGACGCCCGTCGCGGTGAGCCAGGCGCCCTCGCCATCGCTGAGCGTGACACCGCCCAGGGTCACGCGCCCGAACAGGCTGCCGCCGAGGTCGGTGACCTTGAGCTGCTGGTCCGGCGTGGAGGCCAGGTCCTCGATCAGCCCCGCCAGCGTGCGCTTGCCGAGCCCGGTCTCCAGGAAGCCGACCAGCGCGCCCAGCAGCAGCAGCAGGCCGCCCAGCGTCCAGGCGGTCCAGCGCAGCAGGCGCCGGGCGAGGCCGCGGCGCGGCCTAGAAGGCTTGTCCGATGGAGACATAGAACTGGATCGCCGGGTCGCGGTCCCGGCCGTTGATCGGGGTGGCGATGTCGAGCCGGATCGGTCCCAGCTCGGTGAAGTAGCGCAGGCCGATGCCGGCGCCGAACAGCGGCGTCTCGGAGAAGTCCGGGAAGGTGTCCTCGTAGACCTGGCCACCCTCGACGAAGGCGACGAGGCCATAGTCGTCCCAGAGGCGGGTTCTTGCCTCGAACCCGATCTCGAAGACCGAGAGGCCGCCGGTCGCCTCGTCGTTGGCATCCAGCGGGCCCAGCGAGTGCAGCTGATAGCCGCGCACCGAGCCGCCGCCGCCGGCATAGAAACGCTTGCTGGCGGGCACCGCTTCCAGCGAGCCGCCGGCGATGGCACCCAGACGCCCGCGCACCGCCAGCACCAGGCTGTCGTCGTCCCAGGGCGCGTAGTAGGTGGAAGCCGTGACCTCGGCGGTAAGGAAGGGCGTGGTCTCGGCCAGCAGGGCCAGCGAGGGTGTCAGCAGCAGCTGCGCGAAGACGCCGCGGTGCGGATTCAGCGGGTCGTCGCGGTCGTCCCAGCGCAGCGCCACGGGCGTCGCGGCGATGACGTAGTTCTCGGCCCCCTTGTCGTCCGTCGGGTCCAGGTCGTCGACGCGCAGCAGCTCCAGGCTGGCGCCGCCGGACAGCGTCAGGTACTTGCCGAGCGGCCGCTCCAGCCCGCCGTAGCCCAGCAGGCTCAGCGCCTCGTAGGCGTCGGTCTTCTCGTTGCTGGCGCTGGCGGTCAGCACCAGCGTCTGCCGCAGCTCCAGGAAGTCCGGCTTGCGGAAGGTCGCCTCCAGCTTCTGCAGCGGGAAGGACAGCGTGCCGTCGAAGCGCAGCGACTCGCCGGCGCCGAAGAGGTTGCGGTGCTCCCACGAGGCCTCGAGCGAGAAGCCGTCGACAATGCCGCCGTCGTACTGCGTGCTGAAGCCGACGCCGAGCGACACGGTGCGCGGCGGCCGCTCCATCACCTTCAGGGTCGTGGGCAGGGTGCCGTCGGCCGCCGGCGCGGCGGCGGTATCGAGCGCGACGCTGTCGAAGAGGTTCATCGCCACCAGGTCGCGGCGAATCTGCTCCAGCCGCTCGGCGCTGTAGCGCTCACCCACCGGCCAACGCAGGCGGCGGCGCAGGTAGTCCTCGTCGGTCCGCTCCAGCCCCTCGATGGCGAGCGGTCCGAAGGTTGCGACCGGGCCGGGGTCGACCTGGAGCGTGACCTGCATCTCCTTGGTGGAGAGCTCCACCGCCACCCGCCGGCCGGTGATCTTGGCCAGCGGGAAGCCGTTGTTCTTCAGGAAGTCGGTCATGCGGCGTTCGGCCGCCAGCACCTCGGCGGCACGCGCCGGTTCGCCCAGGCGGATGCCGACCTCGCCGAGGTCGGGCTTCGGCAGGCCGGCCGGCGGCACGCCGTCCGGGAACTCGACGGCGAAGTCGCCCATGACGAAGCGGGGGCCGCTGTCGATCAGCAGGTTCACCTGCAGCGGCGGCCCCGGCTCGATGCGCCAGTCGATCCGGCTGGCGTAGTAGCCTTCCGAGCGCAGGGCCTCGTCCAGCAGCGCCAGATCGTTCTGCACCCGCCGCTCCAGTCCCGCCTGGCTCTGCGGCGGGCGATCCTGCAGCGCCTTCAGCTGCGAGACCGCGGGCAGCAGGTCGGCCAGCTCAGGGGGAAAGTCGCCGCCACCCGCCGGCAGGAAGGTCACCTGATAGCTGAACTCGTCGGCCTGCACGCGCGGTGCCGCGAACAGCACGAGCAGTGCGAACAGAAGACCTATGGCGGCGCGTGGCTGCACGCTCTCTCGTCGTTCCTTCCTGGCGCGGCCGCCCGCAGCCTTGCCGTTGCGCACTTGTCCTGTCGCGGGGCAGGACGGATTTGTATTGTACTATAAGGCAATAGGCGAGGATCGAGGTCCCGGCGGATGCGCCGGGCCCGTCGCCGCAATCGGGCGCGGTCTGCTATACGGCCGGGCCGGGCCGCGGCTCCCCGCCGCGAAGACCCTGGGATCGGGAGGGATGGGTGGAGCTTCGAGTTGACGGACAGAAGGTGCTGGTGACCGCCGGCGCCGCGGGTATCGGGCGGGCCATCGTGTCGGCGCTGCATGGCGCCGGCGCGCGGCTGCACTGCTGCGACATCGACCAGGCGGCGCTGGCGGCGCTGAAGGCCGACTTCCCTGCGGTCGGGACGACGCTGTGCGACGTCTCCGATCCGGCGGCGGTCGAGCGGCTCTTCGCCGAGGCCAAGGCGACGCTGGGCGGCCTCGATGCCCTGGTCAACAACGCCGGCATCTCCGGGCCGACCGGCGCGGTCGAGGATCTGTCGATCGCCGAGTGGGAGCGCACGCTCGCGGTCAACATCTCCAGCATGTTCTACTGCGCGCGCCTCGCCACGCCGCTGCTGAAGGCGGCAGGTGGCGGGGCCATCGTCAACCTCTCCTCGGCGGCGGGCCGCTTCGGCTACCCGTTGCGCGCGCCCTATGCCGCGTCGAAATGGGCGGTGGTCGGCTTCAGCCACACGCTGGCGCAGGAGCTGGGGCCCTTCAACATCCGCTCCAACGCCATCCTGCCGGGCCCGGTCGGCGGGCCGCGCATCGACCGCGTGATCCAGGCCAAGGCCGACGCGCGCGGCGTCGACTTCGCCACCATGCGCGACAGCTATCTCGACATGACGGCGATGCACGCCTTCGTCTCGGCCGAGGATGTGGCGAACCTGACGCTCTACCTGCTGTCCGACGCCGGGCGGCTGGTCTCCGGCCAGGCCATCGGGGTCGACGCGGCCACCACCTACATCCGCTGAAGCGGAGGCCCGCGGCAGCGAGTGAGTGGCGTCGTCAGCGGCCGTTCGCAGGGCGTCTCGGAGAAGCTTTCATTCGACCGCGGGCGGCGGCAAGCTGGCGCCATGACCAGACGGCTCGTCACCCGCTTCACCGAGCGCTTCGCGCTGGAGCATCCCGTCGCGCTGGCGCCGATGGACAAGGTGGCGGGCGGGGCGCTCGCCGGAGCCGTCGCCTCGGCCGGCGGGCTTGGCCTCATCGGCGGCGGCTATGGCGATGCCGGCTGGCTGGAGCAGGCCTTCGCCGCCGCCGGCAATGCTGCGGTCGGCGTCGGCTTCATCACCTGGAGCGCACTGCGCAAGCCCGCCGTGGTCAGCGCGGCGCTGGCGCGCAAGCCCAAGGCACTGATGGTGTCCTTCGGCGACGCCGAGCCGCTGGTGGCCGAGGCGCACGCGGCCGGCGTGCCGGTGCTCTGGCAGGTGCAGACCCTGGCGCAGGCGCGCCAGGCACTGGCCGCCAAGGCCGAGGCCATCGTGGTGCAGGGCCAGGAGGCCGGCGGCCACGGCATGGATCGCGGCCTCGTCGCACTGCTGCCGGCGGTGCGCGATCTGGCGGGGCCGGCGCAGGTGCTGCTTGCCGCCGGCGGGCTGGCCGACGGGCGTGGCCTGGCCGCGGCGCTGATGCTGGGAGCCGACGGCATCCTGATGGGCACGCGCTTCTGGGCCAGCCGCGAGGCCAGCGGCTCCGACGTCGCCAAGGCGGCGCTGCTGGCGCGCGAGGGCGACCAGACCGTGCGCTCCAAGGTCTTCGACGTGGCGCGCGGCGCCGACTGGCCCTGGCACTATACCGGCCGCGTGGTGCGCAATGCCTTCCTCGACCGCTGGCACGACGACATCGAGGCGCTGAAGGCCGACGCCGCGGCGCAGCGTGCGCGCTACGACGCCGCGCCGCCTGACGACCTGGACACCCGGGTGCTGATCGCCGGCGAGGCGCTGGACCTGATCCACGACCTGCCGCCGGCCGCGACCATCATCGAGCGCACGGTGGAGCAGGCGCATGCCCTGCTGTCGGGCGCGCCGCGCTGGACGCGGAGCTAGCGCGGTGGACTATCCCTTCGATCGCGAACGCCTGGCGGCCATCCGTGAGCGGGAGGAGGCCGCCTTCATCGCCCGCACGCCGCGCTCGCGCGCCATGACGGAGCGCGCCCGCAGGTCGATGCCCGATGGCGTGCCCATGGCCTGGATGGCCGGCCTGCATCGCCATCCGCCGCTCTATGTGGCGGGCGGCGGAGGCAGTCGCTTCGAGGATCTGGACGGCAACCGCTATCTCGACTTCAACCTCGCCGACCTCAGCAACACCGTGGGCTATGGCGACACGCCGGTGGCGCGGCGCCTGGCCGCGCAGGCCCTGCGCGGCGCGCAGTTCCTGCTGCCGACCGAGGACGCGGTTGCCGTGGCCGAGGAGCTGGGCCGGCGCACCGCGCTGCCCTTCTGGCAGTTCACCATCAGCGCCTCCTCGGCCAACGTCGAGATCATCCGCATTGCCCGCGCCCTGACCGGGCGTTCGCGCATCCTGCTGTTCAACGGCAAGTATCACGGCCATATCGAAGCGACGATGACGCTGGGCGGCGGCCCCGGCGGCAATGCCCCGGCCGTGCCGGAGGCGATGGGCCTCTCGTCCCGCGCCGCCGCCGACAGCATCAACGTGCCCTTCAACGACCTGCCGGCCGCCGAGGCGGCGCTGGCGAATGGCGACGTGGCCCTGGTCCTGCTGGAGCCGGCGCTGACCAACTGCGGCCTGGTGCTGCCCGAGGCGGGCTATCTGGCGGCGCTCTGCGCGCTGGCCCGCGCCGCCGGCGCCCTGGTCGCCTTCGACGAGACCCATACCTGGCAGCTTGCCTTCGGCGGCTTCGCGCGGGCGGAGGGCGTGACGCCCGATCTCATCACCCTGGGCAAGGGCCTGGGTGGCGGCGCGCCGCTCGGCGCCTACGGCATGGGGCCGGCGATTTCCGCCTTCGTCGAACGGCACCTCGACGTCTATGCCGCGCCGACGCGGGGGCTCGCCATCGGCGGCACCACCTTCGGTTCGGCCCTGACCCTGGCGGCGGCGCGCGCCATGCTGGAGGAGGTGGCAAGCGAGTCCGCCTATGCCCGCATCGCCGCGCTGGGCAAGCGCCTGGCGGACGGCATCGCCGCCATGATCCAGGCCCGGCGCCTGCCCTGGTGCGCCTTCCGCTACGGGCCGCGCTCCGGCTTCTGCGTCACGCCGGATCTGCCGCGCAACTATGACGAGGCGCATCCCTCGATGGACCAGGGCCTCAGCGACGCGCGCCGACTTTACATGGCGAACCGGGGCATCTGGGAAGCGATCGCCAGTGCCGGCCCGCAGGTGTCCTTCGCGCACGACGTGACGGACATCGACAACTATTTGCAGGTCGCCGCCGATTTTCTCGACGAGATGGGGCTGTCCTGAGCCTTCGAGGGCAATGGCGCCCGATGCCTTCATGACGCTAGAGTACCGCCGCATGATGGCGCTCCCCGTCCAAAGACGTGCCTGGCGCGACAGCGCCGCCTGGGCCAGGCGGGCGGCTCTCGGGGCGACCCGGAACCGCTTCGGCGCCCCTCCTGACAGGGGACCGCGGACGGCATGAGCCAGGGCGAACACCGCCTCGCCGCGATCCTCGCCGCCGACATGGTCGGCTACAGCCGGCTGATGGAGGCCGACGAGCGCGGCACGCTGGCGCGGCTGCGTACGCACCGCATCGAGCTGATCGACCCCGCGATCGCCAAGAATCGCGGCCAGATCATCAAGACCACGGGCGACGGCATGCTGGTCGAGTTCCAGAGCGTGGCCGACGCGGTGCGCTGCGCCGTCGAGATCCAGGAGCGCATGCGCCGCCGCAATGCCGACGTGACCGATGACCGGCGCATGGAGTTCCGCATCGGTATCAACCTCGGCGACATCATCTTCGAGGACGGCGACATCTACGGCGAGGGCGTCAACGTCGCCGCCCGGGTCGAACAGCTCGCCGATGTCGGCGGCATCTGCGTGACCGACGCGGTGCATGGCCAGGTGGTGGGCCGCATCGAGGCCGCCTTCGAATCGCTCGGCGAGAAGCAGCTTAAGAACATCGCCCGTCCGGTGATCCTGCACCGCGTGGTCTTCGGCACGCTGCCGAGCGCCACCGAGCCGGCCGCGGCCGCGCCAGCCCAGAAGTCGGCGACGAAGCCCACCGTCGCGGTGCTGCCCTTCGCCAACATGAGCGGCGATGCCGAGCAGGAGTTCTTCGTCGACGGGCTGACCGAGGACATTCTCACCGAGCTCAGCCGCCGCCGTGAGCTCTTCGTCATCTCGCGCACCTCGACCTTCGTCTACAAGGGCCAGGCGGCCAATCTGCGCGAGGTGGCGCAGAAGCTCGGCGCGCAGTACCTGGTCGAGGGCAGCGTGCGCAAGGCGGGCGACCGGCTGCGCATCACGGTGCAGCTGATCGACACCACGAACGACGCCCACATCTGGGCCGAGCGCTACGACCGCAAGATCGACGACATCTTCGCGATCCAGGACGAGATAACGGCGGCGATCGTCGCCACCCTGCCGGGCCGCCTGGAAGCGGCGCAGCACGACCAGCTGGCGCGCAAGAAGCCGACCAGCCTGGCCGCCTATGAGTGCCTGCTGGCGGCGAAGGTACTGCACCACCGCAGCACGCGCGAGGCCAACCTGGAGGCGCAGCGCCTGGTCGACCGCGCCCTCGAGCTGGACCCCGACTATGGTCATGCCCATGCCTGGCGCGGCTGCATCCTCGGCCAGTCCTGGGGCTATGGCTGGTGCGCCGACAAGGATGCCACCTTCGCCGAAGTCAGGGCAGAGCTTCAGAAGGCGCTGGCGCTGGACGAGAACGACGCCGACGTGCATCGCATCCTGGCGGCGGTCAGCATCACGCGGCATGACCTGACGCGGGCCCGCTATCATCAGGACCGGGCGCTGGCACTCAATCCCAACTACGACCTCGTCGTGGTGCAGATGGGCGAGTTGTTGACCTGGTCCGGCCGCGGCGACGAGGGCGCCGAGTGGATCCGCAAGGCCATGCGCCTCAATCCGCACCACCCGGCGCGCTTCTGGAGCCACCTCGGCAAGGCCTACTTCGTCGCCCGGCAGTACGGCAAGGCGATCGAGTCTTTCATGCATCTCTCAGCGATGGACGCGTCCCAGCACGCCTTCGTCGCCGCCTGCTATGGGTGGCTGGGAGACCGTACCGCCGCCGTGGCGCACCTGGCGCGGATCCGCGAGCTGGACCCGAAGTTCACCATCGCTGCCTTCCTGGCCACGACCCACTATGGCGACGAGGTGGACCGCGTGCATCTGCGCGAGGGCCTGGCGAAGGCGGGACTGGCCGACTAGGCCGGCGCGCTCAGCCCCGGTTCTTCACGCTGTCCCACAGCGCGACGATCTCCGGGATCTCCTCGCTGCGCAGGTGAGGCAGGTCGGGGCTGGGGTCGTACCAGCCGAGCTTGCTCTCGACGCACTGGTGCGAGGTCGGGCGCACGCTCTGCGGATCGTCCAGGCTGCCGACCGAGACGTTGGTGAACTCCGGCTTGATGCCACCGACGTGCTGCCACACCAGGCGCGAGCCGCAGGTGGCGCAGAAACCGCGCTCGCCGAAGGGCGAGGTCTGATAGAACGCCGGCTTGCCGCTGGTGTAGCGAAGCGTTCCGGGCTTCACCAGGACGGCAATTTCCGCCGGTGCTCCGCTGGTGCGCTGGCAGGTGCGGCAGTGGCAAAAGTAGGCCTCCTGCAGGAAGGCCTCCGCTGCGTAGCGCACGGCGCCGCAGAAGCATCCGCCGGTCACCTTCCAGCTATCGCTCATGGCCGCTCTCCCCCTGCTGTGGATCCAGCAGCAGTCTAGCGCGAAATCTCGCCCTCCAGCCGCTTCAGGAAGGCGTCGCGTTCGCGCGACAGGGCGGCGCCTTCGCCGCCGCTGGTGGCCTGGCTGGCGTAGAAGTGGATCCACTCGCATGCCTTGTCGAAGGCGGCTCGGGCGCCCTTGCGGTCGCCGGCATCCCGTAGGCGCAGCATGCGCTGGCGGTAGAGCTCGGCCAGCGACGCGGCGGCACCGATGTGGTCGACGGCTTTCAGGATCGCCTGCTCGGCATCCTCCAGCTTGCCCTCGTCTTCCAGGGCGCGCGCCTTCCGCCACCAGGCCGGCCTGTCGCCGGCCGGCTCGTCGCTCGCCTGGGGGCGGCGTACGCTCCGCAGGATCAGCTCCGCCAGGTTCACGGCCGCGGCGCTGCGCTCCGGCGTGGCGGTCACGCGGGCGCGCAGCATGAATCCCGCCGTCAGGCCCGGCACCAGCAGGTGGTACTGCTCGATCGCGGTCCCGCCGTCGGCGATGTTGCGCACGCCGAGCGCCGTGATGCCGTCCTGCTCCAGTCGCATGAACTCCGGCGCGGGGTAGCTTCCGCGTGCTTCGGCCTCGATCGCGTCCAGCAGGCCCGCGGGGTCCCGGCCCCTCAGCGGGATGAGGTCCAGGTTGACCTGCACCGCGCCGCCGGGATCGAGCAGCAACGTGCGCTTGCCATCGTCGATCACGTGCCAGCCGAACGGCAGGTCGATGAGCGCTTCGATGGCGCCGGCCGCCACCGTGGCCTGCCGCGCCGCCGGGTCGGTGGCGACGAGGCGCGGCACCAGGCCGACGCCGCGGTCCCGCAGGCTGGCGTTCAGCGGATGCTCCGGGTCGAGAGTCGCGGGCGTGTCGGCCAGCGCGTGGGCGGCGAAGCCCGCGCCCGGCGGCGTGGCGGCGACTGGCTCCGCCTCCTCGCGTCGCGTGCCCGGCGCCGCTGCGGTAGGCGAAGCGCCATGCGGCTTGGCGAGCGCGAAGCTCTCCAAGGCGCCGAACCAGGCCTGCTGCACCGCGCCGGCCAACATTTCCGGCGCGGTCAGGGTGATGTTCACCAACCGCCCGCCGTCCTCCAGGAAGGCGAAGCGCACCAGCAGGGGGCCGAGGTCGCTCTCCTGCGTCGCCTCGCCGACCTGCGCGGGAACGCCGGCGACTTCGTGCGCGCCGATGGCGCTGGGTTGCAGGCCGTTCTGCTCCAGCAGGTAGCGCGCCCAGTCCCGCAGCGTGCCGTCGCCATAGGCCGGCCGGGCGGCGAAGGCGAAGACCAGCGCGGCGTGCGGCGCCGTCACCAGGGCCAGCGGCTGCAGGACCGCCGGATTGTCGAAGTCCGCCGCCTCGGCCGGCAGCTCGTGGACGATCCAGTCGGCCGGCAGCTCGACCGAGAAGTCGAGTTCGGCGATGCGGCCGGGGAACTCGTAGAGCCTGGATCTGGACATGATGCCCTCAGGGTTTCGCCATCACGCGGAACATGTTGCCGCCGTAGCCCATGGTGAAGTCGTGCTCGACGCTCGCGGCGAAGTCGGCGTCCGATGCGCCCCACAGCGCGACCAGCAGCGGCTGCCCATCCAGCGTGACGCTGGCGCGATAGCGGCCGAAGGGGATGCCGGTCGCCACCAGGCCCTCGCCGCTGGGGCGCACCGGCTTCACGAAGACCCGCCCGCTGGCGAGGTCCTGCAGCGTGACCTCGGCCGCGGCGAGGTCGGTGAAGTCGCCGATCGCGTTCTCCAGCACGAAGATCCCGGCGTTGCCATAGGGCAGGGCCTCGGACTGCTCGACCAGGAGAGCGGTGAAGTTGCGCTCGCTGTTGGCATTGCCAGCGAAGAGCGCCGCGTCGTCCGGCACCAGGTCGACGATCAGGCTGCGCCCGCCGTTCTCGATGATGCGCCAGGCGTGGGCGGCATAGACGCCGGGCGGCAGGACCGATAGGTCGATGGCATAGCGCCCGTCGGCGCCGGTCACGGCCTCTCCCTTGATGCTGGCGCCCGCGGCGTTCAGTTGGTCGGCGCTGTAGCCCTGGTACACGGCCTCGACCTGGACGCCGGCCAAGGGCTGGCCCAGCTCGTCCACCGCTGTGCCGCTGAGCGTGGCCGCGGCTGCGAGGCCGGGCAGGGCGAGAAGGAGGAGGGCGAGGATGGCGCGGGAGATCGGCTGCATGACGTCTCCATGCACCGGATTCGCCCGGGTGCCAAGGTATCGGCTGGTCCGGGCTCGCCCCGTCGCCGTAGAAACCGCGATGGCAAGGTCCAATCGCAAGTCCGAGCTGCCGCGCAAGCTCTGCGCCGCCTGCGGCCGCCCCTTCCTGTGGCGGCGCAAGTGGGCGCGCGACTGGCCGCTGGTGAAGTTCTGTTCCGAGCGCTGCCGGCGCGCCCGCGGCCCGGGCGCCATGTCGTGAGTGCCCTGCGCCTGGTGCTGGGCGACCAGCTGAGCCACGAGCTTTCCGCACTTGCGGGCCTCGACCCCGCGCGCGATCGCGTGCTGATGGCCGAGGTCGCCGAGGAGGGCAGCTACGTCGCACATCACAAGCAGAAGCTGGTGCTGTTCCTCTCCGCCATGCGGCATTTCGCCGGGGAACTGAGCGCGCGCGGTGTCGCGGTCGACTATGTAAGGCTCGACTCGCCCGGCAACAGCGGCAGCCTGGACGGGGAAGTGCGGCGGGCGCTCGACCGCCACCGGCCCGACCGCCTGATCGTGACCGAGCCGGGCGAATGGCGCCTGCAGCAGCTGGCGGAGCGTTGGCAGCGCACGCTCGGCCTGCCGGTCGAACTGCGGGAGGACAGCCGCTTCTTCACCGGCAGAGCGCGCTTCGCCGCCTGGGCGGCCGGTCGGCGGCAATGGCGCATGGAGCACTTCTACCGCTTGCTGCGGCGCGAGACCGGGCTGCTCATGCAGGCCGGTGAGCCCGTCGGCGGCCGCTGGAACTGGGACGCCGAGAACCGTCGAAGCTTGCCGAAGGGCATGGCGCTCCCGCCGCGCCGCCGCTTCCCGCCCGATGCCGTCACCGTGGAGGTGATGGCGCTAGTCGAGGCGCGCTTCGGCCGGCATTTCGGCCGCCTGGAAGGCTTCGACTGGCCGGTCACGCGGGCCGACGCACTGGCGGCGCTGGACGACTTCATCGCAACGGGGCTGCCTGCGTTCGGCGACTACCAGGACGCCATGGCCAGCGGCCAGCCCTTCCTGTTCCATTCGCTGCTCTCGCCGGCCCTCAACCTCGGCCTGCTGGATCCGCGCGAGGTCTGCCGCCGGGCCGAGGCCGCCTGGCGCGACGGCCGCGTGCCGCTCAACGCGGCGGAAGGCTTCATCCGGCAGATCCTGGGATGGCGCGAGTACGTGCGCGGCGTCTATTGGCATCTGATGCCAGGCTACGCCGACGGCAACGCGCTTCAGGCGACGCGGCCGCTGCCGGCCTTCTACTGGACTGGCCAGACGGCCATGCGCTGTGTCGGCGAGGCCATCCGCTCAACCCGCGACCATGCCTATGCGCATCACATCCAGCGCCTCATGATCACCGGCAACTTCGCGCTGCTGGCCGGCATAGCGCCGCGCGAGGTCGAGCGCTGGTACCTCGCGGTCTATGCCGACGCGGTCGAATGGGTCGAGATGCCGAACACGCTCGGCATGGCCGTGTTCGCCGACGGCGGCCGCATGGCCTCGAAGCCCTACGCGGCCTCGGGTGCCTATATCGACCGCATGTCGGACTTCTGCGGCGGCTGCGCCTTCGACGTCAGGCGCCGCAGCGGGCCGGGGGCCTGCCCTTTCAATCGGCTCTACTGGGCCTTCCTGATCCGCAACGAGGCGCGCCTCTCCGGCAACCCGCGCCTCGCCCTGGCCTATCGCCAGCTCGCCGCCTGGCCGGAGGTGCGCAAGGCGGCGGCACTGGGCGAGGCCGACGCCCTGCTGGACGACCTCGACGAGCTGGAGGGACCGGCGCGGCTGCTGTAGCCGCCGGGCTGCCCGCGCGCCTAGTCTAGGCGCATGTCCTGGACCTTTTCGATTCTGGTCGCGCTGGCGCTGGCCGTGGCCGGCACGCTGTTCGGCGGGCTCCTGGCCAGCCGCGCGGTCGGCTGGCTGCGCATCTCGGGACGCGAGGGCTATTCCGGCTACTGGATCGTCTTCATGGCGCTGCTCGCCGGGCTCTACAGCCTGATAGCGGGCCTGCTGATGCTGCGCTATGGCGGTGCCGGCGAGGCGCTGCCGGCGATTCTCGCCGCCGCCGCCGTGGTCTTCGGCCCCATCGCCCTGGCCGGACTGCTGGCCTGGCTGCAGCGCGAGCGGCCGCCGGCGGGCAGCGGCGGCGCGGTCTTGCTGGAGTTCGAGATCCGCACCCCGCCCGGGGCCGCCACCCTGGCCGGAGAGTCCGAGGTGTTCCACGCCTACCTCACGGCCAACAAGGCATCGATGCAGCCGGTCGTCCTCGAGCAGGCGCGCCTGCGGCAGGAGGAGGGACGCTGGCTCCTGCCCGGCAGCGCGCCGCTGCACACCCGCCGCCCAGGGCTCTATCTCGTCCTGGGGGGCACGCGGCTGAACCAGGCCAGCATCTACTTTTTCCTGCAGGGCGAACTCTGGGCGACGCCAGGCGCCTGGAGCCAATGGATGGGCGGCTCCCCCAGCGGCGACCTCTCGCCGGCGACCGACGGTGTCGACTTCGAGATGCGGGTCAGGCGCCGGGCCGTGCCACCGGCCGGCGCATGAGCCAGGCGGCGGTCGAGCGTTTCCGGGCCTCCATGGTGCGTGACGTCGAGCGCTGGCGCGACGGCATCGGCTATGACCTGGAATCCCTGGCCGAGATGACGGCCGAGGAGCGCGCCGCGGTCGAGGCGGCCCTGCTGGCGCGCGACCCGCCGACGTGGTGCGATCTGGAGGCACTGGCGGCACTTGGTACCCCGGCCGCGCGCCATGCCATGCAGGCGGCCCTGCGCCACGCCGACCCTGCCGTACGGGGCGCGGCGCTGCGCCATGGCGGTGCCCTGCTGAGCGACGGCGAGCGCCTGTTGGGCATACGCCGCGCGCTCGAGGATGCGACCTTTTTCAATGGTTTGAGCGAGGCTCTTGAGACGGCGCAGGAATATCATCCGCCGGCCGTGACGGACCTGCTGCTGCGCGCCCTGCTGCGGCGGGAGGGCGAAGTGGCGGTGCACCTGGCGGCGCTGCTCTGCTTCCTGCACGGGCAGGCGGCCGAGCCCTTCGACTGGGCCCAGCGGCCCTTCTTCCTGCGCTTCGCGGAGGAGGAGCCGGGGGCGCGCGCGGCGGCCTTCCGCGACCTCTGTGCGCGCATCGGCCGCGATCCCGAACCGCTGCTCGGCGAGCGGTGCCAGGGCCCGGCGAACTGGAGCGGGTGAAGGGCCGAGGCCGGCAGCGGCAACGAGGGCCATGCTCATGGCCGGCCAGCGGCGGCCCGGCCTTGCACGGCGGCGCCAGCATCTGCGGCGCGCGGTGCGGCGCGGACGGCGGCAGAGGCTGTCGGCGGCAGGGGATGCTGGTGGCAGGGAATTTTGGCTGGGGGACCTGGATTCGAACCAGGGCTGCCCGGGTCAGAGCCGGGAGTTCTACCGCTAAACTATCCCCCAACGGGACGGCCGGCTGCCCTCAAGGGGGCGCCGCGCGGGGGCACTGTCTAGCGGCTCCGCCCCCGCATTGCAACGGGCCTTTGCAGGCCCGGTCAGGCCGCGCCCTGCGGCCGGTTGACCTGGATGAAGCGCTGCAGGGCCAGCTTCAGCGTCACGACGCGGCGCCGGTCGCCCCGCGATTCCGCCGTGCGCAGGTCGTCCAGGATGGTCGGCCGCAGGAAGTTCTGACCACTGACCGGGCAGGTCGCCAGATAGTGCTCAAGCTCCAGTACCGCGAGCTGCTGCAGGTCGCCGCCTTGCCGCGCGACCACGCCCTCGCTCTCGCTCAACGTCGACTGTTCGACACAATCCTTCCAACCCAGCATGCCAAGGCTCCTTCGCGCCGCCGCGGCTGCCTAAAAGAATACTCTGGCGCCGGCGCGAAGGCACTCAGTCTTTGGCCGCGGCCTCGCACTCGGCCAGCTGCTTGCCATGCTCCTTGACGAAGTGGTTGAGGGCCAAGCGCAGCTTCAGCACCTCCATGTGGTCGTGCCGGGCATGCGCCGCCTCGATGTCGTCGAGGATCATCCGCTTCACCCGGGTACAGCCGTCGGGGCAGTGAACCAGGTATTCGCCCAGCGCCAGGGCCGCGAGGCGCGGCAGGTGCTCGTGCAGGGCGATCGCTTCGATCTCGGCCTCGGTCAGCTCGGAGAAGCCGAGGCAGTCGTGCCAGTTCAGCATGACGTCTCCTCCTGGGTCTTCTGGTTTGTCACTGTAATAGTTTCGCTTCCCTATCCGTTCCGGGCTTTGACATGGGTCAAGAAGGCACCACCGGAGGGCGCACGCCGTGCGGTGCGGGCTGGCCGGGGCGCCGGAGACCCGGCTATCATGCTTTTGAGCAACGATAACAAGTGGCAGGACGCCGCCCCCCTCCGGGTCATCGGGAGAGGCGGCAAGGACGTCCGCCGGGATGGAAACGAGGGTGGTCTACGCTGGAAGAGCGCGCCCGACCGGGGGCTGGAGCCGCCGGCGCGGTGGGACGTCGTATCGCGACGTCTACGCCGCGCTGGATCTCGGCACCAACTACTGCCGGCTGCTGATCGCCCGGCCCTCGCCCGAGGGCTTCCGGGTGATCGACGCCTTCTCGCGCATCGTGCGCCTGGGCGAGGGGATCGTCGCCTCGGGCCACCTCTCCGAACCCGCCATCGCCAGGACGCTGGAGGCGCTGCGCATCTGCGCCTCGAAGATGCGCCGGCGCCGGGTGACCCGCGCCCGCGCGGTGGCGACCGAGGCCTGCCGTCGCGCCGGAAACTGCCACGCCTTCATCGAGCGGGTGGAGCGCGAGACCGGCCTGCAGCTCGAGATCATTCCGGCACGCGAGGAGGCGGAACTGGCGCTGATCGGCTGCGCCCCGCTGCTCGACCCGGCCATCCCGAACGCCCTGGTCTTCGACATCGGCGGCGGCTCGACCGAGGTCGCCTGGCTGGAACTCGGCGTCGAGCGCGGCGGCGGCGTGCCCGGCGCCCAGGTGCGCGCCCTGGCCTCGCTGCCCTTCGGCGTGGTGACCCTGGCCGATCGCTATGGCCATGCCACCGGCGAGCCCGCCGGCTTCGCCGAGGTGGTGGAGGAGGTCTATGCCGCGCTGGCGCCCTTCCGCGCCGAGACGCAGCTCGACGCCCGCGTGGTCGCCGGCGCGGTGCAGATGCTGGGCACCAGCGGCACGGTCACCACCCTGACCGGCGTGCACCTGGAGCTGCCGCGCTACGACCGCAGCCAGGTCGATGGCGCGATGCTGGAATTCTGCACCATCGAGGGCGTGACCGAGCGTATCCTGGGCATGACCCTGGAGGGCCGGGCGCAGCACCCCTGCATCGGCCAGCAACGCGCCGACCTGGTGGCGGCGGGCTGCGCCATCCTCAAGGCGATCTGCCGCTCCTGGCCGGTGGGTCGCCTGCGCGTCGCCGACCGCGGCGTGCGCGAGGGCATCCTCTATACCCTGATGCGGCGGGCCAGCGAGCCGCCGCCCCGCCTGTGGGAGACGCCGTCCGTGCGCGAGGCCCTGTGAGCAAGCCGCCGAAGAAGCCGCCCGGCGGGGGCGGGGCGGGGAAGGGCGCGGGCAAGGGCGGCGGCAAGACCGGCGGCAAGACCGGCGGCGGCGCGACTGGCGCCGCGCCGCGCGTGCCCGGACGCCAGGCGGCGGGTGGGCGCGGCCCCTCGGGGCGCGAGCTGGCCAAGCGCGTGCACACGGCGCGCCAGCGCAGCCACTCCTCCACCCTCTGGCTGCATCGCCAGCTGAACGACCCCTATGTCGCCGAGGCCAAGCGCCTGGGCCTGCGCTCGCGCGCCGCCTTCAAGCTGCAGCAGCTCGATGACCGCTTCGGCTTTCTCGGCAAGGGCGGGCGCGTACTGGACCTCGGCTGCGCGCCCGGCGGCTGGCTGCAGATCGCGGTGGAGCGCGTGGGGTCCAAGGGGCGCGTGGTCGGCATCGACCTGCTGCCGGTGGACGCCGTGCCGGGCGCTACGATCCTGCTCGGCGACTTCCTGGCCGAGGCCGCGCCCGAGCAGCTCAAGGCCGCCCTCGGCGGACCGGCCGACGTGGTGCTGTCCGACATGGCGGCCAACACCGTCGGCCACGCCAAGACCGATTCCCTGCGCACCATGGCCCTGGCCGAGGCCGCCGCCGCCTTCGCCGCCGAGGTGCTGGCCCCCGGCGGCGCTTTCGTCTGCAAGGTGCTGCAGGGCGGCACCGAGAAGACCCTGCTGGACACCCTGAAACGCCAGTTCGCGGCGGTCCGGCACGTCAAGCCGGCCGCCAGCCGGGCCGATTCGAACGAGCTCTACCTGGTCGCCCTGGGATTCCGCGGGGACGGGGGCGCCTGATTTCAAGGGCTTGCGGCCGGGTCAGCCGGGTCCCCCCACCCCTGCGCGCCGGGCATGGCTCGCGTCTTGGCAGCGTCACGCCCTTGCTGTACACCGGGCCGCCAACACCGTTCAGGCCCCTCAAGTCCCGCAGGTGGTTGGCATGCAGATCCGCGAAGCCCTGACTTTCGACGACGTGCTCCTCGAGCCGGCGCACTCGGCCGTGCTGCCGGCGGAGGTCGACACCTCCACCCGCTTCACCCGCGAGATCCGCCTCAACATCCCGCTGGTTTCCGCTGCCATGGACACGGTGACCGAGGGCAACCTCGCCATCGCCATGGCGCAGAACGGCGGCATCGGCGTGGTGCACAAGAACCTCGACATCGCCGCCCAGGCCAACGAGGTGCGCAAGGTCAAGAAGTTCGAGAGCGGCATGGTGGTCAACCCGCTGACCATCCACCCCGACCAGACCCTGGCCGAGGCACTGCGCCTGATGGAGCTGAACCGCATCTCCGGCATCCCGGTGGTCGAGCGGGGCAACGGGCGCCTCGCCGGCATCCTCACCAACCGCGACGTGCGCTTCGCCGAGGACGAGCGGCAGAAGATCGCCGAGCTCATGACCAAGGACCGCCTGGTCACGGTGAAGGAAGGGGTCAGCCGCGACGAGGCCAAGCGCCTGCTGCACCAGTACCGCATCGAGAAGCTGCTGGTGGTGGACGAGGACTACCGCTGCATCGGCCTCATCACCGTCAAGGACATGGAGAAGGCGCAGGCCTTCCCGCTGGCCTGCAAGGACGCGCTGGGGCGCCTGCGTGTCGCCGCCGCCACCGGCGTCGGCAGGGACGGCCTGGCCCGCGCCGAGGCGCTGGTCGAAGCCGGCGTCGACGTCATCGTGGTCGACACGGCGCACGGCCACTCGCAGGGCGTGCTGAACCAGGTGACGGCGGTGAAGCGCCTGTCGAACGAGGTGCAGGTGATCGGCGGCAACGTCGCCACGGCCGAGGGCGCACGCGCCCTGGTCGATGCCGGCGCCGACGCCGTCAAGGTCGGCATCGGTCCCGGCTCGATCTGCACCACGCGCATCGTCGCCGGCGTCGGCGTGCCGCAGCTCACGGCCATCACCGACACGGTCGCGGCCTGCCGCGACGCCGGCGTGCCGGTGATCGGCGACGGCGGCATCAAGTTCTCCGGCGACGTCGCCAAGGCGCTGGCCGCCGGCGCCGAGTGCTGCATGATCGGCTCGCTCTTCGCCGGCACCGACGAGAGCCCGGGCGAGGTCTTCCTCTACCAGGGCCGCAGCTACAAATCCTACCGCGGCATGGGCAGCCTCGGCGCCATGGCGCGCGGCTCGGCCGACCGCTACTTCCAGGCCGAGGTGCGCGACAGTCTGAAGCTGGTGCCGGAGGGCGTCGAGGGCCGCGTGCCCTACAAGGGCGCGCTCGGCACCATCGTCCACCAGCTCGTCGGCGGCCTGCGCGCCGCCATGGGCTACACCGGCAGCCGCACCATCGCCGACCTGCAGCAGAACGCCCGCTTCCTGCGCATCACCAACGCCGGCCTGCGCGAGAGCCACGTCCACGACGTGGCGATCACCCGCGAGGCGCCGAACTACCGGGACGGGGCGTAAGCCGCCGCATCGCATCCGCCGCGGGACGAAGGGCCTTCGGTCGGCTGCCGCGGGTGCTGGTAGGCAGCGGACCTAAGGGGCCCTTCGCCCCGACGGCGTTCCGTCAGAAACTGAAGCCGAGGCTGAGGGAGCCGTACTGCTGCCAGCGGTTGCGCTCCTCGAACTCCGGGCTCTTCAGCACGTGGGTGTAGGCGATGCGCACGTCGTCGATGAAGAAGGCGATGCCGGCCTGGCCCTCGGCCACCCAGGGATAGCGGTCGACGCTGGGGCTGTCGCGGAAAGTATTGCCGTCGAGGAAGATGTTGTGGCCCACCGCCTGGCCCTCGAGGCCGGCGAAGAGGTACCAGGAGATCCCCTCGTTGTTGAAGGCGTCGGAGCCGGGCAGCGCCGGGCGGGCGCGCGGCGGGCCGAAGTCCTTGTGCAGGTCCTGGCCGATGCGCACGATGCCGCCGGCCGAGCCATAGACCAGCACATTGCCGAGGCCGAAGCCGGCATAGGGCACGAAGTCGGTCTCCAGCCCCAGCGGCGGGACGAACTCCCACGCGCCGGTGCGCCAGCGCCGCTCGTAGGTGAGCTGCAGCGCCGGCTCGTTGTCGAGCTGGTGCGACCAGCCGCTGGTCTCGTCCTGGCCGATGGCGTCGTGGAAGTTGTTCTGCAGCTCCTCGCCCAGCGCCCAGGGGCCGACCACGCCGAGCGAGACCTCCATCGTGTCCATGCGGATCGGCTCGTCGTCCTGATAGACGATGGTCTGCAGCGCCAGGCCGCCGTAGAGCCAGGCGGCGTAGGGCCGGTCGTCGGGGTCGGGATCGGCCTTCGTCGTGTCCTCGGGCGTGTAGATGTTCTGGTTGATCGAGATGCCGAGACGCCGGATGCGCTTGTTGCCCTGCGAGCCGATGAAGCTCGGCAGGTCCAGGCCGCGCACCCACTCCGGCATGGCGATGGGATCGGTCATGTAGTTGATGCGGATGCCGGTCGAGTAGTCGCGGTCGGACTGCACGCCGGCCGCCTTGGCGAACCAGTCGTTCTCCACCTGGATGGTGAGCGAGGGCGAATAGTCGTCCGCCAGCGCGGGCGCCGCCGAGAACAGCGAGGCGGTCAGGAGCAGCGGCAGGCGGCGCAGCGTCATCGGGGGACCTCTCGGATACGGGGCGCGCGTTCGCACCTGCACTGCCCCACGAAACGCCCCTGGCCGCGATGGGTTCCGGCCGCTACCCTGGTGGCACGCGAATCATTCGCAAAGGAGCGGTTCATGAGCGCCGATGGCGGCCAGAGCTTCGACATCGCCGACGAGGCGGCGCTGCGCGCCCTCTATGGCCAGGCCGAAGGCCTGGCGCTGCGCAAGTCGATCGGCTTCCTCGACAAGCACGCGCGCAGCTTCATCGCCCTGTCGCCCTTCCTGACCCTGGCGACGCAGGCGCCGGGCGGGCCGGCCGACGTCTCGCCGCGCGGCGATCCGTCGGGCTTCGTGCGCGTGATCGACGAGCGCCACCTGCTGATCCCCGACCGCTCGGGCAACAACCGCCTCGACAGCCTGAGCAACATCCTGGCCAACCCTTCGGTCGGCCTGCTGTTCCTGATTCCCGGCTTCGACGACACGCTGCGCGTCAACGGCAAGGCGCGGCTGACACGCGATCCCGCGCTGCTGGCCGGGCTGGAGATGCAGGGCAAGGCGCCGAAGTGCGGCATCGTCGTCGCCGTGGATGAGGTCTTCTTCCACTGCGCCAAGGCTTTCCGCCGCGCGCGCCTCTGGGACCCCGCGGCCCAGGTGCCGCGCCAAACGCTGCCCGGCCTCGCCCGCATGATCCTGGAGCAGACCGAGGAAGCGAAGCGGATGCGCGAGGAGGAGATCCAGGCCGCCGACGAGGGCCTGGAGTGGCACTACAGGAACGAGCTTTACGAGTAGGCAGAGGGGGGAGATGACAATCTCCTTCCCACCTGCCATGACAGCGGCATGACCCCCGCCGCCCTCCTGCAGGCTTCCATCGAACTCAGCGAGGCCATCGCCGCCGACAAGCGCCCGGCCGACGCCGTGGTGAGCGAGTGGCTGCGCGACCGCCGCTACATCGGCTCGAAAGACCGGCGGCACCTGACCCAGGCGGTCTATGACCGGCTGCGCCGCCGCGCGCGCCTCGACTGGTGGTGCCAGCGCGTGCACCTGGCCGAAAGCGAGCGGAGCCGCGCCCTGGCCGAGCTGGTGATCGTCGGCGGCCTCAGCGCCGGCGACGTGGCGCAGCTCTGCAGCGGCCAGCGCTTCGGGCCGGAGCCGCTGGCGCCCAAGGAAAAATCGCGACTGGAGAAGCTGGAGCGCGCGCCGCTGGACCACCGCGAGCAGCCGCCGGCCGTGGCCGGCGAGTGCCCCGACTGGCTGCTGCCGAAGTTCGGCCCCGACGCGCAGCCGACGCTCGCCGCGCTGGCCGAGGAGGCGCCGCTCGACCTGCGGGTCAACCGGCTGAAGGCGACGCGCGAGGCGGCGATCCAGGCGCTGGTGGCCGAGGGACTGCACCCGCAGCCGACGCCGCTGTCGCCGCTCGGCCTGCGCCTCACCGGACGGCCCAACGTCGCCGACACCGCCGCCTTCAAGGGCGGCCTGGTGGAGCGGCAGGACGAGGGCTCGCAGCTCGCCGCGCTGCTGCTGGGCGCGCGGCCCGGCATGCGGGTCATGGACTTCTGCGCCGGCGCCGGCGGCAAGACCCTGGCCCTGGCCGGCGAGATGGAGAACAAGGGCTCGCTGACCGCGAGCGACGTGCTCGAGAAGCGGCTGGAGCGCGCCGGCGAGCGCCTGCGCCGCGCCGGGGCGCACAACGTCACGCGCCGGCCGCTCTCGACGCACCGCGATCCCTGGGTGAAGCGCCACAAGGCCAGCTTCGACCGCGTGCTGGTCGACGCGCCCTGCAGCGGCACCGGCGCCTGGCGCCGCAATCCCGACGCGCGCTGGCGCACCGAGCCCGAGGAGCTGGCGCGCATCGAAACGCTGCAGGCCGAAATCCTGGACAGCGCCGCGCGCCTGGTGAAGCCGGGCGGACGCATCGCCTATGTCACCTGCTCGCTGCTGGCGGAGGAGAACGAGGCGCAGGTGGCGCGCTTCCTGGCCGGCCACGCCGACTTCCGCCCGCTGCCGATCGCGGCGGCCTGGACCGAGAGCGTCGGCGGCGCGCCGCCGGCCGGCGCGGGCGACAGCCTGACCCTGCGGCCCGAGGTGCACGGCACCGACGGCTTCTTCGTCGCCATCCTGGAGCGGGTGGCGCCCGAGGCGGCGGCGTGATCGGCCAGGGCGCGGTCCGCCCCGCCGGCCCGGACGACGCCGAGGCCATCGCCCGCGTGCATGTCGAGACCTGGCGCGCGACCTATGCCGGGCTGGTGCCGGACCACTACCTGCTCGGCATGTCGGTGCAGGGCCAGGCGCTGCGCTGGAAGAAGCTGCTGCGCCGCGTGCCCAAGGGACAGGGCGTGCTGGTGGCGACGAACCCGGCGGGCGAGGTCGTGGGCTTCGGCTCCTGGGGCGTCGCGCGCAACAAACCGCCGCCCGCGTCGGGCGAGATCCAGACGCTCTACGTCGCCAGCGACTGGCAGGGGCAGGGCCTGGGCCGCGCGCTGCTGCGGTCGCTGCTGGCCGGCCTGGCGCGCGAGGGGCACGGCGATGCCTACCTCTGGGTGCTGGCGGAGAATCCCTCGCGCTTCTTTTACGAGCGCCTGGGCGGCCAGCGCGTCGCCGAGCAGGTCGAACCCTTCGCCGGCACGAAGCTGCTGGAGTACGCCTACCGCTGGGACGGCCTGCGGGGCTGACCCTCGCGAGAAGCATGGCGAAGGGCTGGGCGCGGCGGCTAAGCTGACCCGCCACAGCCTGAGGAGCCCATGCGTCCGAACAACATCCTCGTCATCCTGGACGACGAGCATCAGCGCGGCATCCTCGGCTGCTACGGCGACCGCTTCGCGCGGACGCCGAACCTCGACGCCCTCGCCGCGCGCGGCGCGCTCTTCACCGACGCCTACACGCCCTCGCCGATCTGCGTGCCGGCGCGGGCCAGCCTGCACACCGGCCAGCATGTGCATCAGGTCGGCGCCTGGGACAGCGCCGAGCCCTATCGCGGCGACTATCGCAGCTGGGCGCACCGCCTGCGCGACGCGGGACGCGAGGTGCTGTCGGTCGGCAAGCTGCACTTCCGCAGCAGCAAGGACGACAACGGCTTCAGCCGCGAGGTCGAGCCGCTGCATGTGAAGGATGGCATCGGCTGGGCCCGCGCCGTGCTGCGCCGCGACCCGCCGGTCTCGCTCGACTGCTACGACTACTGCGTCGAGGTCGGCGCCGGCGAGACCAGCTACACCAGCTACGACCGGCGCATCGCCCGGGCGGCGGCGGCGGAGATCCGCGCCGCGGCGCAGAAGAACGAGCCCTTCGCGCTCTTCGTCTCTTTCGTCTCGCCGCACTTCCCGCTGATCGCGCCGGAGCCCTTCCTGAAGCTCTACGAGAATGTCGACCTGCCGCCGGCGCCGCTGTGGCGCGCGCAAGGCCCGCGCCATCCGGTGATCGAGCGCCTGGTCCAGGCGCTGCCCTATGACGAGCGCTTCACGCCCGAGAGCGCGATGGCGGCGCGGCGCGCCTATTACGGCCTCGTCTCCTTCGTCGACGACTGCATCGGCGAAGTGCTGCGCGCGGTGGACGAGAGCGGCCAGCGCGAGAGCACGACGGTCGTGTTCTCCAGCGACCATGGCGATTCCCTGGGCGGCCACAGCCTCTGGGCCAAGTCGACCATGTACGAGCACTCGGCCGGCGTGCCGATGCTCGTCGCCGGGCCGGGCGTGCCGGCCGGCCGCCGCGTTACCACGCCGGCCTCGCTGATCGACGTCTATCCGACCGTGCTGCAGGCCGCGGGCCTGAAGCCCGACGCGGAGGAGGAGGCGCTGCCCGGCCGTTCCCTTGTCGACCTGGCGCAGGCGGCGGACGCGCCGGAGCGCCCGGCCTTCAGCGAGTATCACGACGGTGGCTCGGTCACCGGCTTCTTCCTGCTGCGCCTGGGGCGCTGGAAGTACGTGCACTACGTCGGCCACCCGCCGGAGCTCTTCGACCTCGAGGCGGACCCGCTGGAATCCCGCGACCTGGGGCAGGACCCGGCCTATGCGCGCGAGCGCGCGGCCTGCGAGGCGGCACTGCGCGAGATCGTCGATCCCGAGGCGGCGAACGCCGCCGCCTTCCGCGATCAGGCGGCGGCGATCGAGCGGATGGGCGGCGAGGCGAAGGTGCTGGGCATCGCCGACTTCGGCTATACGCCCCTCGCCGGGGCGGCGGACTGAGGCCGGCAACAGCCCCCTTGCACCTTTGGCGGCGACGGGGATTGATCCTGGTCCTTACGACCAGGGAGCAAACCCCATGTCCTTCGAACACTGGATCGCCTTCGTCGCCGCTTCCACCGTGCTGCTGCTGATACCCGGCCCCACGGTGCTGCTGATCATCTCCTACGCGCTGACGCACGGGCGGGCGGCGGCGCGCGCCACGGTCGCCGGCGTGGCGGCCGGCGACTTCGTCGCCATGACCGGCTCGCTGCTCGGCCTCGGCCTGCTGCTGGCGGCCTCGGCGGAGCTCTTCACCATCCTGCGCTGGGTCGGCGCGGCTTATCTCGTCTACCTCGGTTTCAAGCTCTGGACCGCGCCGGTGGGCGAACTCGGCAAGTCCGACACCAGCGAGGCGCGGCCGCGGCGCATCTTCCTGCACGTCTTCGCAGTGACGGCGCTGAACCCCAAGGGTCTGGTCTTCTTCGTCGCCTTCCTGCCGCAGTTCCTCGATCCCGCGCGGCCGGTCTTCCAGCAGCTCGTGATCTTCGAAGCGACCTTCTTGACCCTGGCGGTCATCAACTCCGTGGCCTACGGCCTGCTCGCCTCGACCGCGCGGCGCACTATCCGCCGTCCGGCGGTGCAGCGCTGGGTCAATCGCACCGGCGGCACCTTGCTGATGGGCGCCGGCGTGGCGACGGCGCTGGTCAGGCGGTAAGGGGCGCTTCCCCCGAATCCCTAGCCCTCCCCCTTCACGGGGGAGGGTTGGGAGGGGGTGCTTTCTTATTCCGTCCCTTCCGCATGAACAGAACCTCGACAGTCGCATAAAGGACCACCCCCACCCCGACCCTCCCCCGTGAAGGGGGAGGGAGTTAGGGCGGAGGGCTTGCTACGCCGTCTTCGCGCGGTACCAGTCCACCTTGCGCGTGCCGAGCATGACCGCGGCCAGCAGCAGGAAGAGCGCGAGCGAGCCGGAGAGCAGGGCGAAGTCCTCGCTCGCCAGCGTGACGTAGAGATAGAGCTTCACCGCTGCCAGGCCGCCGGCCAGCAGCAGGCCGCGCTTGCGGCCGAGCTGCCAGCCGAGATAGGTCGCGATCAGCAGGATCGTGCCGAGGCTTGCCAGCGTGTAGGCGGCATCGAAGCCCATGGCCTCGGTCAGGCTCAGCAGCAGCAGGTAGAACAGCGTCTCGGCCGCGCCGACCAGCAGGTACTGCAGCGGGTGCAGCCGCGCCCTGCCCGCGGCCTCGAAGAGGAAGACCGCGGCGAAGGTGAGGGCCAGCACGAAGAGCGCGTACTTCACCGCCCGCTCGCTCATCAGGTAGACGTCGACCGGCTCCACCAGGGCGACGCCGATGGCCGCCTGCTGCAGCATCCAGAGCGGCGAGGACTCGAGCTCCTGCGGCTGCAGGTGCCGCACCGGGGGCAGGCCCGCCGCGAAGGCGCTGGCCTGCCATTCCGCCGTGAAGCCGTCGTCGCGGATCGAGCTGCCGCTGGGCAGGCCGGCGCCGCCGAAGGAGGGATGCGGCCAGGCGGCGCTGAGGCTGAGCCGCGTGGTCTCGCCGGCCGGCGCGGCATAGAAGGCGCCGCTGCCGTTCAGGGTCAGGGCGAAGGAGACGGCCGGCGTGGCGCCGGGCGCCAGGTCCGGCAGCGGCGCTTCCAGCGTACCCTGGCCCGGCAGCAGCGTGGCGGGACGGAGCTGCGCCGTGCTGCCGCCCTCGCGCTGCACGGCGACGCTGCCGGCGATGCCGGTGAGGGCGGAGGCGGCGACCATCAGGCGCCCCTCCGACCAGAGGATCTGCCGCGCCTGCAGGCCCAGACTCTCGGGCGTCGGCAGGCGGAAGCGCGCCTCGGCCTTCACCGCCGCGCCATAGACCAGGGTCTCGAAGAGGCCGCGATGGCGCTTCTCCGGCGTCAGCGTGGCCTCGAGCACCAGCGTCTCCGGCAGTATCAGCAGCAGGCCGCGCCCGCCGCCAGCCTCCACCACCGGCACCGCCAGCAGCGGGCCGACGAAGGTCTGCGGCGGGCCCCAGAGGCGGCCGATCTCGTCGGTCACACTCTGCTGCCGCCAGCTCCGCTCCTGCACCAGGTCGGTCAGCAGGCCGATGGGCAGCAGGAAAAGGATCGCCAGCAGGCCCAGCACCAAGCCCTGGCGCAGCAGCGGATTGCACGCCCAGGCCGGCAAGGGCAGCAGCGGCCCGCCGGTCGCCGCGGGCTCGGGCGCCTCGCCTGTCGAGATCGGATCGCTCATCGTTGAAGTCCCTCTTCCGGTTGACGACCGGAGGGCAGGGATCGCGTGGGATCGCGGCGGAGGCGCGGCGGGGAGGGGGAAAGGTGGGGGCGGGGAGCGAGCTCTACGCCTCAGCCGTTCGGACGAACATAGGCCCTGGGCGGCGCGCCCAGCGCGCGCTTGAACATGGTGGTGAAGGCGGCGGGGTTGTCGTAGCCGAGGTCACCGGCGATGGCGGTGACGCTCTCGCCGGCGGCGAGGCGGGGCAGGGCGGCGACCAGGCAGGCCTGCTGCCGCCAGGCGACGAAGCTGACGCCGGTCTGCTGGCGGAAGTGGCGGGTGAAGCTGCGCCGGCTGAGGCCGAGGGCCGCCGCCCAGGCATCGATCGCCGCGTGCGCGTCGGGCCGGCGCAGGAAGGCCTCGCAGCGGCGTGCCAGCGGCCCCGGCGGCGGCAGGGGCAGCGACAGCGGCAGGGCCGGCAGGCGCGGCAGCTCGTGGCGGATCAAGTCCAGCAACGCCAGCGCGCGCGGCGTCGGCGCGTAGGTGACGCCCAGCGCCACGGCCTCGGCCAGCAGGGCCTGCATGAAGGGCGTGATGCCGAGCGCCTGGCAGGTGCCGGGCATGGCACCGAGGCTGCCGGGCTCGAAGTAGAGGCTCTGCATCCGCACGCGGCCCAGCATGCGCACCTGGTGCGTCACCCCGGCGGGAATCCAGAGGCCGCGCTGCGGCGGCATGACCCAGCGCCCCTCGGGCGTGCCGACCTCGACCACGCCGGCGGCGCCATAGAGCAGCTGGTCGCGCCGGTGCTCGTGCGGCGGGATGGCGTGGCCGTCGGGATAGTCGTTCAGCAGCGGGATCACCGGGCGCGCCGCGTCGCCCAGGAAGCGCTCGATGTGGTTCAGGGTCGACATTGGCCCAGTCTCGTAGGTCAGCGGCCCTCTTGCGGTGGCGGGTCGCCTGGGCACTCTCTAGCTTTCTTGCGAGTTCTTCGCAAGCAGGTGCCCCGCCGATGTCCCAGGTCGCGCTGTCCCGTCCCGCCGCCGCCGGCTCGCTGTCCTTCCGCGTGCTGCTGGCGGCCAGCCTCTGCCACTTCCTCAACGACTCCATGCAGTCGCTCTTCACCGCCAGCTATCCGGTGTTCAAGAGCGGCTTCGACCTGACCTTCACGCAGATCGGCATCCTGACGCTGGTCTATCAGCTCTCGGCCTCGATCCTGCAGCCGCTGGTCGGGCTCTTCACCGACGCGCGCCCGCAGCCCTATTCGCTGCCGGTCGGCATGGGCTTCTCCATGGCCGGACTCATCACCCTGGCCTTCGCGCCGAGCTATGGCTTGCTGCTGCTGGGGGGCGCCCTGCTGGGCGTCGGCTCCTCGATCTTCCACCCCGAGACCTCGCGCCTGGCGCGCCTGGCCTCGGGCGGGGCGCATGGCCTGGCGCAGTCGATCTTCCAGGTCGGCGGCAACGTCGGCTCGGCGCTGGGGCCGCTGCTGGTGGCCTTCGTCGTGCTGCCGCTGGGGCGCGGCAGCCTCGCCTGGTTCGCGCTGGCGGCGCTGGTCGGCATGGCGGTGCTGACCGGCCTCGGCCGCTGGTACAGCCGCAACGGCCATGCCCGGCCGCGCAAGAAGGGGGCGGGGCGCGAGAGCGCGCTCAGCCGCCGCCAGGTCGGCAAGGCCATCGCCGTGCTGCTGCTGCTGCTGCTGTCGAAGTACTTCTACCTGGCTTCGATCAACACCTTCTATGTCTTCTACCTGATGGAGCACTTCGCCCTGCCGGCGCGTGACGCGCAGCTCTGCCTCTTCGCCTTCCTCGGCGCGGTGGCGGCCGGCACCCTGGCCGGCGGGCCGATCGGCGACCGCATCGGCCGGCGCAAGGTGATCTGGGGCTCGATCCTGGGCGTGCTGCCCTTCACCCTGGCGCTGCCCCATGTCGGGCTGACCGCCACCATCGCGCTGTCGCTGGTGATCGGGCTGGTGCTGGCCTCGGCCTTCTCGGCCGTCGTGGTCTATGCCCAGTCGCTGCTGCCGCACCGCATCGGCATGGTCTCCGGCCTCTTCTTCGGCTTCGCCTTCGGGCTCGGCGGCCTCGGCGCCGCGCTGCTCGGCGCGCTAGCCGACGCCACCAGCGTCGAGACGGTCTATCAGGTCTGCGCCTTCCTGCCGGCGCTCGGCATCCTCGCCTGGCTGCTGCCGGATACGGAGGGCCGGGCAAGGGCGACGGCGTAGGGGGAGCGCTCCTCTCCGCTCCCATCCCTCCACCGTCATGCCCGGGCTTGACCCGGGCATCCAGGTTTTCTCCGCCGTCGTCAACAAGGACCTGGATGGCCGGGTCAAGCCCGGCCATGACGGAAAGATGTGCGGGAGAGGGGAAGTAGCCCCCCTTCTGGACTCTTCCGCGCCCCTCTGGTTTCTTGCCCGCCATGCCAGACCGGACCGACTCCACCGCCGCCGCCGCCCCGACCGTGGCGCCGGGCGGCGACCGCATCCTGATCCTCGACTTCGGCAGCCAGGTGACGCAGCTCATCGCGCGGCGCCTGCGCGAGGCCGGGGTCTACTGCGAGGTCTGGCCCTTCAACAACGCGCCGGCCGAGCGCGTGGCGGCCTTCCACCCCAAGGGCATCATCCTGTCCGGCGGTCCGGCCTCGACCACCCAGTCGCACACGCCGCGCGCGCCGGAGCATGTCTGGCAGGCCGGCCTGCCGGTGCTCGGCATCTGCTACGGCGAGCAGCTCATGGCCGCCCAGCTCGGCGGCAAGGTCGAGCCCTCGGACCACCAGGAGTTCGGCCGCGCCTTCGTCGAGATCACCGAGGAGACGGCGCTGACCCGGGGCCTCTGGGCCAAGGGCGAGAAGCACCAGGTCTGGATGAGCCACGGCGACCGCGTCGTGGTGCTGCCCAAGGGCTTCAAGGTGATCGGCGTCAGCGAAGGCGCGCCCTATGCCATGGTGGCGGACGAGGCGCGCGGCTTCTACGGCGTGCAGTTCCACCCCGAGGTGATGCACACGCCGGACGGCGCGAAGCTGCTGGCCAACTTCGTCAAGCGCATCTGCGGCTGCGCCGGCGACTGGACCATGGCGGCCTTCCGCCAGCAGGCGGTCGAGGCGATCCGCAGACAGGTCGGCAAGGGCAGGGTGATCTGCGGCCTCTCGGGCGGTGTCGATTCCTCGGTCGCCGCGGTGCTGATCCACGAGGCGATCGGCGAGCAGCTCACCTGCATCTTCGTCGACCACGGCCTGCTGCGCGCGAACGAGGCGACGCAGGTGGTGGAGCTCTTCCGCAACCACTACAACATCCCGCTGGTGGCCAAGGACGCGAGCGAGCTCTTCCTCGGCCGCCTCGCCGGGGTCGAGGACCCGGAGCAGAAGCGCAAGATCATCGGCGCCGCCTTCATCGAGGTCTTCGACGCCGAGGCCGCCAAGGTCGGCGACGCCCAGTTCCTGGCCCAGGGCACGCTCTATCCCGACGTGATCGAGAGCGTCTCCTTCACCGGCGGCCCCTCGGTCACGATCAAGAGCCACCACAACGTCGGCGGCCTGCCCGAGCGCATGAAGCTGAAGCTGGTGGAGCCCCTGCGCGAGCTCTTCAAGGACGAGGTGCGCGCGCTGGGCCGCGAGCTCGGCCTGCCCGACAGCCTGGTCGGCCGCCATCCCTTCCCGGGCCCCGGCCTCGCCATCCGCATCCCCGGCCCGGTCAGCCGCGAGAAGGCCGACATCCTGCGCAAGGCCGACGCCATCTACATCGAGGAGATCCGCAAGGCCGGCCTCTACGATGCCATATGGCAGGCCTTCGCCGTGCTGCTGCCGGTGAAGACCGTCGGCGTGATGGGCGACGCCCGCAGCTACGACCACGTGCTGGCGCTGCGCGCGGTGACCAGCACGGACGGCATGACCGCCGACAGCTACCCCTTCGACCACGCCTTCCTGGCCGGCGTCGCGACCCGCATCATCAACGAGGTGCGCGGCGTCAACCGCGTGGTCTACGACGTGACCAGCAAGCCGCCCGGCACGATCGAGTGGGAGTGAGCGCGGCGCCTCACCCCGACGTGACCGCAAAGCGCTGATCCGTGAAAGGGTCCGCCGCCCTGGAGCCTTGCGGCCGGCCGGCGATTCCCCAACAGTGACGCCCCGATTGTAGAGCGGCCAAACGCAGCGGCTCGCGCCATTCAGGGCGGGGCAGGGGGACATGGTCGAACTCAGTGCGTTCCTGGGTGCGCTGGAGCAGGACGACGTCGAGTGGATGTTGTCGGTCGGCCGTCAGCTGCGCCTGGCGCCGGGCGAGCGCATCATCGAACAGGGCGGGCGGCCCGAGGGACTCTTCGTGCTGCTCGAGGGGCGCCTGGCGGTGCAGCTCGCGGGCGTCGAGGGCACGCGCGCCTTCGTCGAGGCCGGCGAGCTGGTGGGCGAGATCTCCTTCCTCGATTCCCGCCCGGCCTCGGCGCATGTCTCCGCCGCCGTCGCCTCGAGCGTGCTGCGCATCGCGCGCGCCGACCTGGAGCGGCGCATCGAGGAGCGGCCGCGCTTCGGCGGGCGCCTCTACCGCGCGCTCGGCATGCTGCTGGCCGAGCGCTTCCGCGGCGAGCTGCCGCGCCAGGCGGCGCCGACGCCCCTGGAACGCCCGGCGTACAGCGAGATGGCTGGCGCGCTGCACCATGTCTTCACGCAGTTCGCCACGCGCCCGGCCTATCAGACCGACGCGGGCTGGATCACCTATGGCGAGTCCGGGGCGCGCGTCCGCCGCCTCGCCCCGGCGCTGGCCGCGCTGCGCGGCGCGCATCCGGTGGTCGGCACGCTGCTGCCCAATTCCTTCCAGCTGCTGGAGCTCTACTACGCCGCGGCGCTGAGCGGCTCGGTGCTGTTTCCCGCCAACCACCGCCTGGCACCGCAGGAACTGGCCGGCATCTTCCGCACGTCAGGCGCCGGCGTGCTGGTGACCAGCAGCGCGTTCGCCGAGCGCCTGGCGCAGCTCGACTGGGAGGCGCTGCCGGTCCACACCATCGTCTGGCTCGACCGGATCTGCCCCGTCGCGCCGAAGGCGCGGCACCTCGCCTGGGACAACCTGCTGTCCGGGCCGGCCGAGGCGCCGCTGCCCGCGCCGACGCCGGACCAGCACCTGCAGGGCTTCGGCACCTCCGGCACCACCGGCGAGCCGAAGATGATCCTGCACACGCACGCCAGCGTGCTGTCGCACTGCCTGGCCTCGATGCAGGCGCTGGACCTCGAGGCGACGGACCAGCACTGCTGGGGCCACTTCGGTCCGATGTTCCACGTCGGCGACGCGGCCTTCGTCTGGATCGCCACGCTGCTGGGCGCGCGGCACGTCTTCCTGGCCAACCCGCTGGACTTCCGCCAGGGCGTGGCGCTGCTGTCCGAGGCGGAGGTCACGATCTGCAAGATCGTGCCCTCGCTGCTGAAGCTGCTGGTGCATTCGGGTGTCGCCGAGGGCCGCGACTTCCCGAAGCTGCGCTGGATCCTGACCGGCGGCGCGGCGCCCGACCGAACCCTGGTGCGGCAGACCTCCGAGCTCTTCGACTGCGACTTCATCCAGGGCTACGGCATGACCGAGGCGACCTGCCACGTCGCCTTCAAGAACGAGACGCAGAGCCCCTCGCCGCGCGGCCTGACGGTGCTGCCGGGGCTGGAGCTCGCGATCCTGGACGAGGAGCACCGCGCGGTGCCGGGCGGCACCATCGGCGAGATCGCGATCCGTGGGCCCAACGTCTTCAGCGCTGAGATCGCCGAGGGCAAGGTGGTGCCGCCGCGCGAGGGCGCCTTCACCGCCGAGGGCTTCTACCTCAGCGGCGACCTCGGAAAGCTGGACAAGCACGGCGAGCTGCACATTGCCGGCCGCAGCAAGGACATGATCAACGTCGGCGGCGAGAACGTCTTCGCCGGCGAGGTCGAGGCCATCGTCTATCGCCTGAAGGGCGTGCAGCAGTGCGCCGCCTTCGCCATGCCGCACCCCGACCTGGGCGAGGTGGTGGAGCTGGCCGTGGTGCGCGGCGAGGCGGGGCTGGACGCGGCGCGGATCGCCAGCTGGTGCCGCCAGCTCCTCGCCAGCTACAAGTGCCCGCGCCGCATCCACTTCCTCGATGCGCTGCCGCTGACGCCGACCGGCAAGATCCGCAAGATGATCCTGCGCGAGCAGATCCTGGCGCAGGGCCCGGCGCCGGCGGCCGCCCCCGAGGCGAGGCCCGCGGCGACGCCGGCCGAGCCGGTAGGCACGGTGCTGCGCGGCGCGCTGGCGGCGGCGGGCCTCGGCGACTTCCCGCGCGAGCGCTCGCTGTTCGACGGCGGCCTCGACTCGCTGGGCGCGCTGGACCTGATCGAGAGATTGCAGGCGCGGCTGGGCCGGCCGCTGCCGGCCTCACTGCTCTACGAGCATCCGACCGTCGCGGCGCTGGAGGGCTACCTCGAGACGCTCGACAGGGCGCCGCCGCCAGAGCGCAAGGTGGAGGCCGTGCCGCCGCCGCCGGCGCAGGCCGAGGCGCCGATCGAGGGGCGCCCGCTGCCGGCGCCGCTGCGCCTGCCGGTCCAGGCCCTCGGCCTGCTGCTGCGCCCGCTGGTCTATGCCGCCGGGGTGGTGCCGCTGCTGCTGCTGCTGGACGCTCTCTCCGGCCCGCTCGGGCGCTGGGGGCTGTTCCTGCTGGCGCCGCTGGGGATCGGCGCGGCGCTGCTGCTCTCGATGCTGACCGCCCTGCTGCTGAAGTGGGCGATCCTCGGCCGCGCCCGGCCCGGCCGCGTCGCGCTGTGGAGCGGGCGCTATCACCGCTGGATGATGGTGAACAACCTCTTCCGCTGCCTGGAGTACCCGCTGGGCGCGCTGCGCGGCACGGCGCTGCTGAACGCCTTCTACCGGCTCTGCGGCGCGCGGATCGGTGCCGGCGCGCGGCTGGAGGCGGTCGACCTGCAGGACCTCGACCTGGTGACGATCGGCGCCGGCGCCTGGGTCGGGCACGACGCCAACCTGCAGCCGGCGCGGCTCAGCGACGGGGCGCTGCTGCTGGCGCCGGTGACCCTGGGCGAGCGTTGCGTGGTGGAGCCGCAGGCCTCGGTCCTCGGCGACACGGCGGTGCCGGCGGGCGGGCGGGTGCGGGCACTGGATGCCGCGCCGGACGGCGGGGCGCCGCCGCTGCCGCCGCGCCCCAATGCCCTGCTGCGCGCCGCCGGCTACCTGCTGGTCGCCTATGCCGCGGCGGCGGCCCTCGCCGCCGGCATCCTCTTCACCGAGTGGATCGCCGGGCGCCTGCCCTCGCTGCTGCGCCTTGCCGCCGGCCACGGCAGCGAGGCCGGGCCGCGCTTCTTCCTCGGCGTCGCGCTCGCCGTCGCCTTGGTCATCCCGGCGGCCTACTTCCTGCTGGTGGTGCTGCTGAAGCGCATCGGGCGCGCCGGCCCCTGGCTCTATGCGCGGCTGATCGACGTGCCCTTCTTTCCGCAGTTCCTGCGCCTCTGGGTCATGTCGCAGGCCCTGGGCTGGGTCTACCGCGCGCTGGGCGCCCGCGTCGGCCGCCGCCCGGTGCTGGCCGCGCCCTATGTCGCGGCGCCCGCGCGCCTCACGCTCGGCGACCGGGCCCTGCTGGCGGGCAACGTCTCGGTCTTCGGCGAGGTGACGCTGGAGGCCGGGGCCATCGTCGCCAACTCCTGCGTGCTGCAGGACGGCGCGCGCCTCGGCGCCGGCAGCCTGCTGGGCGACCTCAGCCGCCTGGGCCGGGGCGACCCGGCGCCGGCCGGCGTCATCGCCGTGGGGCGCCCGCCGCGCGTGGTCGGCGCCGCGGACCTGGCGCCCGACAGCGTCGCGCCCGCCGCCTATGCCCGGCTACAGGCCGCCCTGGTCGCGCTGCAGACGCTGCTGGTGGTGGGCGGGCAGGTGCCCGGCCTGCTGCTCTTCGGCCTGCTGGTCGGCTGGCTCGCCCCGGCGCCGCTGGCGCTGATCCTGCTGCTGCCGGCGCTGCTGCTGCTGGCGCGCGGGGTGAAGCTGCTGCTGCTGCCGCTGGCCAAGTGGGCGCTGCTGGGGCGGGTCCGCCCCGGCGAGCACCCGGCCTATGGCGCCGTCTGGGTGCGCTGGCTGGCGCTGGAGGCGCTGGTGATGGACCTGGAGCAGAGCCTGCTGCTGCTGCGCGGCACGCATGTCCTGCCCTGGCTCTACCGCGCGCTGGGCGCCCGGGTCGGGCGCGGCGCCTGCCTCTTCTGCTCCTCGCTCGGCAGCGAGTACGACCTGAAGACGATCGGCGCCGGCGCGCTGCTGGACCACCGCGCGCTGGTCTTCGGCCATTCGGTCGAACGCCGCACGCTGATCTTCCGCCCCGCGACGGTCGGCGCCGGCGCCGAGGTCGGCAGCCTCGCCATCGTCGAGGCCGGCGCGGCGGTGGAGGCCGGCGCCCGCGTCGCCCCGCACCTGGCCGTGCATGCCCGCCGGGCGCGGGCCGAGGCGCCGCTGACCCTCGCCGACTTCGAGGCGGCGGCGCGGCGCAGGCTGACCCCGGCGGTCTTCGGCTACTTCGCCGGCGGCGCCGGGGACGAGCGCGCGCTGGCGCGCAACGCCGCCGCCTTCGACGAGGTGCGCTTCGCCCCGCGCGTGCTGGTCGACGTGGCGCGGGTCTCCACCGCCTGCCACCTGCTCGGCCGGCGCCTGGCCGCGCCGATCCTGGTGGCGCCGACGGCGATGAACCGCCTGGTGCATGACGAGGGCGAGCGCGCCGTCGCCGCCGCGGCGCGGCAGCTCGGCCTCGGCATGGTGCTCTCGACGCTCTCCAACACGCCGCTGGAGGCGATCGGCGCCGCGTTCCGGGGCGAAGCAGGCGACGCGGCCGACAAGGCAGACGGCGGCGGGGACGGCGGCCTCGCGCTGTTCCAGCTCTATGCCCTGAAGGACCGCGCGCGGACCGAGGCGCTGATGCACCGCGCCGCGGCGGCCGGCTTCGCCGCCATCGTGCTGACCGTCGATGCCCCGGTGTCGGGCCGGCGCGAGCGCGACATCCGCAACCGCTTCCAACTGGCCGAGGGCCTGCCCCTGCCGCACCTCGAGGGGTTGGCGCGCGACGCTGCCGCCAGCCTGCTGGCCTTCGAGCAGGCCAAGGACCCCAGCCTCGACTGGGCCCGCCTCAAGGACCTGGCCGCCGCCTCGCCCCTGCCGCTGTGGCTGAAGGGCGTGCTGCGCGCCGAGGACGCGCTCAGCGCCCTCGACTGCGGCGTCTCCGGCCTCATCCTCTCCAACCACGGCGGCCGGCAGTTCGACAGCGCGCCCGCCGCGCTCGACATGCTGCCCGCCGTGCGCCGGGCGCTGGACACCGCCGGCCACAGCGCCCCTCTGCTGATCGACGGCGGCGTGCGCCGCGGCGAGCACGTCTTCGCCGCCCTGGCCCTCGGCGCCGACGCCGTCCTCCTCGGCCGCCCCGTGGTCTGGGGCCTCGCCGACTCAGGCCGCGCGGGAGTCTCCCGCGTCCTCGGCCTGCTGCAGGAAGAACTGGTCACGGCCATGCGGCTGGCCGGCTGCGCCAGCCTGGCGGAGATCGGGGCGGAGGGGGTGGTGGGGCGGTGAGAGGGAGGACTCTGCGCCGCCATCTGGCAGGCCTTCGCCGTGCTGCTGCCGGTGAAGACGGTGGGCGTGATGGGCGACGCCCGCAGCTACGACCACGTGCTGGCCCTGCGCGCGGTGACCAGCACGGATGGCATGACGGCGGACAGTTATCCCTTCGACCACGCGTTTCTGGCGGCGGTTGCGACGCGCATCATCAACGAGGTGCGGGGGGTGAACCGGGTGGTCTACGACGTGACGAGCAAGCCGCCGGGGACGATTGAGTGGGAGTGAGGGGGAGAATCTCTCTCAAGATTAATCGTCCAGGCCTGCAATCCACGTAGTTGGGTCTACTACGTCGCAACCGAGCTCTTCGTATCGTTCAAATTGAACGTCCTTAGTAATAATAGGGCAGCCACAGGAGTGTGCCATTGAAGCTGCGTAGAGTTCAGTGCCGTCATCGTATGCTCCTCGGTGAAAGCCAGAATTTAGTTTTTCAGCCATGCGAGCGGCGCCCACCTTAAGTGCCAAATTTGTGGAATGTTTACTCAAGATGTGTGGCGCTAGATTCTCAGCTTCTTCCGAAAACAGCAATTCAAACTCTGTCCAGACACAAGAAAGAATACAAATACTTCCGTCTTTCAATCTTTCTAAGAGAGCAGTTCTAACGTTACCCGTTGTTTCTGAAATAGCTAGAAGACCAGCAGTGTCAACTACGCCTTCGTAGAATTTTTCCCCTTTACTCATCGGCGATCTCACCAAGATCGGCGTCGGTAATAGTTTTTACGAAATCAAAATAGGATTTTTGGTATTTAGGTTTAAGTCCACTTACTCGGTACAAGTTTATTTCATCTATATTACTATCATTAAGCATTTCGCCAAATATTTTGGCAAAATTGAATCCGTATTTAGCTAGTTTTACTTTTTCTTGTTCCGGAGGCTTGCCAGACCCCCCACCTTGTCGGAAGTTATCGGGGTTCGAATTGGAGACTAGACGCTTCCAGTTTGCGTAGCTTCCTTCGCTATAGTAGCCAAGCTGCTCAAGCCTAAGAACAGTAGCTTCTTGGCTTATTTTCAGTTTGCGTGATGCTGCTCGAACATCGTCTGTTCCGGGCTCTTTCGCCGGGACCAAGTTCCCAAGCAAGCGTGGTGCATATCGCTTAGGAACTAAAAAATATCCCGCAAAACGATTGCAGGCGCGCTCAATATCATTTCTCCTGACAAAGGGATCGGAGATGCCTGACACACCCATTAGTACGTGAGCTAATTCGTGGATTAGTGTGAATAGGCGCCGCCCCTGCGTTTGATTTTTTGTATTTATTACAATGACAGGATGCTTTGGGTCTGATAGACAATAACCACTTCCATCCTCTCTCGGAAAGCTATCGTGCAGAACAAAAATTCCGTGAGATTCAATTTTCTTTCGGCACAACACATAGAAGACTTTATCATCTCTTGATTCAGTTTGATCTTCTATAGATATTCCTAAATGCTCTCTTATAGCTAGAGCAAAGCGCGCTACATCTTTATTTGATCCAATCTGAAAATGTGGAAGAATCTTTGCCCGATTCGTTTTTTGTAGCTTCGCTGTATTTTGAATTCCTTTAGAAAATTCAATTGACTCCAAAGTTTCTCGTGTTTTTTCTCGATATTCTGGATTTTCTGAGCGAAAATCTAGTAATATATTGTCAACTTCTGGTAGTTTTCGCATGTAAAATGTGAAAACAGGAACTACAAGTTCCTTGGCAATAGCTTTGATGATGCTTTGCTTTGGTTCGGGACTTCTATCTAACTCGTGTTGTAGCTGCGCTTCTGTTAGCTCCAGGCGGCGGGATAACGTTGCTTTCGTCAAAGACCGCGCTTGTAAAAGTGTGTCTAGCACATTTTGATAGTAGGTCATGCGATCGCCCAACTGGAGGTATGGATGAATTATGGAGATCTCTCCAGCTTAGTGCAACTGGGAGTCGGCCTTCATGCCGGAGCCGCGCTTTTGCAGATGTATGGAGGCGCGGGCATAGCTCGTTTGGTGCGGTCAATAGATAGAGCGAGAAGCCTTTTACCGTTGATCACGCAAAACCAATCGGACTCACTAATTGGTGAGTTTTTCCAACTTGAAGGAGACTACGATATATTTAGGGTGAGATTACATAATGAGCATATGAAGTATCTGTTTTTTAATAGTGCAATTGCCGTCGTTCTGGTGGGTGTCCTCATTTTTATATCGATAATGGCGCAAGAAAAAATAACAGAAAGTTGGAGTGCAGTTTTAATTATAGCGCTTTCGATCATTCCGGCTATAGTCACGATATTTTCGCTGTCTTTAGATGTTAGGAGGCGTTTGAAGCCTCTTAAAGAGAAGGCGGATAGTCTAGAAGAAAAAATGCTGAGGTGTTGTCAGTTATCTAAGTAGACTATCGTGCAGACATTGTTTGAAGAGCGAGGCCCATGTTCGCGCGCAGCCTCAGGCGCTGTTGTCTCCGCTCGAAGCGAACGTAGCTGCATTCGCCGTAGCCCCCGTCACTAAACAAACACCTGGCTCCGGTGATAGTCCTGATACCGCTGCTGCCCCAAAGCAAACCCCGCCGTCCCCCACCCGCGCTGCGCCTCCCCAAAACCCAGCTCGTCCAGCGACCGCAGGTGCCCCAGCCCCAGCCGCCTCAGGTCGCGCGTCTCCACGCGCTCTGACACCAGCACCTCGCCGTCGTCCTGGAAGCTGATGAAGCCCCGGTCGAACAGCACGTCCACGTCGGGGGTCAGCATGAGGCCGTTCTGGCCGTCCAGGCGCTCCTCGGCGGTGGGGCAGACGCGCCAGGGCTTGATGTGGCTGGCGATCAGCAGGGCGGGGTTGTCGATGCCGGTGACGCGGCAGGCGCGCTCGACGGCCTGCACCTTGCGGCGGAACTCGTTGTAGGCGCCGTTGGACTTGCGCTTGGGCGACCACAGGTACTGGCCGTCGATCTCTTGACGGTGCGTCTGCCTGTGATTGACCCACCAGAAGCGCGGCATGCGGGCGCCAGGTTACCGGACCCCGCTGTCCGCGCAATTGCCTAGGGGAAGAGGAGGGGCCGATGGCCCCCCTCACACCCTCCTAACCGCCCCCATCGCCGCGCTCGTCGCAAAGGCCGCGTAGGCCCTGAGCGCCGTGCTCACTTTGCGCTCGCGCGCGGCCGGCTTCCAGGCCGCGGCGCCCTTCGCCTCCATCGCCGCGCGCCGCTCCGCGATCACCGCCTCGTCCACCGCCAGGCGCACGCTGCGCCCCGGGATGTCGATCTCGATCCGGTCGCCGGTCTCGACCAGGGCGATGAGGCCGCCCTCGGCCGCCTCGGGGCTGACGTGGCCGATGGAGAGGCCGGAGGTGCCGCCGGAGAAGCGGCCGTCGGTGATCAGGGCGCAGGCCTTGCCCAGGCCCTTCGACTTCAGATAGCTGGTGGGATAGAGCATCTCCTGCATGCCGGGGCCGCCCTTGGGGCCCTCGTAGCGGATCACCCCCACGTCGCCGGCCTGGACCAGGCCGCCGAGGATGCCGGCCACGGCGGCGTCCTGGCTATCGAACCCGCGGGCGGGGCCGGCGAAGACCAGGATGGACTCGTCGACGCCGGCGGTCTTCACGATGCAGCCGTCGAGCGCGAGGTTGCCCTTCAGCACGGCGAGGCCGCCGTCCTTGGAGAAGGCATGCTCGGCGTCGCGGATCACGCCCGTCTCGCGGTCGAGGTCCAGTTCCTTCCAGCGGCGCGACTGGCTGAAGGCCACCTGGGTCGGCACGCCGCCCGGCGCGGCCTTGTAGAACTGGAAGACGCCGGCGTCGTGGGCCTGCATCACGTCCCACACGGTCAGGGCTTCGCCGAGGGTCTTGCTGTGCACGGTGGGCACGTCGGTGTGCAGCAGGCCGGCGCGGTTGAGCTCGCCGAGGATGGCCATGATGCCGCCGG
>JAKOWB010000187.1 GCA_029781795.1 Pseudomonadota bacterium | reverse complement strand
CCTCGCGGCGGCGCGGCGCGGGGGCGGGCACGCGGGGCGGCGCGCTCAGGTTGGGGCGCGGACCGCTGCTGCGGCTGCGATCGGCCCGTCCGCGCCTGGCGGGCTCGGGCCGCGCGGCTTCGGGGTCGCGCCCGCCGCGGATGACGTGCTCGGGCGTGCCCGAGGCCTCGCCCAAGGCGCGGATGTCGCGCTCGCCCAGCTTCATCCACTGGCCGCGGCGCAGGCCACGCGGCAGCATCATGGCGCCGTAGCGGATGCGGATCAGGCGGCTGACGGCGTGACCCACGGCCTCGATCATGCGGCGCACCTCGCGGTTGCGCCCCTCGCCGATGGTGACGCGGTACCACTGGTTGGCGCCCTCGCCCTGCCCTTCCTCGGTGATGGCGCCGAACTGCGCCAGGCCGTCGTCGAGCTGCACGCCGTCCAGCAGGCGCTGCTTTTCCTCGTCGGTGAGCGCGCCCAGCACGCGCACGGCGTATTCGCGCTGCAGGCCGAAGCGCGGGTGCATCAGGCGGTTGGCCAGCTCGCCCGAGGTGGTGAACAGCAGCAGGCCTTCGGTGTTCAAATCGAGCCGGCCCACCGACTGCCACTTGCCCTGCTGCAGGCGCGGCAGCTTGCGGAACACCGTGGGGCGGTTGCCCGGGTCGTCGTGCGTGACCACCTCGCCCACCGGCTTGTGGTAGGCCAGCACGCGCGCCGGCGGCGGCGCGATGCGCACATGGATGGGCTTGCCGTTGATCTTGACCTGGTCGCCGAATTGCACGCGCTGGCCGATGTGCGCCGGCTGGCCGTTGACCGTGATGCGCCCTTGCAAGATGAGCTGCTCCATCTCCAGGCGCGAGCCCAGCCCCGCCTGCGCCAGCACCTTGTGCAGCTTCGGGCTTTCGGGCTGGGGCAGCAGCACGCGCTTGGTCGGCGCGGCGGGCGCGACGGCCTGCTCGTCGAAGCGCCCGGAGACCAGGTCGTCGAAGGCCACGGGCGCATCGTCGTCGGCGCCTGGGGCGGGCGTGGCCGGCGCCTCGATTGCTATTTTATCGATAGCTGGTTGGGCTTGATCCGTGCCGACTGGAGCCTTGTTTTGATCCGAATCCGGCGGCGGGGGGGTGCTGTCCTGGGGGTTCATGGCGTCGGGCTTTCTTCGGGGGCGTCTGCGGCGGTATCGGCAATGGGGGGCGCAGGATCGGCCTCGGCGGGCACCTGATCGATGGCTGGATCGGCCGCCGCCGGCGCCTCGTCCTGCAGCGCCTCGAACATGCCGGGCACGGGCTCGGCGGCGTCCTCCAGCATGGGCAGCTGCTCCAGCGACTGCAGGCCCAGGTCGTCCAGGAACTGGCGCGTGGTGGCGTACAGCGCCGGGCGGCCGACGGTCTCGCGGTGGCCGATGACCTCGACCCAGCCGCGGTCCTCCAGCTGCTTGAGCAGCAGCGAGTTGATGGTGACGCCGCGGATGTCCTCCATGTCGCCGCGCGTGACGGGCTGGCGGTAGGCGATGATGGCCAGCGTCTCCAGCGTGGCGCGGGTGTACCTGGGCGGCTTTTCGGGGTGCAGGCGGTCGAGGTACTCGCGCAGCTCGGGGCGGCTTTGAAAGCGCCAGCCGCTGGCCACGGCCACCAGCTCCACGCCGCGCTGCGCCCAGTCGTCCTGCAGCTCCAGCAGCAGCGCCTTGAGCGTGTCCGGCCCCAGCTCGCCGGCAAACAGCGCCTGCAGCTCGCGCAGG
>JAKOWB010000186.1 GCA_029781795.1 Pseudomonadota bacterium | reverse complement strand
CACCACGCCCTCGTAGGCCTGCACGCGCTTGCGGCTGCCTTCGACGACGTTGACGCTGACGATCACCGTGTCGCCGGGGGCGAAGTCGGGGATGTTCTTGCCCAGGCGGGCGATTTCCTCTTGCTCGAGGGTTTGGATCAGGTTCATCACGTTTCCCGTCTCGATCGTGCTCACGCTACGCTGGGGGCGGCTTGGCGGGTTGGCCGTGGCCGCGGCGGGCAGAGGATCGAAAAGCTTTTGATTATAGCTCGGGCGCGGCGTCTTTCAGAACCTGCTCGTCCTGGCGGCTCAGCTGCCCGGCGGCGCGCGCGGCGGCGATCAGCGCCGGGCGCTCGCGCGCGGTCAGCACCAGGCGCTGCGCGCGCCGCCAGCGCTCGATCTGCGCGTGGTGGCCGCTCAGCAGCTCGGCCGGCACGTCCTGGCCGCGCCATCGCTCGGGCCGGGTGTAGTGCGGGCAGTCCAGCAGGCCGTCGATGGCCGGGTTGAAGCTGTCCTGCTGGTGGCTGCCCTCGTCGCCCAGCACGCCCGGCTGCAGGCGCGCCACGGCGTCCAGCAGCGCCAGCGCCGCGATCTCGCCGCCCGACAGCACGAAGTCGCCCAGGCTGATCTGCGCGTCCACGCAGCTGTCGATGAAGCGCTGGTCGATGCCTTCGTAGCGCCCGCAGATCAGGACGGCGCCCCGGCTTTGCGCCCAGGCCTGCACGCCCGCGTGCCGCAGCGGCTCGCCCACCGGCGAGAACAGCACGGCCGGCGCCTGCAGCTCGGGCGCCTCGGCGCGGTCGGCGCGCACGGCCTGCAGGCAGCGCGCCAGCGGCTCAGCCAGCATCACCATGCCGGGGCCACCGCCGAAGGGCCGGTCGTCCACGCGGCGGTAGTTGCCCTCGGCCCAGTCGCGCGGGTTCCACAGCTTCAGCTCGATCTGGCCGCTGGCGTAGGCGCGGCGCGTGATGCCCGCTTCGACAAACGGAGCAAACAGCTCCGGAAACAGGGTGATGACGTCGAAGCGCATGCGCAAGCTGCCTGGCGCTACTGCACCGAGCCGGGCTGGGGCGGCTGCTGCGCGGCGGGGGTGAACAGGCGGCCCACGTCGACGGCGTCGAAGCGCTCCTGCTGGCCGCAGAAATCGCAGCTCACCTCCACCTGGCCCTGCTCGCGCAGGATGGATTCGGCCTCGTCACGGCCGAGGCCCTTCAGCATGGCGCCCACGCGCTCGCGGCTGCACGAGCAGGCAAAGCGCGGGCCGCTGGCGCCCTGGCGGGGCTCGAAGCGCTG
>JAKOWB010000167.1 GCA_029781795.1 Pseudomonadota bacterium | reverse complement strand
AGCTGCTGGCGGCACCGGCATGAGCCTCCTCAGAGCGCTGGCCCATCATCGAGACCCCCGCCTATGTCGAGGACTTCCCCGACAGGGCCGAGCCCGCCGACATCCCCTTCCGGCGAAAGGCTCCGGCGACCTCTTCGGCCGTCGCGACAAAACCGAACTCATCGCTCGCCAGTGGATTTCTTCAACAGCCTGCTAGAGCGGTTTCGCTTCTGATTGAATCGAGCCGCTCTAGCTACCTATTGATTGCACGCATTTTCTTGACGCGAACCGGCGTCCGCTTCGCTCGAAAATGCTCTAGGCGGGAGCGGCCATGACCTCGGCGGCAAGGGGATAGAAGGCGTGCCGGGCGCTGATCCGGATCTCCGCGGTCACGCTGGCCTGCTCTCCGGCGATCTCGCAGGTGAAGTCACCGCCGGGGGCGCTGACGATCGTGGGACCGCCGGCTCCCGCCGCGACGACAACCGCCAGCGCGCCGGTGCCGCCGGCCGAGTGCGCCACCATGCCGAGGTCCGAGATCCAGACGGCGCGGATCGCCTTGCCGGTCGCCGGCGCTGTCACCATCACCAGGTATCGCGCGTAGTCCCGCTCAAGTCCGAAGGCCGATGGCGGGAGGGCGGCGCCGACGTCCGCGCTGAGCGCGGCGGCAGCGGGACCGAGGCCGTCATGGTCATCGAGCGCGATGCCGAGTTCCTCCGCCGAGACCACGATGTAGGGCAGGCCGGAAGCGACCAGCGATACCCGCCTCCTCCGGCCGTCGGAACAGGCGATCGCCTGCGCCCGGCGGAGAACGCGCGGCACGCGCGTCAGCCACGTTGCCCGCACGGCCTGACCGCCGACCACCTCCGCCAGCACCTCGGCCGGCCCCGCCGCGGTGTCCAGCCGGATGCGCGCCGAACCCTCGCTCGCCGGCGCACGCCGGAGGTCCAGGGCAACCGCCGCCGCTGCCATCAACGCGGTCCCGGCGACCGGCGCATAGCCGAAGCCTGAGGCCAGGAAGAAGCGGCCGGCGGTCTGCCCGTCCGGCGCCGGATAGAGCAGGCAGGCGTTCACCAGCCGATTGCCGTTCGGCGGTGCGTTGAGGAATCGCCGAAAAGGTTCGTGGCGGGCGCGCAGCTCCTCGAGGCCGGCCACGGCATCCCGGCTGGCCAGCACCGGCAGGCCATCGTGAACGACGCGCAGGACGTCGCCGGCCAGCGTGACATCGGTCGCCTTGACGACAGGGGGCGGTAGGCCGGCGACCATCGGCATCAAGACGGCCCTATCGTTGCGGACGGATCCGCTGCGAGAAGCGGATGGGTCCCTTGAAGTCCATGCCGGCGACGATATAGCCGCGGCGGAAGTCCTCGATGTGGCGCCGCATCCAGCCCTCGGCCGTGGCGGCGTCGCTGCCCAGCACCGCGTCGAGGATGTGGCGATGCGCCTCCAGCAGGCGGAAGCGGGCCCGCGGCGAACGGCGATAGAGCCCGTCGGTGGCCGAGTGCAGCATCAGGCCGACCGGTTCCTCCTCGAGCGCCAGGGCGCGGTTCCGCGTCGCCTCGGCCAGCAGGCGGTGGAACTCGACGTCGAGCGCCACCAGCGCCTCGTCGTCGTAGAGCTGCATCTCGGTCTCGGTGAGGTTGGCGCGCAGCCGCTCGGCCAGCGCCGGGGCGACGCGCCCGCTGGCCAGGCGCGCGATCGCCGGCTCCAGCGCCATCATCAGCTCCCAGAGCTCGGGAAAGGTGATGCCGCCGAGTCCGAAGGCCCGCGTCACGCTCCAGACCACCTCGGCGCGGTCGGGCACGGTCACCTGCAGGCGCTTGGCCCCGGCACGCCGCACCAGGCCGGCATTCTCCAGCGCGCGGATGCCCTCGCGGATGGTCGAGCGGTGCACGCCGAGCTGCGCCGCCAGGTCGCCTTCGGTCGGCAACAGGTCGCCCGGCTTCAGACGGCCGCTGAGGATCTGCTCCTCCAGTGCCTCGGCCACCCGGCGATAGCCGGGCGCGGAATCGATGGGCTGGAGGCGGATGGCGGTCTGCATGGCGGTCGGCACGTGAACTCCTGGCGCTGTCTTACCTCATACGCAGGCCGAGTCTCTGCCGGATTATCGGTTTCAAGGCTCCAGATTCGCAGTATATTACCGTATTGTCCGACAATACGATAGTCGGTTGATTCGTAAATCACCGTCGTGATAGCGTTTCGCCCAACGAACAAGGTTTCCCGCCGGCAGGCCCCTCAATCGGGCCCGGCGCGAAAACGGCAGCCCGCCCAAGCGGGCGCCAGGACGAGGGACGAGCACGCGGAGGCCTCCATGGATCTCGGTTTCTTCATGATGCCCAACCACCCGCCGCACCGGGACTACCGGGAGGGGCATGAGCACGACCTCGACACCCTGGTCTTCGGCGACAGGCTGGGCGTCAAGGAAGGCTGGGTGGGCGAGCACTTCACCTGCCGGCGCGAGCCGGTGCCCTGTCCCGACATCCTGATCTCGCAGGCCTTCCTGCAGACCAAGAAGATCATGCTGGGGGCCGGTGCCTTCCTGCTGCCCTATCACCTGCCGGCCGAGCTGGCGCACCGCGTCTGCTGGCTGGATCACATCTCGGGCGGGCGCTTCATGGTCGGCATCGGCGCCGGCGGCCTGCCGACCGACTGCGAGCTCTTCGGCGTCGACGGCGCGGCGGGCGAGAACCGCGACAAGATGGTCGAGGCCTTCGACCTGATGGTGAAGTTCTGGACCTCGACCGGCCCCTTCGAGCACAAGGGCAAGCACTACAAGGGCGGCCGCCCGGTCGGCATGCCCGACATGGGCCTGGCCTATCACCTGACGCCCTTCACCAAGCCCTATCCCAAGATCGCCATCGCCGGCCTCAGCCAGGCCTCGCCGACGCTGCGCTTCGCCGGCCTGCGCGGCTTCATCCCCATGTCGCTGGCCTGGAGCCCCGACTACCTGAAGTCGCACTGGGAGGCCTATGTCGAGGGCGCCGAGGCGGCGGGCAAGCCGGTGGAGCGCAGGAACTGGCGCGTCGGCTGCGAGATCTACATCGCCGAGACCGATGCCGAGGCGCGCCGCCGCATCTGCGAGGGCAGCGTCGGCGAGAACTGGCGCAACTACATGATCCCGCTGCTGAAGAAGCTGAACTTCCTCGGCGCCTGCAAGCACGACCAGTCGGTGCCGGACAGCGACGTGACCGTCGAATACCTGGCCGACAAGGTCTGGATCGTCGGCAGCCCGAAGACGGCGATCGAGAAACTCGGTCGCCTGCGCCAGCAGGTGGGCGAGTTCGGCACGCTGCTGCAGGTCATCTACGACCACGTCGACGAGAAGACGGCCTATCGCGAGTCGCTGACCGCGCTGCACGACGAGGTGCTGCCGGCCTTCGACCGCATCGAGGCCGCGGCGCAATAGCCGCGGCCCTGTTCCCGGGATGCGGGGCTCCCTGGTCCCGGGTCATTCGGCGGCGCCCGGGGGCACCGTCCAACGACAAGACGTCCGGAGGAAACTGTCATGAGCTGGGGTAAGAGCAAGAACGTGTGGACCCGCCGGTCCCTTCTGCTGGCCGGCGGCGCGGGGGCAGCGGCCTTCACCCTGACCAATCCCATCGGCATCGGCCCGCGCTTCCTGCGCCCCGGCCGTGCCTGGGCGGCGGGCCTGGCGCCCGGCATGACCGGCGGACCGACCGGCTTCGAGGGCGCCGAGCGCTACCAGTACAACGAGAGCCACTCGGAAGGCCGCGTCATCGAGGGCATCAAGAAGCTGAAGGCCGCCGGCAAGGCGCCCGACAAGCTGACCGTGCTGATGGTCGCCTCCTGCGTGCCGCAGTTCATCAAGCCGCTGCCGGCCGGCGGCGAGTCGGTGAAGGAGACCTGGGAGCGCGAGACCGGCATCACCATCGACTTCGTGTCGATCGAGGCCGGCGAGATCTTCAAGAAGGTGCTGCAGGACGTCACCACCGGCGACGGCTCCTTCGACCTCTACAGCCACTCCTGGAACAACGTCGGCGACCTGGTGTCGAGCGGCGGCGCGCTGAAGCTCGACGACCTGGTGGCCCAGTACCAGCCCGACTGGGGCGATCCCGCGCGCGGCACGCCGACGCCGGAAACCGAGACGCTGCTCTACAAGTACAACGGCAACTACTACTGCGCCTCGATCGACGGCGACTTCGTCACCTGGCAGTACCGCAAGGACCTGATGGAGGACGCCGGCAACCGCAGCGAGTTCAAGTCGAAGTACGGCTACGACATCCCCGACGAGCCCACCACCTGGACCGAGATCGACAATCTCTGCGAGTTCTTCCACGGCAAGGGCATCGGCCACGCCAACCTGCTGGGGCCCTTCTGGGGGCTGTCGAACTTCTACGCCCGCTTCGCCTCGATGAAGCTGCCGAACAATCATTGGCTGGACGAGATGGGCAACCCGACCCTGGCGACGCCGGAAGGCATCGCCGCGGCCGAGGCCCACATCAACTCGCTGAAGTGGACCAGCCCCGACAACCTCACCTGGGGCTGGGCCGAGCAGTACGGCGCCATGGCCAACACCAAGGCCTCCATGGCCATGACCTTCACCAACATGGCGGCGATCAACGACAAGATGGAGAACGGCCAGCCGACCACGCCGCTGACCGGCAAGCTGAGCGGCTGGAAGCCGGTCGGCACCAAGCACGGCGACAAGACCGTGCGGCGCTCGGTCATCTACTTCAACGTCACCGCCTCGGTGGCGGCGAAGAGCAAGCACCCGGAGGCCGCCTACCTCTTCCTGCAGTACATCTCCTCGACGCGCACCTTCACGCGCATCACGGCGAACCCGGTGGGCGGCTGCGATCCCTTCCAGAAGGCCAACCTGGAGGATCCCTTCGTGCAGCAGAACAACCACGACTACATGATGGTGCCGATCCGCGAGACCATCGCGCGCTCGGCCCCGACCATCAACTTCGCCGGCCAGGGCGCGCTGGACAACGCGCTGGACGAGAACCTGCAGGCCGCCCTCACCGGCTCGATGACCGCCGAGGAGGCGATGGTGGCGACCGAGAAGGCCTGGAAGAAGCTGCTGTCGCGGCGCCAGGAGGAAAGCGTGGCGGCGATCAAGTCCAGCCTCGCCGCCTGGCCCACGATCGTCGACTGAGTAGACTGGAGGGGGAGCCGTCCGGGAGCGGGCGGCTCCCCCTTTCCTTGCCCGCGTGACGCTACGAACCCTATGACCTATCTCCTGCGCTTCGGCCGACACATCCTGCTGCTGCTGGCGCTGCTGGTCGCCCTCTTCCCGATCGGCTGGATGGCCTCGATGGCCTTCAAGCCGATGGACGAGTGGACGCCGGCGGCGGGCGAGGTGGAGTGGCTGCCCAAGCGCGCGACCTGGGGCAACTTCGAGTACATCTTCAACGGCACCACCGACGAGTATCCGAACTCCACCGCGATGGAGCGCACGGCGGTGAAGCCGATCCTGGCCAGCCTGCTGGTCGCCGGCCTCGGCACGCTCCTCGCCACCATCGTCGGCACGCTGGCCGCCTATGGCTACTCGCGCTTCGCCCGCGGCAAGAACCTGCCCTTCGCGCTGGCGCAGCTTCGCCTCTTCCCGCCACTGGCCGTGATGATCCCGGTGATGATCATGTGGGCCTATCTCGACCTGATCGATTCCTGGTGGGGCCTGGCGCTGATCTACGGCATCACCACCCTGCCCTTCGCCTTCTGGCTGATGCTCACCTTCTTCGACGAGGTGCCGGTGGAGCTGGAAGAGGCGGCGCTGATCGAGGGCGCCACGCCCTGGCGCGTCTTCGCCCGCGTGACCCTGCCGCTGGTGAAGCCGGCGCTGGCCACCACCCTGCTCTTCGTCTTCATCCTCAACTGGTCCGACTACGTGCTGGCGCTGATGCTGACGCGCCGCGAGTGGGTGACCGTCCCGGTCTACATGAACGACCTCAACTCGGCGCAGACCGGCCAGCTCTACGGCGCCAAGGCGGCGCTCGGCCTCATCGCCATCGTGCCGCCGCTGGTGCTGGGCGTGCTGATCCGCAAGCACCTGGTGCGCGGCCTGACCTTCGGGGCGCTGAAGCAATGAGCGGCGGCACCCCTGAGAAAGCCCTGACCCAGGCGCCCGGCGGCAAGCTGGCCGGCGCGCTCGGCGCCAGGCAGGCGCGGCGCATCGGCGGCTTCGCCACGCTGCCGGCGCAGCTGCTGCTGATCTTCATCATCGCCTTCCCCACCGTGGTCACGATCTACATCAGCCTGACCTGGTGGACGCCGCTGGACGGCACGAGCTGGCTGCAGGCGCACGAGTCCTGGCAGTGGTTCGACAACTACGCGGAGATCTTCGAGGATGCCAAGCTCGGCAGCGCCATCTGGCTGACCTTGAAGATCGTCGCCATCGCCGTGGCGGCCGAGTTCCTGCTGGGCTTCGGCCTCGCCATCCTCTTCGTCGACAGGTTCGCCTTCAAGCCGCTCTACTACACGCTGCTGCTGCTGCCGATGATGGTGGTGCCGGCGGTCAGCGGCTACATGTTCCTCATCCTCTTCCAGTCGACCGGCCCCTTGAACCAGTTCATCGGCTGGATCACCGGCGAGCCCTTCACCCTGGTCTGGTTCACCGACGGCTTCTGGGCGCAGTTCGCCGTGATCGCCGCCGACGTCTGGCAGTGGACGCCGATGATGTTCCTGATCCTGCTGGCCGGCCTGATCGGCGTGCCGGAGGACCAGATCAAGGCGGCGCGCCTGCTGGGCGCCGGCTGGGGCCAGATCCTGCTGCGCATCTCGCTGCCGCGCATCAAGACGGTGATCGCCATCGCCATCGCCATCCGGGTCATCGAATCGCTGAAGCTCTTCGACGTCATGTACATCATGACCAAGGGCGGTCCGGGCGTGGCGACCCAGACCCTGTCGCTCTACATCTACAAGCGAACCTATGGCGACCTCGAGTGGGCCTATGTCGCCGCCATGGGCCTGACCATCGTGGTCACCATGTCGCTGGCCGCGCTGCTGGCGCTCTGGCTGCTGAAGCTGGCGGCCCGCCGCCGCCGGCCGGGAGCGCCGGCATGACCGCCATCGACCTGGTCGGCCTCGGCAAGACCTTCGGCAGCGTCGCCGCGGTCAGGGACCTGAACCTCGCCGTCGGCGACAAGCAGTTCGTCGCGCTGCTGGGTCCCTCCGGCTGCGGCAAGACCACGACGATGAACATGATCGCCGGCATCGAGACGCCGACGACCGGGCAGATCCTGTTCGACGGCGTCGAGGTCACGCGCCTGCCGCCGCAGCGGCGCAACATCGGCTTCGTGTTCCAGAACTACGCCATCTTCACCCACATGACGGTGCGGCAGAACCTGGCTTTCGCGCTGAAGGTGCGCCACCGCCCGGGGCGCGAGGTGCGCCAGCGCGTCGCCGAGGTCGCGGCGCTGATGCGCCTTACCGAGCACCTGGACCGCCCGGCCGCCAGTCTCAGCGTCAACGAGATGCAGAAGCTGGCCATCGGCCGCTCGGCCATCGCCCGGCCGGCGATCTTCCTGCTGGACGAACCGCTGTCGAACGTCGACGCCGCCTTCCGCGTCTTCATGCGCAGCGAGCTGAAGCACATCCAGCGCGAGCTGCAGCAGACCATGGTCTATGTCACGCACGACCAGACCGAGGCCATGAGCCTGGCCGACCGCATCGCCGTGATGCACCAGGGCCTGCTGCAGCAGGTCGGCACCCCGGCCGAGGTCTATCTCAAACCCGCCAACACCTTCGTCGCGCGCTTCATGGGCAGCCCCTCGATGAACCTGCTGCCGGCGCGGCTGGAGGGCACGCGCCTCGCCTGCGCCGGCGGACAGCTGACGCTGGACACGGCAACCGCCGCGGCGCTGGCCGGACACGAGCCGCTGCTCGGCATCCGGCCGGAGGACATCCAGCTCGCCGACGCCAGCGACGCCCGCGAGGGCCTGGTGCTGCCGGTGGAGCTGGTCGAGCCCATCGGCCCGCGTGCCATCGTGCACCTGGCCGGCGACATCAAGGTCGTCACCGACAAGCGCGCGACGGTCGGCAGCGGCGGCGTCAAGCTGCTCATCCCGACCGACAAGCGCCGCTTCTTCGACGCCGCCAGCGGCCTCGCGATAGCGGAGGCAGGCCATGGCCAGGCTTGACCTGCAGGGCGTCTCCAAGCGCTTCGGCGAACGGGTCGCCGTGGCCGACGTCGACCTCACCGTCGCCGACAACGAGTTCTTCTGCATCTTCGGGCCGCCGGCCTCGGGCAAGACCACCCTGCTGAAGCTCTGGCTCGGCCTGCAGCAGCCGGACCAGGGCCGGGTGCTGATCGACGGCAAGGACATGGCCGGCGTGCCGCCGGGTCAGCGCAACCTCGCCATGGTGTTCCAGAACCTGGCGCTCTTCCCGCACCTGACGGCGCGCGAGAACATCGCCTTCCCGCTGCGCGAGCGCGGCCTGCCGGCGGCGGAGATCGAGCGCCGCGTCGCCGACGCCGCCCGGCGCCTGCACATCGAGCCGCTGCTGAAGAAGCGCCCGGGCCAGCTCTCCGGCGGCGAGCGCCAGCGCGTCGCCATCGGCCGCACGCTGGTGCGCGACCCGGCGGCCTTCTTCATGGACGAGCCCATCGCCGCGCTGGACGCGCGCCTGCGCGAGGAGATGCGGGTCGAGCTGAAGCGCCTGCAGCGCGAGCTGAACCACACGCTGGTCTATGTCACGCACGACCAGGAGGAGGCCATGTCGGTCGCCGACCGCATGGCCATCCTGCGCGCCGGTCGCATCGCCCAGGTCGGCACCCCGCGCGAGGTCTATGACTTCCCGGTCGACCGCTACGTCGCCGAGCTGGTCGGCTCGCCGCCGATGAACTTCGTCGCCGGCAACGTCGGGCGCGGCGTCTTCCGCGCCGACGCCGACGGCCTCTCGCTCGCCATCGACCCGGCCCTGCCGGCCGGCGCCTTCGAACTGGGCCTCCGGCCCGAGGACCTCAGCCTCGTCGCGCCAGGGACCCCCGGCGCCTGGAGCGGCACGGTGGACGAGGTGGAGCCGCTGGGCGCGGTGACCCTGGTCGACGTGACGCTCGGCGCCACGCTGCTGCGGGTCGAGGTGCCGGGCCAGCCGGACCTCGCGGTCGGTCAGCCGCAGGCCGTGCTGGCCGACGGCGGCGCCTGCCACCTCTTCCGCGCCGAGGACGGGCGCGCGGTCTGGCCGCGGCGGCCGGGCGAGGGCGCGGCATGATCCACGGCCTCGACCCCTTCCCGCCGGCGCAGCCGCTGACCCCGGCCGAGTTCAAGGCCGGCATGCGCAAGCTGGCCGCGGCCGTGACGCTGATCACGGTCTATGGGCCCGAGGGGCGCAACGGCCTGGTCGCCACCGCGGTCTGCTCGCTCTCGGCCGAGCCGCCGCAGCTCCTGGCCTGCGTCAACCAGTCGGCCAGCGCCTTTGCCGCCATCGCCGGCACGCGGCTCTTCGCCGTCAACGTGCTGCGCCCGGAGCAGCAGCCCCTGGCCGAGCGCTTCTATCGCAGCTCGCCGGGCGAGGAACGCTTCGAGGGCGGCCAGTGGCGCTGGAGCCCGCTGGGCGCCCCGGTACTGGACGACGCCCTCACCTGGTTCGAGTGCCGCGTGGTCGAGGTGGTGCCCGCCGCGACGCACGGCATCGTCATCGGCCTGGTGACCGCCTGCCGCTCGCAGGCCGGCGACTTCCTGGTCTACGCCGAGGGCGGCTACCACGCGCTGACGCGCGGCTAGCCCTCCTTCGGCAGCATCACGAAGACGGCGAGGATCGCGGCCAGCGGCGCCAGCAGCGCCCAGTAGCCGGCGACGACATAGCCCAGCGCGCCGACCAGCCCGCCGACGGCGAAGACCAGCACGGCCGGCAGGAACTTGCGCAGGCGCGCCCGCACCTCCTCGCTCGCCTCGCCCTGCGCCAGGTCGACCAGATCGATCACCGTCTGCGTCACGTTGCCGGTCATCACCGTGGTCGGGACGTGGTTCGAGAAGACCGTGCGCGCGGCGACGTTCTGCAAGGTCATGGCGGCGACGCCCAGCATGCCGACCGCGACGGTGAGGGCGGCGTCCTCGGCGAAGGGCGCCAGCAGCGCGCCAGCCACCATGAAACCGGCCAGCAGCAGGATCTGCGTGCCCAGCAGCGGCCGCGTCGCCGGTCGCTTCCGACGCCGGCAGGAGAGCAGGAAGAGCCGCGCCAGCACGACGACGAGGATGAAGACCGGCAGCGCCAGCAGCTTGGAGACGACGCCGCCGCCGGTGTCGTTCACCAGCGCGGCGCCCAGCAGCACGAGGTTGCCGGTGACATGCGCGGTGAAAAGGCCGAAGAGCGCGACGAAGCCCAGGGTATCGACCGCCCCGGCGGTGAAGGCCAGCAGCGTGCCGAAGAGAATGGTGCGCGAAGTCGGTGTCATGGCGGCAATCCTCCTCAGACCGCCCAGCAGCCGCAGCCGAAGGCGCCCCAGAAACCGGCGGCGTCGGACGCCGGCACCGGCGCGCCCCAGGCCCGCGCGTGGTCGTGGCCGTGCACCGCGCAGTGGGAGGCGCAGCCGCAGCTCGCCGCGGCGCGCTGCAGCCCCTGGCCCTGCGCGCGATCCTGGTAGCCGCCGAAGCGCTTGACCGGCGACCAGTCGGGCAGCAGCGGCGGCAGCGGCGGCGCCAGGCCGGCGAAGTCGCCGGCGCCGTGCACCACCTTGCCGCCCAGCAGGGTCAGCACCGAGGAAAGGTGCGGGATTTCCGCCTCCGCCACCGTGGGGTAGTCGGCCGAGAGCACCGCGAGGTCGGCGAGCTGGCCGACGGCGATGCGGCCCTTCTTGCCGCTCTCGCTGGAGAACCAGGCATTGGCCTCGGTCCAGAGGCGCAGCGCCCCAAGCCGGTCGAGGCGGTTGCGCGGCGGATAGAGCCGCGTGCCGCCGACCGTCCTGCCGGTGACCAGCCAGGCCAGCGAGACCCAGGGGTTGTAGCTGGCGACGCGCGTCGCGTCGGTGCCGGCGCCGACCGGCAGGCCGGCCTCCAGCATGCGGGCGATGGGCGGCGTCGCCTCGGCAGCGGCGGCGCCGTAGCGCTCGACGAAGTACTCACCCTGGAAGGCCATGCGGTGCTGCACGGCGATGCCGCCGCCCAGCGCCGCGACGCGGTCGATGTTGCGCGGGCTGATGGTCTCGGCATGGTCGAAGAACCAGTTGAGGCCGGCCAGCGGGATGTCGCGGTTCACCTTCTCGAAGACGTCGAGCGCGCGGCCGATGGTCTCGTCATAGGTGGCGTGCAGGCGCCAGGGCCAGCGCTGCTCGGCCAGGTGCCGCACCACGGCTTCGAGGCTGCCCTCCATCGAGGCCGGCAGCTCCGGCCGCGGCTCGCGGAAGTCCTCGAAGTCGGCGGCGGAGAAGACCAGCATCTCGCCGGCGCCGTTGACGCGGTAGGTCTCGTCGCCCTGGCCCGGCGTCACCAGGCCGGTCCAGCGCCTGAAGTCGGCCAGCTCCTCGCCCGGCTTCTGGGTGAAGAGGTTGTAGGCGATGCGCAGGGTCAGCAGGCCCTCGGCGTGCAGCTCCTCGATCACCTGGTAGTCATCCGGATAGTTCTGGAAGCCGCCGCCGGCGTCGATCACGCCGGTGACGCCCAGGCGGTTCATCTCGCGCATGAAGTGGCGCGTCGAGTTCTTCTGCTGCTCCAGCGGCAGCTTCGGCCCCTTGGCCAGCGTGGCGTAGAGGATGGTGGCGTTGGGCCGCGCCAGCAGCAGGCCGGTGGGATTGCCCAGTCCGTCGCGCTGGATCTCGCCGCCCGGCGGGTTCGGCGTGTCCTTGCCGTAGCCGACGGCGCGCAGCGCGGCGCGGTTCAAGAGCGCACGGTCGTAGAGATGCAGGATGAAGACCGGCGTGTCGGCCGCCGCGGCGTTGATCTCGTCCAGCGTCGGCAGGCGCTTCTCGGCGAACTGCATCTCGGTGAAGCCGCCCACCACGCGCACCCACTGGCCGGGCGGGGTCACCGCCGCCTGCGCCTTCAGCATGGCCATGGCGTCGGCCAGGCTGGGCACGCCGTCCCAGCGCAGCTCCAGGGTGTAGTTCAGCCCGCCGCGGATGATGTGCATGTGGCTGTCGATCAGGCCGGGAATGGCGCGGCGCCCCTTCAGGTCGATGACCTGGGTGCCGGGGCCGGCGCTGGCCATGATCCCGGCCGCGGCGCCGACGGCGCTGAAGCGGCCCTCGGTGATGGCGACGGCCTCGGGGTCGGGATTGGCCGGGTCGAGCGTGGCGAAGCGGCCGTTGAAGAGGATCAGGTCGGGCGACATGGCGGCTCCTGCGGGGCGGAGGGTGGCGGCGAGGGCGAGGCCGGCGGCGCCGGCGAGCAGCGTACGCCGCTTCATGGCCTGGTCGCGCCTTCATCGGCGGGCCGCGCGGCGGGCGAAGCGTCCAGGCCCAGCAGGCGCTGGCCGTAGCCGATGGCCTGTTCGCCGATCAGCATGCCGAGCAGGCCGACCAGGGCGATGGCGGGCGGCGCCGGCGACTTCACCTTCAGCACCGCGTAGAGCAGACCGGCCAGCAGGCCGACCGCGAGGGAGAGGAGATAGGGTTTCATGGCAGCGCTCCTCGGATGGGGCGGGCAGAGGACCGCCGCCAGCCAGGTGGCCAGCGGCGGTGCTGCGGGTCTGGTTCAGCCAGCTTCGCTGGCGTTGGGGTTCATGGCGTGGGCGTAGTCGATGCCGATGCCGTAGGCGCCACCACGCTCGCCGGCGAGGCCGGTGGTGAATGCGTAGGTCTCGGACCGCGCCCAGTCGCGCTGCAGCTCCAGCAGGTACTGCAGGCTGGTCATGGGCCGTGCGCCGGCCTGTATCATGCGCTGCATGGCGCGCTCGTGCGCCTCCTCGCTGACATCGCCGCAGGCGTCGGCGATGACGTAGACCTCGAAGCCCTGGTCGAGGGCGGAGAGCGCCGGGCCGACGATGCAGACGCTGGTCCAGAGGCCGGCCAGCACGATGCGGCCCTTGGCCAGCCGGTTCACCTCGGCGATCACCGCCTTGTCCTCCCAGGTGTTCATCGAGGTGCGGTCGAGCAACGCCTTGCCCGGGAAGGGCGCCGTCACCTCGCGGAACATCGGTCCGGAGAAGGACTTCTCCGCGACCGTGGTGAGGATGGTGGAGACCTTGAAGCCGGCGGCGGCGGCCGCCACCAGCCCGGCATTATTGCGCAGCGCCACCGGGTCGATCGACTTGGTGGCGAAGGCCATCTGCGACTGGAAGTCGATCATGATCAGGGTGTGGTCGGCGGGGGTCAGCAGCAGCGTGCCGGGGGCGGCGGTGGCGGTCGGCATGGGCGGGCTCCTTGGGCGGTGGGGACTGCTGTCCCCGTTGTCGATGGCTTGACGATGCGCCCGGGGCAGTAGTTAATAAATGGAAATTATGTAAACGGATCGTTTCAAAACTGATGAGCAGGCTGCCCGACTTCGAGGCCTGGGCCATCTTCGCCAAGGTGGCCTATGTCGGCTCCTTCACCCGCGCGGCGGAGGAGCTGGGACTCAGCAAGGCGACCGTCTCCAAGGCCATCGCGCGGCTGGAGGAGCGGCTTTCCACGCCACTGCTCCATCGCTCCTCGCGCCGCCTCAGCCTGACCGAGAGCGGCCGGGGCGCCCTCGCCCGCGCCGAGCGCATCCTGGCCGAGGGCGAGGCGGTGGAGGAGGAGACCTCGGCCCAGGCGGCGACGCCGCGCGGCCTGGTGCGGGTCGCCGCCCCCACGTCCTTCGGTATCGCCCACCTGGGGCCGGCGCTGCCCGATTTCCTGGCGCTCTATCCCGAGGTCGCGGTGGAGATCGCCTTCAGCGACCAGCAGGTCGACCTGGTGCGCGACGGCTTCGACGTCGCGCTGCGCATCGCCAACCTGGTGGACTCGGCCCTGGTGGCGCGGCGGCTCTGCGAGGTGCGGGTGCTGCTGGTCGCCGCGCCCTCCTATCTCGAACAGCACGGACGGCCAAGGAAGCCGGCAGAACTCACGCAGCACGCCGCGCTGTTCTACACCCTCTCGGCGCAGCGCAACGCCTGGCGCCTGAGGCACAAGACCCAGGGCGAGGTCATCGTGCCGGTGAGCGGCCCGCTGCGCACCGACAACGCCGACGTGCTGATGCCGGCACTGCTGGCCGGGCGGGGCCTTGCGGTGCAGCCGGAGTTCCTGATCTGGCGCGAGCTGAAGGCGGGCAAGCTGGAGATCGTGCTGCCCGCCTGGCAGCCGCCGCCCATCGCCCTGCATCTGGTGACACCGCCCAGCCTCCGCCCCGCCCGCGTCCAGGTCTTCATGGACTTCCTCGCCCGCCGCTTCGCCAGGGCGCCCTGGGCAGTGGGAGGTTAGGCACACCACGCCCCCTCGGGAGAGGGTTCATTTCCGGAGATCTCATGACCACCCGCCTCTACCCCCCCGACCCCCTTCAGCGCCTGATCGCCGACACCCTCGCCGCCGCCGGCTTTCACGCCGACATCGCGGCCGAGGTGGCGGAGCATCTCGTCGTGGCCGAACTGCGCGGCGTCGGTTCGCACGGCGTCAACCGCCTGGCCTGGTACCTGGCACGGCAGAGGATCGGCGAGATCGACGCCGCGGCGCGCCCCGCGCTGGCCCGCGACGAGGGCGGCCTGTTGCTGGTCGACGGCCGCGGCGGCATCGGCATCCCGGCGATGAACCTGGCCGTCGCGGCGCTGGTGCCGCGGGCCAAGGCCCAGGGCATCGCCGCCGCCGCGGTGATCCGCGTCGGCCACACCGGCCGCGTCGGCGCCTATACGGAGGCGGCGACCGAGGCCGGACTCTTCGCCCTCTGCTTCGGCGGCGGCGGCCATGCCAAGTGGGCCTCGGTGGTGCCGCACGGCGGCGCCGAGCGGGTGATGAGCACCAATCCCTACGCCTTCGCCCTGCCGGGCGACGGGGCGGGGCCGCTGGCGGTGGACTTCGCCACCTCGGCCTCGGCCAACGGCAAGATCGCCCTGGCGGCGCGCGAGGGGCGCCGGCTGCCGCCCGGCACCATCATCGACCGCGCGGGCCAGCCCTCGACCGACCCGGCCGACTTCGCCGCCGGCGGCGCGCTGCTGACCATGGGCGCCCACAAGGGCAGCGGCATGGGCCTGGTGGCCGAGCTGATGGGCCTGCTGCTCGGCGGTATCGTGGAGTTCAACTGGCTGCTGGTGGCGCTGGACCTTGCGCGGTTCCGCGACCCGGCCGAGGCGCGCGCCCTGGCGGAGGACTACCTGGGCCGGGTGCGTGGCACGCAGCCGGCACCCGGGCACGAGCGCGTGAAACTGCCAGGACAGTGGGAGCTCGAACTGGCCGCCGAGCGGCGGCGCGGCGGCCTGCCGCTGTCGGACGAGGTCGTCGCCGGCATTCTCGAGGCGGCGCGGAGCCAGGGCATCGAGCCGGCGGCCTATGGGCTGGCCTGAGGGCGCCGCGTCACCTCGGGTTGCGCCCCGTGACCCATCCTTCGAGACGCGGCGCTGCGCGCCGCTCCTCAGGACGAGGCTGGTGCAAATGTGGACCACCCACCGACCTCAACCTGAGGAGCCCTGGGCAGCAGGGCGTCTCGAAGGATGGGCCAGGGGCGCCTAGCCGGAAGCGAGAAGCAGCCCCTAGCCGTCGACCGGCGGCGCGTCCGCGCCCTGGCTCGCCATCCACGCAACGGCATCGGCCCGCACGGCGCTGGCCATCTGCTGCGCCAGGCGCAGGCGCCGGACGAAGAGGTGGCAGAGCTCGGCCAGCACGCTGGGATGGTCCTGGGTCAGGCTCTGGAAGACCAGGCGGCTGAGGCAGAGCAGCTTGACGTCGGTCTGGGCCATCACCGCGGCGGCGCGCGGAGCGTCGTCGATCAGCGCCATCTCGCCGAAGTACTCGCCGGCCCCGAGCAGCGCCAGGGTGCGGTTGCCCTTGCGCACAGCCACCTGCCCCTCGACCACGAGATAGAGCGTGTCGCCCACCGTGCCGTCGGCGATCACCGTCTCGCCGGCCTGGAAGCTGGCCGGTTCGGTCGCCTCGGCCAGGGCCTGGATCGCATCGTCGGGCAACGCGCGGAACAGGGTGATCTCCTTCAGAAACGCCTGACGGCGCATGGCGCGCACCTCCCTGTCCTTCGTGGGCTCATCCTCCTGCCAGCTTCGGCAGCAGGAAGATCTCGTTCTCCGCGGTCAGCGGATGGAACCAGGCCTCGCGGATGATCTGGCCATCCACAGCGACGGCGACGCCGCGATCGAGCACCGCCTTCAGGGCCGGGACCTGCTGGCCGAGGCGGGTCAACATCTCGCGGATGTTGCCCGCCTCGACCTGGAAGGTCTTGGTCCCGCCGGCATAGGACTGCAGCGTCCCGCCGAGCTGGACCGTCAGCAGCGCCAAGACCGCGCCCCCGCCATCAGGCCTTGGCGTTCCGCCCGTCCTTGGTCAGGGCCGCCAGCACCCGCGGGGGCGACAGCGGCACCTGCGGCAGGCGGATGCCGACGGCGTCGGAGACCGCGTTGGCGACGGCCGCCAGCGGCGGCACGATCGAGGCCTCGCCGACGCCGCGCACGCCATAGGGGTGGCCGGGGTTCGGCACCTCCACGATCACCGTGTCGATCATCGGCAGGTCCGAGCAGACCGGCACGCGATAGTCCAGGAAGCCGGCGTTCTGCAGCTTGCCGTCGGCGCCGTAGATGTACTCCTCGTTCAGCGCCCAGCCGACGCCCTGCGCCGCGCCGCCCTGGAACTGGCCCTCGACATAGGCCGGATGGATCGCCTTGCCGGCGTCCTGGGCGATCATGTAGCGCAGCACCGTGGTGCGGCCCGTCGCCGGGTCGACCTCGACGTCGACGATATGGCTGGCGAAGGCCGGGCCGGCATTCTCGGCGTTGAACTCGCAGTGGCCGGCCACCGGGCCGCCGGTGTTGCCGGCGGTGGCGGCGATCTCGGCCAGGCTCAGCGGCTCGAACTCGCCGGCGTTCTTGCCGGCGGGCTTGGCGTAGCCGGCCTCCCAGACCACCGCGTCCTCGGCGATGCCCCAGGTCTTGGCGGCCCGGGCGCAGAGCTTCTTGATGCAGTCGCGCGCCGCCAGGATCGTCGCCATGCCGCTGGCGAAGGTGACGCGGCTGCCGTCGGTGACGTCGTTGTAGCCGAGCGAGGCCGTGTCGGCGACGATGCACTTCACCTGGTCATAGGCGATGCCCAGCTCCTCGGCCGCCATCAGGGCCATGGAGGCGCGGCTGCCGCCGATGTCCGGCGTGCCGACCGACAGGCCCAGCGTGCCGTCGATGTTCACGTTCAGCGACACGCAGGTCTGGCCACCGAAGTTGAACCAGAAGCCCGAGGACACGCCGCGGCCCTGGTTCGGGCCCAGCTTAGCCTTGTAGTTGGGATGCGCCTTGCAGGCCTCGAGCGTCTCGACCAGGCCGATCGGACCGAAGGTCGGGCCATAGGAGGACTTGGTTCCCTCCTTCGCCGCGTTCTTGATGCGGAAGTCGATCGGATCCATGCCGATCTTCTTGGCCAGCGAGTCCATGATCGATTCCACCGCGAAGGCCGCCATCGGCGCGCCGGGCGCGCGGTAGGCCGCCTGCTTCGGTCGGTTGCAGACCACGTCGTAGCCGACGACCTTGACGTTCTCCAGGTCGTAGCAGGCGAAGGCGCACATCGCGCCCATCTCCACCGGCGAGCCGGCGAAGGCGCCGCCCTGGTAGCGCAGCTCGGCCTCGGCCGCGACGATGCGGCCGTCCTTGGTCACGCCGATCTTCACGTCCATCGAGGCCGATGAGGTCGGGCCCGAGGCCTTGAAGACCTCGTCGCGGGTCATGACGATCTTGACCGGCCGGCCGGCCTTCTTCGACAGCGCCACGGCGACCGGCTCGATGAAGACCGTGGTCTTGCCGCCGAAACCGCCGCCGATCTCGGATGCGGTGACGCGCAGCTTGGAGACCTCGATGCCGCAGAGCTGGGCGCAGACGTCGCGCACCATGAAGTGGCCCTGGGTGCAGCACCAGAGCTCGCCCTGCCCGTCCGAGGAGATGTTGGCGAGACAAGCGTGCGGCTCGATGTAGCCCTGGTGCGTCGCCTCGGTCTTAAAGCTGTCCGACAGCACCACATCGGCCTTCTTGAATCCGGCCGCGACGTCGCCGTGGCCGAACTCGCAGCGCAGCGCGATATTGCTGGGCTTGGTCGGCGCCGGCTCGACGCCCTTGGTGAACATGTCGTCGTGCAACAGCGGCGCGCCTGGCTTCATCGCCTCGTCGACATCGGTGACGTGCGGCAGCACCTCGTAGTCGACCTCGATCAGCTTCAGCGCCTTGCGCGCCACGGCCGGGGTGGAGGCGGCGACGGCGGCCACGGCATGGCCCTCGTAGAGGGCCTTGCCGCGCGCCATGACGTTGACCAGCACGTCGCGCAGCGCGTCGTGGCGGTCGGCGAAGTCCTCGGCCGTGACCACGGCCTTCACGCCCTGCAGCGCCAGCGCCTTTGAGGCGTCGATCTTGCGGATCCGCGCGTGGGCGTGCGGGCTGCGCAGGATGCGCCCGACCAGCAGGCCGGGGGCGGTGGCGTCGGCGCCGAAGCGGGCGCGGCCGGTGACCTTGTCGACACCGTCGGGGCGCAGCGGGCGCGTGCCGACGGTCTTGAACTCACGCTTGGTCGGGTTGTCGAGCGGCATGGGATCAGCCCTTCCTCATCTCGGCGGCGGCGTCCATGACGGCGCGCACGATCTTGTCATAGCCGGTGCAGCGGCAGAGGTTGCCGGCGAGCCAGAAGCGCACCTCGTGCTCGCTGGGATCGGGATTGCGCTCCAGCAGCGCCTTGGCGGCGACCAGGAAGCCAGGGGTGCAGATGCCGCACTGCAGGGCGGCATGCTCCAGGAACTTCCTCTGCAGCGGGTGCAGCGCCTCGCCCGCGGCCATGCCTTCGATCGTCTCGATCTTGCGGCCCTCGGCCTCGGCCCCGAGGACCAGGCAGGAGCAGACCAGGCGACCGTCGAGCATGACGCTGCAAGCGCCGCAGTCGCCGGTGCCGCAGCCCTCCTTGGCCCCGGTCATGCCCAGGCGGTTGCGCAGGGCGTCGAGCAGGGTCTCGTCCGCGTCGCAGACGAACTCCAGCGCATCGCCGTTGACGGTGGTGGTTACGTGGACTCCCGACATGGTGCTCCTCACTTCGCCTGGGCGCGCTGCAGCGCCGTCGCGGCGGCGCGGCGCG
>JAKOWB010000143.1 GCA_029781795.1 Pseudomonadota bacterium | reverse complement strand
GCCCCGCCCGCGGCGCGGCGCCGGCCGGGCAGCTCGAGATCGTCTCGCTGAAGGGCGCCGGGCAGCCGCCGCCGCGCCTCGTCTCCGGCATCGCCGAGTTCGACCGCGTGCTGGGCGGCGGGCTGGTGCCGGGCTCGGCCGTGCTGATCGGCGGCGACCCCGGCGTCGGCAAGTCGACCCTGCTGCTGCAGGTGGTGGCCGCCCTCGGCCGCGCCGGGCACGCCACGCTCTACGTCTCCGGCGAGGAGGCGATCGACCAGGTGCGCCTGCGCGCCGGGCGAATGGGCCTGGCCGACGCCCCGGTGGCGCTGGCCGCGGCGACAGCGGTGCGCGACATCGTCGGCGCGCTGGAGGCGCCGCAGCCGACCGCCGTGGTGGTGATCGATTCGGTGCAGACCCTGTGGCTCGACAGCCTGGATTCGGCGCCCGGCACGGTCAGCCAGGTGCGCGGCGCGGCGCAGGAGCTGATCCGCCTGGCCAAGAGCCAGGGCTTCGCGCTGATCCTGATCGGCCACGTCACCAAGGAGGGCGTGATCGCCGGCCCCAAGGTGCTGGAGCACATGGTCGACGCCGTCATCGCCTTCGAGGGCGAGCGCGGCCACCCCTTCCGCATCCTGCGCGCCACCAAGAACCGCTTCGGCGCCACCGACGAGATCGGCGTCTTCGAGATGAGCGACCTGGGCCTGGCCGAGGTCGCCAACCCCTCCGCCCTCTTCCTCTCCGAGCGCCAGGGCGAGGTCGCCGGCTCCGCCGTCTTCGCCGGGATGGAGGGTACGCGGCCCGTGCTGATGGAGATCCAGGCCCTGGTCTCCGGCGCGCCGCCCGGCAGCCCGCGCCGCGCCGTGGTCGGCTGGGACTCCGGGCGCCTGGCGATGGTGCTGGCGGTGCTGGAGGCGCGCTGCGGCCTCTCGCTGGCCGGCAAGGACGTCTACCTCAACGTCGCCGGCGGCCTCCGGATCGCCGAGCCGGCGGCCGACCTGGCGGTGGCGGCCGCCCTGGTGTCCGCCGCCTCGGGCCAGCCGGTGCCGGCCGGCACCGTGGTCTTCGGCGAGATCGGCCTCGGCGGCGAGATCCGCGCCGTCGGCCGGCCCGAGCTGCGGCTGAAGGAAGCAGCCAAGCTCGGCTTCGAGACGGCGCTGACTCCGGCGGCGCGGGCCAGGGCCTCGAGCGAAAAGGGCGGCAAGCGCCCCGAAGTCCCGGGTATCCAGCGGCGGGAGATCGCGCATATCCGCGATCTCGTCACGCATCTTGCGGTCAAGGGGCTCGGTCGGCTAACCCAGCCGCGCGTTTCCCAGGGGACCTGAACGGAGCAGCATGGACAGCGGCGGCCTCGCCATCCTGGACATCGCCCTCATCGCCGTGGTGGTGCTGTCCGGGCTGCTGGCCCTGCTGCGCGGCTTCGTGCACGAGGTGCTGTCCTTCGGCGCCTGGATCGGCGCCGCGCTGATCGCGCTCTATGCCTTCCCCTATGTGCAGCCCTATGCCCGCGACGCCATCTCGGTCCAGGTCATCGCCGACGTCGGCTCGGGCGTCGTCGTCTTCCTGCTGGCCCTGGTGGTGCTGTCGCTGATCGCCAAGGCGCTGGCCGCCGGGGTCCATAAGTCAGGCCTCTCGGCGCTGGACCGCACGCTGGGGCTGGTCTTCGGCCTGGTGCGCGGCGCCGTCCTTGTCAGCCTTGCATGGCTGATCTTCGCCTGGCTGGTGCCGGAAAACCAGCATCCGGGCTGGGTCAAGGAGGCGCGGGCCCTTCCGCTGGTCAAGCAGGGTGCCCAGATACTGCGCGATCTGGTACCGGAGAGCTTTATCGAGTCGCTCGGCGAATCGGCGAGGCGCAGCCTGCAGAACCCGGAACCGGCGGCGGAGCCCGCCGGCGAGCCGGCCTTGCAGCCGGTGCCAAAGGAGTCGTCGGACTCAGGCGAACCGGCGTATAACGAAGGCGAGCGTCAGCAGCTGGAAAAGGCCATCGAGGGCCTCCAGGGCAGCGGCAGCCAAGGGACGGGACAGTGATGGACTTGCTCACCACCAATCCCTTCGACGACGACAAGCTCAAGGAAGAGTGCGGCGTCTTCGGCATCTGGGGCGACGGCGATGCCTCGCGCCACGTGGCGCTGGGGCTGCACGCCCTGCAGCACCGCGGACAGGAGGCCGCCGGCATCGTCTCCTACGACGGCCAGCAGTTCCACGCCCACCGCGACGTCGGCCAGGTGGCCGACATCTTCGGGCGCGAGAGCGTGATGCTGACCTTGAAGGGCAAGGCCGCCATCGGCCACGTGCGCTATTCCACCGCCGGCGGCACCTTGCTGCGCAATGTGCAGCCGCTGTTCGCCGACCTGGCGCTCGGCGGTTTCTGCCTGGCGCACAACGGCAACCTCACCAACGCCATGAAGCTGCGCAAGGCGCTGGTCAGCCGCGGCGCCATCTTCCAGTCCACCGCCGATACCGAGTGCATCATCCACCTGATCGCCCTGGCCCAGGGCAAGACGGTGATCGACCGCCTGACCGAGGCGCTGCGCCAGATCGAGGGCGCCTACTCGCTGGTCTGCCTGACCGACGACTGCGTGATCGGCGTGCGCGACCCGCTGGGCGTGCGCCCGCTGGTGATCGGCAAGCGCGGACACTCCTACATCGTCACCTCCGAGACCTGCGCGCTGGACATCATCGGTGCCGACTACATCCGCGACGTCGAGCCCGGCGAGATGGTGATCCTGGACGCCTCGGGCGTGCACTCGCTGCGCCCCTTCCCGCCCGCCCAGCACCGCTTCTGCGTCTTCGAGTACATCTACTTCGCCCGCCCCGACTCCTCGATCGAGGGCAAGTCGGTCTATGATTCGCGCAAGCGCATCGGCATGGAGCTGGCGCGCGAGAGCGGCGTCGATGCCGACGTCATCATCCCGGTGCCCGACAGCGGCGTGCCGGCCGCCATCGGCTTCAGCCAGGAGAGCGGCATTCCCTTCGAGCTGGGGATCATCCGCAACCACTATGTCGGCCGCACCTTCATCGAGCCGGGGCAGCAGATCCGCAACCTCGGCGTCCGCCTGAAGCACAACGCCAACCGCGCGATGATCGCCGGCCGGCGCGTGGTGCTGGTGGACGATTCCATCGTGCGCGGCACGACCTCGATCAAGATCGTCGAGATGGTGCGCGCCGCCGGCGCGACCGAGGTGCACATGCGCATCGCCGCGCCACCCACCGCGCACTCCTGCTTCTACGGCATCGACACGCCCGAGCGCGAGGAACTGCTCGCCTCGCGCATGAACGTGGAGGAGATGGCCCGCCACATCGGCGTCGACAGCCTGGCCTTCATCTCCATGGACGGCCTCTACCGCGCCATGGGCCAGGAGGGGCGCGACAACGAGAACCCGCAGTATTGCGACGCCTGCTTCACCGGCGACTATCCCACGCAGCTGACCGACCGCGAGGGCCAGTCGACCGACGACGGACAGATGTCGCTGCTGTCGCGCTTCGCCTAGCGGGCGGAGCCTCGGGGCCCCGGCCGCCATGCCCGCCCTGGGACGCATCGCCAACGGCGTGGCAGCGGTCGCCGGTGCCGGCGTCACCTCGCAGTTTCCCGAATTCTATCAGCAGTACCTGCAGCGCCTGGGCGGCCGGCTCGACCAGGCGCTGGTGCAGGAGGCGCGGATCTACGAGGCGGCGCAGAGCCAGGGCCTCAGCGTCGCCGACTACCTGCAGCGCTTCCTCACGTCCAGCGACCCGGTGTTCCAGGCCGAGGGCAAGGTGATCCAGGCGGCCCTGGGCGATGCCGAAAGCCTGCGCGCCTCACTGGTGGCGCTGGCCGACGCCTCGGTGCTGGAGCGGCCCTTCGCCCTTTTCCGCTATCTCGACCATTCGGTGCTGGCCGCCACCTTCGATACCTTCAAGCCGGCCTTGCCCATCACGGCCGAAGGCCTTACCTACGCCGCCATCGGCCTGCTGCTGGGCCTGCTGGCCCTGGCCGTGGGCGAGCGCGGCGGCAGGGCGGTGAAACGGCGCTGGCACCGACGACGCCAGCGCAAGCGCGGCCAGGAACACTGGAGCTGAACCCATGAGCGCCGCCCCCGCGGCTTCCGCCGGTCCCGCCGCGGGTACCGGACGCCTGAAGGATCGCGTCGTCCTGGTGACCGGCGCCTCGCGCGGCCTTGGCCGTGCCGTGGCGCTGGCCGCCGCCGCCGAGGGCGCGCACCTGGTGCTGGTCGCCCGCACCGTGGGCGCGCTGGAGGAAATCGACGATGCGCAGAAGAAGCTGACCGGACAGCCGGCAGTGCTGGTGCCGCAGGACCTGATGGAGCAGGACGCCATCGACCGCCTGGGCGCCGCCCTCTACCAGCGCTTCGGCCGGCTCGACGGGCTCTTCGCCGCCGCCGGCACGCTGGGGCAGCTCTCGCCTGTCGGCCACATCCCGCCCAAGGTCTGGGACCAGGTGATGGGGCTGAACCTCACGGTGAACTACCGCCTGATCCGCAGCCTTGATCCGCTGCTGCGCCGCTCCGACGCCGGCCGCGCCGTCTTCGTCACCGACCGCACGGGGCGCGACGTCGCCTACTGGCCGCCCTACTCCGCCAGCAAGGCGGCGCTGGAGAGCCTGGTGCTGTCCTGGGCCGGCGAGCTGCGGCAGACGCCGCTGCGCGCCACGCTGGTCGCGCCGCGGCCCTTCGTCTCGCGCCTGCGCCGCGCCGCCTTCCCCGGCGAAAAGCAGGAGAGCCTGGCGACGGCGGAGAGCCTGGCCCCCGCCATCCTGCCGCTGCTGCTGCCGGCCTCGACCCGGCATGGCGAGGTCGTGGCGATCGGCTGACCGCCTCCGCGCTTGCCAGCGCCGCCACCGCCAGACTTGAATGGCGGCCGCCCTCCACCCGCCCGGGAGTCTCCCCATGACCAAGGTCGCTGTCTTCGTCGGCAGCCTGCGCCGCGAGTCCCTCAACCGTCAGTTCGCGCTGGCGCTGGCCAGGCTGGCAGAGCCCAAGGGCCTGGCCTTCAGCCTGGCGAAGCTCGACGACCTGCCGATGTACAACGAGGACCTGTGGGAGAGCCCGCCGGCCGCCGTGCTGCGGATGAAGGCGGAGATCCAGGCGGCCGACGCCGTGCTCTTCGTCACGCCGGAGTACAACCGCTCGATCCCGGCGGTGATCAAGAACGCCCTGGACTGGGGCTCGCGTCCCGCCGGCCAGGCTGCCTGGCCGGGCAAGCCGGCGGGCATCGTCGGCGCCTCGCCCGGCGCCATCGGCACGGCCGCCGCGCAGTCGCACCTGCGCTCCATCGCCACGGTCTTCGGCCTGGCCCTGGTCAGCCGGCCGGAGATCTATCTTTCGGCCAAGCCCGGCCTCTTCGATGCCGAGCACAACGTGACCGACGAGGGCACGCGCAAGCTGCTCGACGGCTACCTCGACGCCTTCGCCGCCTGGATCAGGAAGGTCGGGAGCTAGAGGCCGCTACTTCGCCGCCACCTCGATGGCGTCGACGCGGTCGGGATAGAAGGCGACGGTGTCCTTGATCAGCGCCACCTCGGGCCAGGGATCGGGGTAGTACCAGGCGATCTCCTTGACCTCGCCCGAGGCGAGCGGCGCAGTGAGATAGGCGGCCTCGCCCTTGTAGGGGCAGACGGTCTTGAGGTCGCTGGCTCCGAGCTCAGCCATCCGCACGTCTTCGCGCGGGATGTAGTAGCGCGGCGGCAGCCCGGTCTCGTAGAGGAAGACGGCGCGGGTCGTGTCGGCGATCACCTGGCCGCGATGCCTGACGGTCACGCGCCGGCTGGAGCGCAGCGTATCGATGCGGGCATAGGGATTGCGCGCGTGGCCCAGCAGCGGCATGTCCTCCTCCAGCCAGCCGTCGACCTCCTTCCAGTAGAAGGAGACATGGCCGGCGATGCCCTCGACCGGCGCCTTGGGCGTCTTGTAGCCCCAGACGATGTTGTCCTTGGCCTTGTCGCCGGCCTTCACCGACCAGTAGCTGGCGACGCCCTTGTGCGGGCAGATCGTGGTGTGGTCGGTCGCGCTCAGCAGGTCCTGCCGCACGTCGGCCAGCGGGAAGTAGATCACCGGATGGTATTTGCCCTCGAACAGCAGGCGGGTCCTGACGCTGTCGGCCAGCGTCTCGCCGTTGAACAGCACGCGGTAGCGCTTGCTCTGCTCCTCGACGCGCAGCGGCACGGGCGTTTCGGCGTTCATGGCGGCACTCTCCTGCTCGGACGGAGCCGGCAGTCTGCGTCCGGCGGCGCCGCTTGTCACCCTGCCCCCGGTCACGAGTCCTTGTCGTAGGGGTTGCGGCCGCCCTTCACCAGGATGCGGATCGGCGTGCCCGGCAGGCCGAAGTCCTGCCTGAGGCCGTTCTCCAGGTAGCGCAGGTAGGCCGTCGGCAGGTCATTCGCCTGGCTGGCAAAGACGGCGAAGGTCGGCGGGCGCACCTTGGCCTGGGTCATGTACTTGATGCGGATGCGCCGGCCGGCCGGCGCCGGCGGCGGATGCGCGCTCAACATGGATTCGAGCCAGCGGTTGAGGTCGGCGGTGCGGATGCGGCGGTTCCAGACCTGGTAGGCCTTGAGGCAGGCATCCAGCAGGCGGTCGAGCTTCTGCCCGCGCAGTGCCGAGAGCGTCACCACCGGCAGGCCCTTGGCGCGCGGCAGGGCGATCTCCACCCGGTCGCGGATCAGCTCCTGCGTCGCCTTGGCGTCCTCGACCGCGTCCCACTTGTTGACCGCGATGACCAGGGCGCGCCCCTCTTCGATCACCTGCTCGGCGATGGTCAGGTCCTGCTTCTCCAGCGGCTGCGCGGCATCGACCACCAGCACCACCACCTGGGCGTACCTGATGGCGCGGCGCGTGTCGGCGCCGGCCAGCTTCTCCACCTTGTCGTCGATGCGGCCGCGCTTGCGCAGGCCCGCCGTGTCGATCAGGCGCAGCGCCTGGCCCTTCCAGGTCCAGTCGACGGCGATGGCGTCGCGGGTGATGCCGGCCTCGGGCCCGGTCAGCAGGCGCTCCTCGCCGATCAGGCGGTTCACCAGGGTCGACTTGCCGACGTTCGGGCGGCCGACGATGGCGAGTTGGATCGGTCCCTTGGGCTCCTCCGGCTCCTCGCCCTCGACCAGGTCGACGCCGTCGGCCGGCGGCGACTCCAGGCTCCAGTCGTCGTCGCGGCGGCCCTTGGCCTTGGCCGCCTCGCGCACCGCCTTGTCGCCCAGCGCCGCGAGCAGCGCCTCGTGCAGGTCGCCGAGACCGAGGCCATGCTCGGCCGAGAAGGGCAAGGGCTCGCCGAGGCCCAGCTTGAAGGCCTCGGCCGTCGCCAGTTCCTGCACCCGGCCCTCGGCCTTGTTCGCCAGCACGATCACCGGCCGGCCGCAGCGCCTGAGCCAGCGGGCGAAGTGTTCGTCCTGCGGCACGAGGCCGGCTCTGGCATCGAAGACGAAGAGCACGACGTCGGCATGACCGACAGCCTCCTGCGTCTGCCGGGTCATGCGGTCGGCCAGGGAGTCCGCCGCCGCTTCCTCCAGCCCCGCCGTGTCGAACAGGCGGAAGCGCAGGTCATAGAGCTGCGCCTCGGCCTCGCGGCGGTCACGGGTCACGCCCGGCCGGTCGTCGACCAGCGCCAGGCGCTTGCCGACCAGGCGGTTGAACAGCGTCGACTTGCCGACATTGGGCCGGCCGACGATGGCGACGAGGGGCAGCGGCCGGTCCATGCCACCGCCTAGCGCAGCGCCACGATGTCGGCGTCGTCGCTGATAAAGTAGAGGGTGTTGTTGACGACGATCGGCGAGACCGCGGCGCCGCTCGGCAGTTCGATCACGCCGATGATCTCGCCGGTATAGGGCGAGATGGCATAGGCGTCGCCCAGCGAGCCGGCGACGATCAGGCGGTCGCTGGCCAGCACCGGGCCGGACCACTTGATGACACCCGACTTGTCCGCCGGGTCCTCGTAGCGCGGCAGGGCCGTGACCCAGCGCACCTTGCCGGTCTCGCGCGTCAGGCAGACCAGTTCGTCGTCGTTGGTCAGCATGTAGATGTAGTCGCCGGCCGCCCAGGGCGTCTCGGTGCCGCCGAACTCGCGCTCCCAGATGCGGCTGCCGCGCTTCAGGTCGAAGGCGACGGTGCGTCCGGCGTGGCTGACCACATAGACGATGCCGCGGTCGATCACCGGCAGGCCGCGGATCTGCGCGATGTCGGCCAGCGGATCGGTGCGGCGCAGCGCCGCCAGGCTGTCGCTCCAGATCTCACGGCCGTTCTCCACCTGCAGCGCATAGATCTCGCCCGAGCTGTAGGGGATGATGACCGTGCCACCGCTGACCGCCGGGCTGGCGGTACCCAGCAGGTTCGCGGCCTCCTGGATGCCGGTGTGGTTCCACAGCTTGCGGCCGTCGCTGGCCGCCAGCGCGAAGGTCTGGTTGTCGAAGGTGAGGACGAAGACACGGCCGCCGGAAACGGTCGGCGCGGCGCGCATCGGCGTCTTCAGGTCCTGGCGCCATATCTCGTTGCCGCTCTTGGCGTCCAGCGCGAAGACGATGCCAAAGCCGGTGGTGACGAAGAGCTTGCCCTCCTCGTAGGCGAGGCCGCCGCCGAAGTAGCCGTCCTCCTCGTCCTGGCTGAGGTCGGCCTCCCAGAACCTGCTGCCGTCGCTCTGGCGATAGGCCGTGACCGTGGAGCGCGCGTCCATGGTGAAGACCACGTCGCCGACCACCACGGGCTCGGACAGGATCGCCGCGTCGTCGTCGTTGCCGTCGCCGATCGAGGCCGACCAGGCGAACTGCGGATTGTCGGCGAGGTTCAGGTGATACATGGCGTGCGCCGGGCTGCCGCCCGGCTGTTCCCAGCCGCCGTTGATGTAGGGCTGGGGCAGCAGGATCTTCTGCTCGGCCACCGCCGGATCGGCTGCCAGCCCGCTGTTGCCCTGGATCACGGCGATGCGGGTGCCGGGCAGTGGCGGCGGCTCGCTGCTGCCGAAGAGGCCGTCGAACATGCTGCAGCCGGAGAGCAGGCCGGCCGCGAGGCTGAGCGCGATGAACTGCCGCCGCATGGAGCCTTCCCCCACCTACTGCGCGCCGATCGCCTGAAGCAGCTGGCCGGCGCGCGCCTGCAGGCTGGCCGGCGCATCCTTCAGCGTGCTGAGCTGGGTCAGCAGCTCCTTGGCGCGGGCCTCGTCGCCCTGCTTCAGCGCCAGCAGCGCCGTCATCTCCATCGCCGTGGCGCGGAAGGGCTGTCCCTCGGCCAGCAGCGGCTGCAGCCGCGCCGTCAATGCCGCCGCGTCGCCCCGGTCCATCTGGTTCTGCACCGAGAGCACCAGGGCCGCCGCCTTGAAGGAGGGGCCGGCGGCGTCGCTGGCCGCGAGCTGGTCCCAGATCTGCGCCGCCTCGTCGACCTTGCCCTCGCCGGCCAGCACGCGGGCCTGGGCGAATGCCGCCAGGGTGCCGACCTCGCCATCCGTCGGGTCGGCCAGCTTGCCGAGCGCGTCCAGCGACTCCTGCACCTTGCCGATGCGGGCGAGTTGCAGCGCATCCGCATAGGCGTCCGAGGCCTCGGTGCGCTGGTCGGCCCGATAGCCCTTCCAGGCATGGTAGCCGCCGACGCCCAGGATCACGGCCAGGCCGACCCCCAGGATCAGCCAGCCGTAGCGCTTCCAGATCTGCTTGAGCTGATCCTGGCGTACGGCTTCATCGACTTCGCGAAAGACGTCGGACACGGACGGGCGACTCCCCCAACGGAAAGGGGGGCCCGCCGTGCGAGGCCGGCCCCCTGAAAAGCGCGCTACCTTAGCCGCAGTGTCATCGGCTGGAAACCCCGCCGGCACGGGCCAGGAGTCGCAGCTCTAGGCCGGAATCCCGGCAGGAATAAGGAGATACTGCCCCGAGGACCAGCGGCCGGGCTTGCGGGGCGCGGTGGCTCTTGTCACACTTTCCGCCAGGACAGCTAGACTCGGGGAAGCATGGGCGAGGTCCTTCGCTTCGATCACTTCCTCCGCCGGGCGCAGAGCCGAGGCCAGGCGCACCGGCGGAACTACAGGCCGCTCTATTTCGACCGGCGCGAATTGCAGCGCCTGGTCGGGCTCTACAGCGAGAACGTCATGGCCGGGGTGTGGCGCGACTATGCCCTGGACCACGGCGAAGGCCTGGCGCTCTTCTCCATCTTCCAGCGCAGCGGCGAGAAGCCGCTCTATGTCGTGGCCAAGCAGCAGGTCGGCCCCGGTACCTACGAATACCTGCTGTTCGAGGGCGAGCGGCGGGCGCGCAAGGCCGGCACGCTGGAGGCGGTGCTTGACTTCTTCCGCCGGCGGCTGTCCCTCGTCACCAGCTGACGCGCCCTTCCAGGAGTAGTCCTTTGCCGCCGAAGTCCAATCCCCTGCAGCTCAACGCCCTGCAGCTCAAGACCCTGGCCATCCTGCAGGAACTGGCGCAGCTGCCCGACTGGTCCAAGACGGACGCCGAGTCGGGCGAGGTGACGATCCTCGGCATGCCGCACCCGCACGGCGACCACTTCCATGTCGGCGCCAAGGTGGTGCTGTCGCGCGACGCCAACGGGCTGGCCAATGCCGGCGTCTGGAAGGCGCTGGAGCGCAAGGGCCTGGCCAAGGCCGCGGTCTTCCCGATGCAGCTCACCCTGACGCCGACGGGCCTTGGCTATGACACCAGCTCGATCGGCCAGATCCTGCACGGCGGCGATCACTAGCCAGCAGAATCTGTCGCTCTTTCAAAGAGCTGCGGTGCCTTCCTAAAGTTTCGCGGCAGTGCGCGCGGCGCCCCGGTTCCACAACTTCTGCTCCCTTGCCGGCTGCTGCGGTTCGGCTATCGTCATAAGGAACAAAACACGAACTTATCGACGAGGTCGGCAGTGGGCGGCATCAAGCGTCAGGAGATCCTGCGGGTGGAGGCGCAGCAGCGGCCGGCGACCCTGGCCGACCTGAAGGCGCAGGGCGTCGACGTCTTCTGCTGGTGCAACCGCTGCAGCCACAACGCCGTGCTGCCGCTGGCGAGCCTGATCCCCCGGCTGGGCCCGCAGTGCCCGGTGCCCGAAGTCGGCGCCCGCCTGGTCTGCTCCTCCTGCGGCGCGCGCGACGTGGCGACGCGGCCGGCCTGGAAGGGCCTGGGTCAGGTCACCTCGCACGAGCCGCCGGCATCGGCGCCGGCGCCGATGCCGGCGGCGGAAGCGGAAGACTAGGGCCGCCGCAGGACGGAAATGAGGTCGCGATGCCGCGGCAGGCCGAAGCGCCCGCCCGGCCCCCAGCGGCGGAGTTGCGCCACAACGACGAGGCCGGCCTCGGCCGCCCAGCGCCGTACCAGGGTGGGCGAGACGTCGGAGCGCCAGCCGTCGCCGCTTTCGTCAAGCCCCATGGAGATCCAGCGATAGACACGGCGCGGCAGCGGACCGCGGCGCGCCAGGCCGGCGAACGGCAGGCTCCAGTGCCGCCGCCCGGCATGGTGCAGCAGTGCGACGCCGCCGGGCCGCAGCACCCGCGCGATCTCGCGCAGGTAGCGACACAGATCGGCCGGTTCGACGTGCACCAGGGCATCGAAGCTCCAGACACCGTCGACCTGCGCGGTCAGATCGGCCGGCAGGTCGGCGCCGGCGCTGAGATGGCAGCGCAGCGGCAACCGGCCGGCGAAGCGGTCACGGCAGCGGTCGAGACAGCCCGGACTGACGTCGACCAGGACAAGCTGGCGGGCCTTCGCCGCCAGGGCCGCGGTCCAGCGGCCATGGCCCGGACCCATCTCCAGCAGGCGGCCGCCCACCGGCAGCCAAGGGCCGATCAGCTCGCGCTCGACACTCTCTTTCCAAGCGGCGTAGTCGTGGCCGCCGGCCCGGGCCTGGCCCTGCCACTCGTCACCGCCCTGCGGCCAGGCATAGCGCCGCTCCCACTGCAGGAGATTGGCCAGGCGCCGGTCGCGCGGCGCCGGGTCGGCGGCCAGCGCGGCCTCGGCCGCCAGGCGGCATTCGGCCGTGCGCAGCCATTCCTTCGCCGGTCCGCCCAGCCGCTCCGCCAGCCACTGCAACCCGGGCAGGAAGGCGCGCGAAAGGCGTACGGAGACGGCGGCGAGGTCCAAACCCGACAGGTCACCGGCATTGCCGTTGACACGGCCCCGGGGCGTCGCGGCCTCCACCGGCGCCGGCAAGCCGAGAAAGCCGGCGATACGCGCCAGCGTCTCGGCCGGATCGGCCAGCAGGTCGTCGTGGAAGAAAATGCCGAGGCGGTCGGGCGGCAGTGCCGCCGACCAGCGCTCGATCACCGCGCGGTAGTCGCTGCGCGCGCGGTTGCCCGGTTCGTCCACGGCGGCGGCGAGGGATTCGGCAGTGACCGCCTGTCCGGCCTGCCGCAGCGCGTGGAGTGCGCCGGACAGGCTGCGCTGCACAGGATCGCGCAACAGCAGCAGCACCTTGACGTCGGGCAACAACGCCAGCACCTGGCCGATGCCCGCCGCATCCAGCGTGGCATAGGCAGGCGTGACCTCGCCGAGCAGCGCGTCCGGTGGGGCATCGTCGAAGCAGCGGCTGTACCAGCCTTCGGTCGGTGGACCGCCGAAGGCATAGTCGAGAGCCCAAGCCTGCCGCGCCGGATCCCTGGCGCGGAGCAGCAGGTCGACCGCCTGGCGGGCGCGGAAGCCCATCCAATGCTCGGGCGCCTGTGCGTGGTCGAAGTAGTGCAGCTCCTTCACCGGCGGCAGCCAGACACCGGGTAGCGCCGCCAGCGCCAGGTGCAGCCAGGTCGTGCCAGCCCGCTGCGCGCCGATGCAGAGAAAATCCGGCAGACGGGCCCGTTGCCCGTGGCGCCGGAAGGCGGGCCGGGCCGGGCCAAGGGTGGTGAGAGTAACCTGGGTCAGGCGCAGGGGCCCCGGCGACTCCATCGGGTCGAGCCGGAGCCGGGGATAGGGCTGATGCAGGTTCAGCAGCAGGGCATGACGCCCGGCTCGCAGTGGCGCCAGGCGCAACGAGTTGCGCTCGCTCTCTTCGCCCTTGGTGCCATAGAAGAGCTGCGGCAGCGACTGACCTTCCGGCGTCTGCAATTCGAAGCGCAGCAGATGCAGTCCGGCGGGCAGTTGCTCCCCCGGCAGCCGGAAGAAAAGCCGGGGATCCATGCCGGTCGACAGCCAGTCGCCCGGCTGCGGACCGGGTTCGATGTCGTAGCCGGCATGCACGACGAGCGGCCGCCCGGCCGGCGCCGTCCAGGCCGTGGTCGTCGCCGGCTGCGGCAATGCGACGACCTCTCCGTCCGGCATCACCGGCGCCGACGGGTCGCCGCGACGGCGATGGCGGGCCAGGGCCTCATCGTAAAGCTGGTGGTCCCGGTCCGGCGAGTTTGGCGCCGCGTCCCCAGCCGGCCGGCGATGCCAGCGCGCCAGGACTTCGGGCAACACCGGAATCGGGCCCAGGGCGGCCAGACGCAGGTTGAATTCCCAGTCGCCCAGCGCCGGCATCTCGGCGCGGTAGCCGCCGAGTTGCTCGACCGCCTCGCGCCGGCAGAGCAGCGCGATGGGCGGAAAGCGGTTCTCTGCGGCGAGGTCCTCGACGCTCACCGCCGCCAGGTCGGGACCGAAGTCCTCCTGCCCCAGAAGTTCCGGTCCGGCAGTTGTCGTCCGCTCGAGCATCCGCTGTGAACGGCAGACCGCCGCCGCCGCCGCGCTGCCCGCAAGCCGCGCCAGCATTCGCTCGAGAAAGCGCGGCCGCCAGGAATCGTCGTCGTCATGGATGGCGATGAAGCTGCCGCGTCCGGTGGCGATGGCGTGGTTGCTGGCCGCTTCCATGCCCACGGCGGGCAACAGGTGACTGACCGCGAGGCGATCGCCCATGAAGCGCCGATAGGGCGCCAGCGCCTGCTCCAGCCGGTCCGGCGGGCCGCCGTCATTCACCACATGCAGATGCCAGCGGGCATGGCTCTGCGACAGCACGCTGCGCAGCGCGCGCGGCAGCAGCGCCGACCGCCAGGCGGTGCGCATCACCACCAGCACTTCGTCGGCGCTGGCCGTTGCTGGCGGCGGCGGCGGGGGAAGTGCCGCGGCGCCGTCGCGCCGCAGCGCACCGTACAGCGCCAGCAGTTCGTCCGGCAGCGGCGGCAGCGTGTCGCCACCTCGGTGATGGCGCCGCGCCGGCACCACGCCCGCCGTCACGTCAGCCAGGCCCGCCGCCGGCGGCAGGCCGCAGAAGGCGAGCAGCGGCGGCAGGGCAGCCAGGGGATCGGCGATCAGGGCGTCATAGTCCTGCACATGGAGCGCGGACGGGCCCGCCGCCAAGAGCGCACGGTGATGCTCGCGCCAGATGGCCCCGGCCAGCGCCGGGTCCATGGCATTGCGCCGCGCCAGCGAGGCGGCGACGGCGCGCGGGTCGCGCAGTGCCAGCACCACGCGCAGATCGGCACCGCTGGCGCGCGCCAGCGCCTGCCACAGCGGCAGGAACTGGGTCGAGCGCGGGTCCTTCACCACCCAATGGTCGCGGCCCGTCAGCTCGCGCGCCGCGATCGCCGCGAGGCGGGAGAGCGCCGCCCGGCTTTCCGGCCAGTCCTGCCAGCCGGCCGGCAGCGGCAGGTCGCCATCGAGGTGCCAGATGCGGCCGAGGTCGGCGAGCAGAGCCTCCTGGACGGCCACGACCTCGGCATGTTCCCAGTGTCCGGTCTCGTTGGAGTCGAGCGGCGCGGTGTCGAGCGGCCCGCCCAGATGGGCGCCGGCGCGCCACAGCAGGTGCGACAGCAGCGACGTGCCGCTGCGATGCATCCCGGCGACCAGGATCAGGCGTGGGCTGCCCGCTACCGGCTCAGCCAAGGAACTGCTCCGCCTCGGCCTGGGTCTCGAAGATGTGCGGCGCGACGGCGCGGCGCTCCAGCGCGGCGCCCAGCTTCAGCTTGAGGAAGGCCGAGGTGGTGTAGCGCGCGACCGAGGTGTAGTGCGTCTCCTCCATGTGGCGGACCATGGCGGCGTAGCGGTCGGCCACGGCCTCGTCCAGGCGGAAGGAATCGTAGTTCACCACCACGCCGACGCGCCGGCCGAACTTGGCGCAGTGTGCCTCCACCGCCGCCTGGATGCGCGCCACGTCCTCGCCGCTCTTCACCTGCAGGCCCTCGAAGTTGAGGAACAGCAGGTTGCGCGCCGCGTCGTAGGTGATGCGCAGGTCGAGGTCGAGGCGCAGCAGGCGTTCCAGCAGCCCCATGGGCCCGGGCCGGAAGATTGCCGGGTCCATCGGCCGCACGCGGTCGAGGCGCGGTCGCACCGCCATCAGCGCCGCGACGTCGCGCTCCGGATCGATGCCGGGTGCAACCTCGATCAGCTCCAGCCCCTCCTCGGCCAGGCGGAAGACGGCGCGCTCGGTGACATAGAGCACCGGCTGTCCGCGCTCGCGCGCGTAGTCGCCCGAGAAGGTCACCTGCTCCACCGTCTCGACGAACTTGCGGGCGCGGCCCTCGCTGGCGATGGCGAGGCGGCCCTGCGCCACCGCGATCGAGAGGCCGGCGGCGGTGAAAGTGCCGGCGAAGACCAGGCGCCGGGCATTCTGGCTGATGTTGATGAAACCGCCGGCACCGGCGAGCTTGGGTCCGAAGCGGCTGACGTTGACGTTGCCGGCGCCGTCGGCCTCGGCCATCCCCAGGCAGGCGAGATCCAGGCCGCCGCCGTCGTAGAAGTCGAACTGCTCGTTCTGCTGCACCAGGGCATCGACGTTGACCGCGGCGCCGAAGTCGAGGCCCGAGGCCGGCACCCCGCCGATCACCCCGGGCTCGGCGGTGAGGGTCAGGTAGGGCGTCAGCTTCTCCTCGTTGGCCACGGCGGCGACGCCTTCGGGCATGCCGATGCCGAGGTTCACCACGCCGTTCATCGGCAGCTCGAAGGCAGCGCGCCGGGCGATGATCTTGCGCTCGTCCAGTGCCAGGGCCGGCAGGCTGTCGAGCTGCGCGCGCAGCTCGTGCGCGTAGTAGGGGCTGTAGCGCGTGGCGTAGGTCTGCGCATGGTCCTCGGCCTCGCCCACCACCACGGCATCGACCAGGATGCCGGGGATCTGCACGCGGCGCGGATCCAGGCTGCCGCGCTCGGCGATGCGCTCGACCTGCACGATGACCAGGCCGCCGGCGTTGTGCACCGCCATGGCCATGGCGCGGTTGTCCAGCAGCAGCGCCTCGCGCTCCATGGTGACGTTGCCGGCCGGATCGGCCGAGGTGCCGCGCAGCAGCGCGACAGTCAGGCGCGGCGCCTTGTAGAACAGCCACTCCTGCCCCTGCAGCGTCACCAGCTCGACCAGCGGCTCCTGCGTCTCGCGGTTGATGCGCCCGCCGTCCAGCCGGGGATCGACGAAGGTCTTGAGGCCGACGCGGGTCAAGGTGCCGGGCTTGCCGGCCGCCGCGTCGCGATAGAGGTGCGAGATCACGCCCTGCGGCAGGTTGTAGGCCTCGATCTCGCCGGCCAGGGCGAGGCGGCCGATTTTCGGGATGAGGCCCCAATGGCCACCGATCACCCGCTTCAGCAGGCCGCGGTGGCCCAGGCGGTTCAGGCCACGCTCCTTGCCATCGCCCTGGCCGGCGGCGAAGACAAGCGAGAGATCGCGCGGCCCACCCTCCTCCAGGAAGCGCCGTTCCAGCGCCGCCAACAGGCCGTCCGGCGTGCCGATGCCGACGAAGCCCGAGGTACAGAGCACATCGCCATCGCGGATCAGCCGCACCGCCTGCTCGGCGCTGACAATCTTGTCTTTCATGCTGCCTGCCCCCATCCGACGGGGCTCACTGTGACCGATTTCGCTGCGCGTCTCACCATCGCGAAGGTTGCGGCGCCGCGGAACAAAAAGAGGTCATCCGATCGCGCGCATTTTAGCTTTCGCAAATCATCCGATTGAGTAAGTCGCGTCACGGCGCGGCCTGGCGGGTCGCGGTCACGATCTGTTCCGAGTGCATACATATTTACTCAAAGATGACGCTCTAACGTATTTGGTTTATTTCTCCAAGTCTTATACAACTCATTGAAAAGCCTCGCCAATCTAGCCTCTGGGATCGGCCTCGACGCTCGCCTCGAAGCGCTCCGAGAGGCTCGCGTGGGCATGTCCGGTGAGCAGGGCGAGGCTGACGATGCGCGCCTCGCGGCCATCCGGCGCGGCCTCTGCCAGGGCGAGCCGACGCTCCTGCGCCTCCGCGTCCTGGTTGCGCTCGCGATAGTCGTCGGGTCCGAGGAAGCAGTAGGCGAAGAGCCGCGCCGCAGCGTCGAGCCCGGCCTGCAGTTCGGCCTCGCCCGCCCCCCGCGGCTCGCCTCGCTGCGGCAGGCCAAGGGCATCCTTGGTCAACCTGACCAGGGTCAGGCGCACCGCCTCCGGGAAGCCGTAGGGATCGAGCCCGGCGCCGCGCAGCGCCTGGTTGACCCACTCCAGCGAGCGGGTGCGGGTGAAAATGCGGGCAAGAAAGCTCAGTGCCCCGCCCCCATGCTGCCTGCCGCCCGGGCGGCGATGCGCCGTTTGCGCCTGGCCGCGGCCCAGAGGTTCAGCGCCTCGACCGAGACCGAGAAGGCGATGGCGACATAGAGATAGCCGCGCGGGATGTGGACGTGCAGGCCGTCCGCGACCAGCGCCATGCCGACCAGCAGCAGGAAGGAGAGCGCCAGCATCTTCACGGTCGGGTGCTTGTGCACGAAGGCAGCCAGCGGCTCGGCCGCGACCAGCATGACGATGATGGCGATGACGACGGCGAGGATCATCACCGGCAGGTGGTCGGACATGCCGACCGCGGTCAGCACCGAGTCGAGCGAGAAGACGATGTCCAGCACCAGGATCTGGAAGATCACCGTGGCGAAGGCGCCCTTGCCGGGCCTGGGCAGGGCCTCGTCCTCGGTACCCAGTACCGTGTGATGGATCTCCATCGTGCCCTTGGCCAGCAGGAAGAAGCCGCCGAAGAACAGCACGATGTCGCGCCACGAGATGTCGAGGTCGAAGAGCGTGAGGACCGGCTGCGTCAGGCCGATGATCCAGGTCAGGCTGAACAGCAGGCCGACGCGCCCGCCGAGCGCCAGCACCAGACCGAGGCGCCGCGCTTTCTTCGCCTCGTCCGGCGGCAGCCGCTGCGAGACGATCGACAGGAAGATCAGGTTGTCGATGCCGAGGACGATCTCCAGCGCGGTCAGGGTCAGCAGGCTGGCCCAGGCGTCGGCATTGCTCAAAAGCGCCACTAACTCGTCCATCGGCTTCCGATCCCCGCTGCTGGCTGCCCCGGTCTTCCCTGCGGGAAGGCAATCGGCGAGAGATGGCCCGCCGGCAGGGTCGGCGCAAGATGGACAAGGGTCCCGCCGCCGTCAAATCGCGACGGCGTCGCTGCCTCCGGTCAGGTCGCGTCGAGCGCCGCGGCGGCCAGGAGGTCGGCCGGCATGCGGCCGAAATAGACATCCACCGCCGCCACCTTGCCGTCCCTCAGGGTGAAGAACTCGGTGCAGTGGAAGGGCTCGCCCTCATAGCGTTCGGCGCGATAGCGCACCACGGCCTCGTCGCCCACGACATAGAGCCGGTCGATGTGGAAGCGCCGGATGATCTCGTTCCCCGGCCAGCAGCGGGTGAAGTAGGTCGCCCGGTCGATGCGGTCGAAAGGACTGGCGAAGGTGAAGTCCGGGGCCACGATGGCCTCGAGCGCGGCGCGGTCGCTCTCCTCGTAGGCACGGAAATAGGCGCGCACGAGGTCCGCGCGCTCGCCGCTCTGGATCAGGTCGCTCATCCTCGTCTCCTCTACTGCGTCTTCTGCTGCGCCAGCGCGACGCCGAGCTGGTCGAGCAAGCCCCTGGTGCCCTCCTCGCGCTTGCCCGCGTCGTCGTAGCCGTCGAGGAACACCCCCTGCTCGGTCAACTTCAAGAGCGTGCCCTTGCCGTCCGGCAGCAGCTCGATCGTCGCCAGCGAGACCGAGATGCGCTGCTCGTCCAGATGCATCACGTAGCTGTAGACGATGCGCTGGTCCGGGACGATATCGATGTAGGTGGCGTCGAAGTGATGCACGGTTCCGCCCGGCGGGCCGCCGCTGAGCCGCTCGCCGCCGCCCTCGCGGAAGTCGAAGTGGTGCTGGCCGCGCGCCCATTCCTTGGGGCCGCCGAACCAGGCCTGCTTGGCTTCGAGATCGGCGAAGGCGTGGAACACCCGCGCCGGCGCGGCGGGGTAGCGCCGCTCGATGACGAAGGTGGCGTGGTGGGCGGAGCGTTCGGTCATGGCGTTTCGTCCTTCTTCATGGCGCTCTCCTCGGCAGCGAGGTAGGCCCCGAGCCGGTCGAGCTTCTGTTCCCACTGCGCGCGCCGGCGCGCGAACCACTCCTCCGCCTGGCGCATGACGTCGGGCATCAGGCGCACGGTCCTGACCCGCCCGACCTTGTCGGAGCGCACCAGGCCGCTGGCCTCCAGCACCTTGAGGTGCTGGACGACGGCCGAGAGCGTCATCTCCAGCGGCTGGGCCAGCTCACTGACCGTGGCCGGCCCCTGGCTCAACCGCTCGACCATGCCCCGGCGGGTGGGATCGCCCAGGGCCTGGTAGACGCCGTCGAGTGGCAACTGATAGTTAAGCATATACTTAACTATCAGGCCGGAATGCGGCGCGCAAGCCCCTCCCAGCGCCCTCAGTCCGACAGGGCGGCATAGGCCAGGGCCCAGAAGCGCTGGTGCAGGTCCCAAACCGCCGCGTCGAAGGCGCGCTGGATCAGCAGCACGCCGACCAGATCCTGCCCCGGATCGACGTAGAAGCTGGTGCCATAGCCGCCGTCCCAACCGGCGCGGCCCGGGCCGACACTGTTGGCGCCCGGCAGCACGACGGAAAGGCCGAGGCCCCAGCCCCGCCCCTCCCAGAAGCCCGGGAAGAAGGGCGAGACTGCCTTCACCGCCGCGGGGATCTGATCGCCCAGCATGTCGCGCACGCGCGCGGCCGACAGCAGACGGCGACCTTCCGCCCGTCCTTCGTCCAGCAGGAAGCGGCCGAAAGCGAGCAGGTCGGGCGCGGTGGCATAGAGCTCGCTCGGAAAGGGGCCGATCTCCTCCGGCGGCGAAGCCGTCTCGGCGACCAGGCGGCCATCGGCCGCGGCGCGGTAGCGCCGGGCGACGCGCGACAGCTTGTCCGGCGGCACGTCGAAGCTGGTGTCCGGCATGCCGAGCGGCGCCAGGAGATGCGCGCGCAGCAGGTCCGGCAGCGGCTGCCCGCCGACGCGCGCCAGCAGCACCGCCAGGATGTCGAAGGGCATGTGGTAGAGCCAGCGCTCGCCCGGCTGCGCCAGCAGCGGCAGCGCGCCGAGGCGCCGCAGCCACTCGTCCGGCGCCAGGGTCGGCCGCGCCAAGCCGGGCGCGACGCCGGCCGCCGCGCGGGCGGCCTGTATCGGGTAGCTGCCGTCCGGCGCCATGATGGCGCCGTCGCCAGAGGTCAGCGTCAGCAGATGGCGCAAGGTGACGGGCCGCTGCGCCGGCAGGGTGTCGTCCAGCGGACCGGACCAGTCGCGCAGCACCCGGCGCCCGGCCAGTTCCGGCAGCCAGGGATCGAGCGTGTCATCCAACCCAAGCCGCCCCTCCTCCACCAGTATCAGCGCCAGCACCGCGAGGATCGGCTTGCTGATCGAGGCGATGTCGAAGAGGTCGTCCGGCTGCTGCGCCGCGGGCTCGCCCAGACCGCGGCGGCCATAGGCCTCGGACCAGACGTGTCCCCAGCGCGCCAGCAGGGCGACGGCGCCGACCAGTTCGCCCTTGTCGCAGCGCGCCTTGAGCTCGGCCGCGAGACGGGCCAGGCCGGCGCCGGAGAAGCCGCCGACGCCGGCGCCCAGGCCCTTGCCCTGTGTCGTCATGCAGTGAGAACGCGGCCCAGCTTCTCCAGGCTCCCGCTCCAGCCCTGCTCCATGCCCTGAAGCATGCCGATCGCCGCGGGCACCAGGCCGACGCCATGCGCCTCGACCCGCACCTCGGTCTCCTCGCCGTGCGCGGCGAAGGTCACTCTGGTCAGCGATTCCAGCAGCACTTCCCGCTTCTCGCCCTCGGCCCGGGCGAGGAAGACCAGGCGCGTCGGCGCCTCGACCTCAAGAACGCGGCCGGACATGGGATAGTCGCTGCCGTCCGGCGCGCGCATGACGATGTAGATGGTGCCACCGGGCCTGGCGTCGAAGCGGCAGATGGGATTGGTGAAGCCCTCTGGGCCCCACCACCGAGCCAGGTGCGCCGGGTCGGTCCAGGCCTTCCAGACCAGCGCGCGCGGCGCCTCGTAGCGGCGCGTCAGCACCAGGTCGCAGCGGGCGCCGGGCCCGAGCAGATGCGCCTGCAGGCGCTTGAACATCTGGTCCCAGCCGACCTCGAAGCCCATGGCCTCGTGCTGCGCGCGGTCCGCCGGCGTGGCGTGGTGCCAATGCGAGGTGACGCGAACGCCCCCGCCCTCGGCGACGAAGCTCGTGGCGCAGGTTGCCTCGCCGGCGCCGAAGGGCATGGCGGTGACGAGGCTCCGGCCCGGCTCCACCGCCTTCACCTCTCCTGTCATCGGGTATTCATGCCCCGCACTGTCGCGCATCAGGGCATGGAACCGCCCGCCAGGTCTGAGGTCGATCTCGCAGACCGGCGTCTCCATGCCGTGCGGACCCCACCACTGCCTGATCTGCTCCGGCCGGGTCCAGGCGGCAAAGGCGGCGTCAGGCGTGCCCAGCAGCAGACGGGTGAAGCGGATGTCGCAGTCCCCAACGGGCGCGACCGCGGGTTTGGCTTTCGCAGCCATCGCAAGTACTCCCCAGTCGATGCGGAAAGGGACGTGGCGCCGGGCGCCTAGGCGTCTTTCTCGCAGTTCACCATCCAGGCGGTGCCGAAGCGGTCGCTGCACATGCCGAAGCGCGCGGCCCAGAAGGTCTGGCCCAGCGGCATGGTCACCTGGCCACCGTCGGACAGGGCGCCGAAGACGCGCTCGGCCTCGGCGATCGAGGCGGGATGCACCGAGACAGCGAAGCCCTGCGCCGGCCGGTAGTATTCCGGCGGACTGTCCGAGGCCATGAGCAGGCCACCACCCGGCAGCTCCAGGCAGGCGTGCATGACGCTGTCAGCCGGCCCCATCTGCGCCTGGTGCTCCTTCGGCGCGTCGCTGTTCTTCATCATGGCCAGGATCTTGCCGCCCAGCGCCTTGGCGTAGAACTCGAAGGCATCCCTGCAGTTGCCCTGGAAGAAAAGATAGGGGACCGGTCCCTTCATCGTCGTCTCCTCTGGTCGTGGGGTTAGTCGGATCAAAGCGTCTTGAGATAGCGATCGAGCTGATCGAGCGTTCCGCCGTAGCCGCCACGCATGGACTCGTGGCCCTGGCGGAAGACCTCGACCTCGGCCTCGCTGGCATCCAGCGGCGCCGAAGAGAGCGCGAGCAGCGTGCCGCCGCCCTGTTCGGTCAGCGTCATGGTCGAAAGCATCAGCAGCGGCCAGTCAGGGCTGAAGATGTGCCGCGTCACGCCGCCCTCGGGGTCGGAGAAGCAGAGCACGTGGACGAGGCGCTCGGGCTTCACGATCTCGCGAAAGACCCACTTGCCCCACATCACCGTGCCGTTCGGCGTTTCCATGCCGTAGTGGAAGGTGCCGCCGACCCTGAGATCCATCTTGCAGTGCGTGACGGCGAAACCTTTGGGGCCCCACCAGTGCACGAGGTGACGGCAGTCGGTGAAGCAGGACCAGACGAGGTCGCGCGGCGCGGCGATGTGCCGGCTGAAATGGAAGGTCGGATCGCCGGCGGCCAGGGCCTCAGGACTTGGGGGCATCGGGGTCTCCCTGCTGGAGTTGCTGCAGATAGGCATCGAGGCGGTCGAGGCTCGCCTCCCAGAAGCGGCGATAGCCTTCGAGCCAGCCGGCGACGTCGCGCAGCGGCCCGGCGTCGAGCCTGCAGGGGCGCCACTGCGCCGAGCGGGAACGCTGGATGAGGCCCGCGCGCTGCAGCACCTTCAGGTGCTTGGAGACGGCCGGCAGGCTCATCTCGAAGGGCTCCGCCAGTTCCGAGACCGAGGCCTCGCCCAGTGCCAGGCGCGCCAGGATCGCGCGGCGCGTCGGATCGGCCAGGGCGGAGAGCGTCGTACTGAGCGGGTCGCTTGCCACGGTTATAGAACCATTTGGTTAATTAACTATGTGGCTAAATATAGGATGCCCTAGCACCTGTCAAGCGCGCCGGCTGTGAAGGCGATCACAGTGGGCCAGCCGCGGGCCCACCATCTTCTCGGGCATGTCCATCCGCCTCGAACGTCTCTATGCAGACGACCTGTCCGATCTGGTCGCCCTGCAAGCGGCCATTTGCACCGAAATGCCGGAGGGCTACCTGCAGCCGCGCAGCGCGCACCAGCTGGGCGAGTTCCTGGCCGGCCAGGGCGGCATCGCTTTCGGCCTGCGGCAGGAGGGCCAGTTGCTGGCGGCAGGCCTGCTGCGCCTGCCGGGACCGCAAGGCGTCCGCCTGACTTTCCCCGGCGTGCCGCCGCACGACTGGCCGGGCGCCGCGGCGCTGGCCGAAGGCGCGCTGGTGGCACCGGTCGCCCGCGGCCTCGGCCTGCAGCGTCGCCTGCTCGACCGGCGCGCCGCCGCCGCGGCCGGGCGCAAACGCCGCTGGCTCTGCGCCGCCACGCACCTGGAGAACGGTGCAAGCTGGCGCAACCTGCTGCGCGCCGGCTTTCGTCTCGTCGGCATCCGCGACCTCGCCTCGTTCACCCAGATCGCCTTTCTGCGCCCGCTCAGCACAGGAACCTTCGTGCTGGAGGAGCGTATCGATCGCCGCGTATCCGCCCGGGACGCGACCGGCCATGCCGAAGCCCTGGCCGCCGGCCTTGTCGGCACGGCGCTGGATGGCGAGGGGCTGATCACCTATTGCCGGCCGGCGGCGCCGATCGGCGCCGCGGGAGCCGCCTGAGGGCGGCTTCTCCGCCGGCATCCCAAGGCCCACCGGACGCGTTACCCTGTCTGGAACGAGGGAGGGCCTTCCAGACAATGATCTCCAAGTGGCGCTGGATCCTGGCGCAGTTCACCCGCCGGCTCTGGGTCAGGGCCAGTCTCTTCGCGCTGCTCGGCGTGGCCGCCGCGCTGATCGGCATCTGGGGCCAGCGCTGGCTGCCCGGGAACCTCGGCGCGCTGATCGGGGCCCGGGCGGTCGACGGCATTCTCGACATCCTCGCCTCTTCCATGCTGACGGTCACCACCTTCTCGCTCAGCGTGATGGTGGCGGCCTACAGCGCGGCCACCAGCAACGTCACGCCGCGTGCCACCCGCCTGCTGATGCAGGACCGCTCGACGCAGAACGCGCTGGCCGCCTTCATCGGCTCCTTCCTCTTCAGCCTGGTCGGCATCGTCGCGCTGCAGACCGGCCTCTATGGCGAGCGCGGGCGCGTCGTGCTCTTCGCCGCGACGCTGCTGGTGATCCTGCTGGTGGTGGTCACCATCCTGCGCTGGGTCGACCATCTTTCACGCCTCGGCCGAGTCAACGAGACGACCGACCGGGTCGAGACTGCCGCCGCCAGGGCGCTGGAGGAACGGCGACGCCATCCCTGCCTCGGCGCGGCACCGCTCGACCCCGAGGCACCGCCCCCCGCGGGCGCGCGCCTGGTCTGGCCCGGCAGCATCGGCTACGTCCAGCACCTCGACGTCGGCGCGCTGGCGGAACTGGCGAAGCAGCAAGAGGCGGCGATCGGCGTCCTGGCGCCGCCTGGCAGTTTCGTGCATGAACGCCGGCCGCTCGCCTGGTATCTGGGACCCGACGACGCCGGCCCGGACAGGGTGCGCAAGGCCTTCACCCTGGGCAAGGAACGCTCATTCGACCAGGACCCGCGCTTCGGTCTGGCCGTGCTGTCGGAGATCGCTTCGCGCGCGCTATCGCCGGCGATCAACGACCCTGGCACGGCCATCGACGTCATCGGCCGCGGCGTGCGCCTGCTGTCGTCCTGGCTGGCACCGCCGGGTGATCGCGACGAGCCCGCCGGCAGCGTGTGCCTGCCGCCCTTGCGGACGGCGGATCTGTTCGACGACCTCTTCCAGCCCATAGCGCGGGACGGCGCCGCGGTGCTCGAGGTCGGCGTGCGTCTGCAGAAGGCGCTGGCGGCGCTCGCCGCGCTGGGCGACGCCGAGGCCGCGCGGGCGGCAGGGCACCTCGCCGGTCTGGCGCTGGCCCGCGCCGAGGCGGCGCTGGCGCTGGACCAGGACCGGCAGGTGCTGCGCGACCTGGCGGCGGCGGTTCAACCCGCCAGGCCGTAACGCGGCGCGGCGCGGTTCAGCGACAGGCGCGGGTGCAGCGCCCGGCGCTGGGCGTCGTAGGCCTGCCACTCGCCGGTGTCGGGCAGCGAGGGAATGGTGATGCGCTCCCCCTGATCCAGGCCGGCCAGGGCGGCATCGACCAGTTCGCCGACCTCCATGATCATGCCCGGCGGCAGGCTGTCGAGGCCGCGGCCCGACTTCTCCCAGATGTCGGTGCGGGTGACGCCGGGCAGCACGACCTGCGCCCGCGCGCCGGCCTTGCCCAGTTCCACCTCCAGGCCCTGGCTGTAGGCCAGCACGAAGGCCTTGGTGGCAGCGTAGACCGGGTCGAAGACGTCGGCCATCAGCGCGGTGACCGAGCCGATGTTGACCACCGTGCCGCGGCCCAGGCGCACGAGGCGCGGCGCGATGGCGGTGGCAAGGCGCACGACCGCCAGCACGTTGAGGCGGATCATTCCTTCCAGCGCGGCCGGGTCGGCGATCGCGGCGGCGCCGCCACCGGCGATGCCGGCGTTGTTGATCAGCATCGTGATGGATTCGTCGTCCCGCAGCGTCCGCTCCACCCGCGCCAGTTCCTCCGGCTTGCCGAGGTCGGCGGGCAGCACCTCGACCGCGACGCCGGCCGCCTGCCGCAGGCGCGCGGCCAGCGCCTCCAGTCGTGCGCGGTCGCGCGCCACCAGCACGAGGTTCAGGCCGCGCCTGGCCAGGCGGTCGGCATAGGTCGCGCCGATGCCGCTGGAGGCACCGGTGATCAGGGCGGTATCGGACATGGCTTTCGCTCCTTCGCTAGCCCGGCGGACCGGCCACCGGCGGCGCCTCTGCCATATAAATTATGTTCATCATATATAATTGCAAGGTCCGCGGGCGCGGGCACGCCCCCGTCGGCCGGGCTGGACCGGCGAGACGCCGCCTAGGCGCCGAAGGCAGCGGCGTAGTCGGCGGGCCTGAAGCCGAGCAGCCGGCGTTCGCCCAGGTCGAGCAGCGGGCGCTTGATCATCGAGGGTTGCGCCAGCATGAGGTCCAGCGCCTTGGCCTCGGTCAGGCCTTCGCGCTCGCTGTCCGGGAGCTTGCGGAAGGTGGTGCCGGCACGGTTCAGCAGCCGTTCCCAGCCCAGCTCGCGCGCCCAGGCCTCCAGGCGCGCCCGCTCGATGCCCTGGGCCTTGTAGTCGTGGAAGGCATAGGCGATGCCGTGGCTCTCCAGCCAGGCGCGTGCCTTCTTCACCGTGTCGCAGTTCTTGATGCCATAGAGCGTGGCGCCGGCGGCCTGGGTCATGATGTTGCCTCTCCTCTCGCGCCGCCAGCGGGCTGACGGTCGCCGCCGTGACGCTACAGGTCGGGCCTGCGCTCTGCCAACCGCGCGGCATCCTCTCGCGTCGCCGCCATCGAACGCGCCTACCGCGGGGAGTGATCGGCGACGGCCTCAGGCCTGCAGCGCCGTGCCGGCCGACTGCCGCCTGCGCCACGCCGCCGGCGGCGCGCCATAGGCCCGGCGGAAGGCGCGGCTGAAGGCCGTGTCGGTCTGATAGCCGACGTCCTCGGCGATCTGCGCCAGCGGCTGGCTGCCCTGGCGCAGCAGCTTGGCCGCCAGGATCATGCGCCATTCGGTGAGGTACTGGATCGGTCCGCGTCCGACCAGTTGCTGGAAGCGTTCGGCCAGGACCGAGCGCGAGGTGCCGGCGGCGGCGGCCAGTTCCTCCACGGTCCAGGGGCGCGCAGGCTCCTGGTGGATCGACTTCAGCGCGGCGCCGACAAGGCGGTCGCCGATGCCGGCCAGCCAGCCGCGCCGCCCGGCGGCCAGGCTGTCGCCGTCGTCGGCCTGCAGGATGTAGCGGCGCAGCACCTCGATGAAGATCAGTTCGGCCAGCTTGGCCAGCACGCCCTCGCCGCCGGGCCGGGGCGAGCGTGCCTCGGCCAAGGCATAGCGCAGCGAGGCCTCGATCCAGGCGCCCGCCCCGCTGCCGCGCAGCGCCACGCGCACCAGGGGCGGCATGCCGTCGAGCAGCAGCGCCGCCAGCCGCGCGTCGCAAGCCATGTAGCCGCAGACCATGCGCGTGCGCGCGCCGCCGCCGCCATAGATGATGCTGCCCGGTCGCCGCGACAGCAGCTCGGCCAGATTGCCGGCCTCGGCCGGCGTCAGACCGGGCGCCGAGCCCATGCGGTGCGCGTCGCCCTGGGGAAAGATCACCACCTCGCCGGCCCGGACGCGCAGGGGCGGCAGGTTGCCGAGCTCGGCGACGCACTCGCCCTCGGTGACGAGGTGGAAGATCACCACGCGCTCGGCGGTCGGCTCCAGTAAGGATGCGGCCACGGCCGCGGCCGGCGACTGGTAGCACCAGGGCGCGGTGAAGCGGCCGTTGACGAAGATGGCGCCGGAGAGCTGCACCACGCGCAGGGTCTGCGACAGGGCGTCGAGCTGCGGCGCGAAGCGGCGTTCGTCCATCGTGCCTTCCTAGGCGGCGTTCCGCTGCGCGCCGACGGCGACGCTGAGGCTGATGGCGCGGCCCTCGCGCAGCGCCGCGCCGACCGGTGCCAGGCGCTGGCAGCGCTCCACCAGCGCCAGCAGGCGCTCGGTCGAGGCGTTCGCGGCGGCGATGCGCACGAAGAGCCGCAGGTCGTCGGAACCGGCGGGCACCGGGCTGCCGTCGGCGCCGTCCATGCCGAGCAGGCCGCGCGTGTCGCTGCGGCTTTCGGCGGTCACCTCCAGCCGGTCCAGTTCGATGCCCTCCGCCGCGGCGGTCAGGGCGATGGCCGTGGCGGCGCAGCTTGCCAGCCCGGCGCGGAACAGCCAGCCGGGCGAGACGCCGGCGCCGCTGCCGCCGATCTCGGCCGGCATGTCGGTATCGAGCGCGAAGCCGCTGGCATGGCTGGCGCGCATCGCCAGGCCACCCTGCCAGGTCGCGGTCGCCGGCGCGTCCTCGTGCCGGCCGGCGCCGGGGCGCTGCTCCAGCACGGCGCGCACGCGGGCGACGGCCTCGGCCACGCCGCGACTGCGATCGGACAGGGGCATGAACGCGATCTCCACTTTCCCGCTTGCAGGCCGCCGTCTTCCACTCTGCCGCGAAACCGGCCGGGGCGCCACGCCAGACCGTTCCGCCGGACGTCCGGATAAGGTTTCCGGACGCTCGGCTAACCGACCTTGCAGATTCGGACGCGCGGGCAGGACTTGCCGATGGCGGGGAAGGACGCGGGAAGCTCGCCTGGGGCAAGCAGTCGCCCGCCGGCCAAGGCGCAAAGCCGGGCATGCCGGCGGATGGCAATGCAAGCAAGACAGAGGACACCATGAACGCCCCCACCCCCGTCGACCTGAACGCCGTGAAGGCCAGGCAGCAGACCGCCTGGGCCAGCGGCGACTACGCCGTCGTCGGCACCACGCTGCAGCTCGTCGGCGAGAGCCTGGCCGAGGCCTGCGACCTCTGCTGGGACGAGCGCGTGCTCGACGTGGCCGCCGGCAACGGCAACGCCACGCTGGCGGCCGCCCGCCGCGGCTGCCGGGTCACCTCGACCGACTACGTGCCGGCGCTGCTGGAGCGCGGCGCCGAGCGCGCCCGGGCCGACCGGCTCGAGGTCGCCTTCCAGACCGCCGACGCCGAGGCCCTGCCCTTCGCCGACGCCAGCTTCGATGCCGTGCTCTCCACCTTCGGCGTGATGTTCACGCCCGACCACGGGAAGGCCGCGGCCGAGATGGCCCGCGTCTGCCGCCCCGGCGGGCGCATCGGCCTGGCCAACTGGACGCCGGAGGGCTTCATCGGCCAGCTCTTCAAGACGCTGGGCCGCCACCTGCCGCCGCCGGCCGGGGTGCAGCCGCCGGCGCTCTGGGGCACCGAGGCGCATCTGGAAAAGCTCTTCGCCGGCACGGCCGCGGCGATCCAGGTGAACCGGCGGATCTTCACCTTCCGCTACCGCTCGGCGGCGCATTTCATCGAGGTCTTCCGCACCTGGTACGGCCCGGTGCACAAGGCCTTCGCCGCGCTGGGCGACAAGGCCGGCGCGCTGGAGGCGGACCTCACCGCGCTGCTGGAGCGCCTGAACGTCGCCGGCCCGCGCAGCCTGGTGGTGCCGGGCGAGTACCTGGAGATCGTGGTGCGCCGCGCCTGATCCCTCGCCGCCGCCTCACGCCGGCTTGATGGCCGGCCGCCTTGCGGGCAGGATTCCGGATCACGATATCCGGGACCTGCCCGCAAGGAGGCATCCCCATGAGCGATGAGAACAAGCCGCGCTACGCCCGGACGGCGGAGGCGCTGAAGAAGCTGAGCCGCGAGGAGTACTACGTGACGCAGCAGAGCGGCACGGAGCGCCCCGGCACCGGCAAGTACCTCTACAACAAGGAACCCGGCATCTACGTCGACATCGTCTCGGGCGAGCCGCTCTTCGCCTCGGCCGACAAGTTCGACTCGCACTGCGGCTGGCCGAGCTTCACCAAGCCGATCGAGCCCGCCAACGTGGCCGAGCTGACCGACACCACGCACGGCATGGTGCGGGTCGAGGTGCGCTCGAAGCACGGCGACAGCCACCTCGGCCACGTCTTCCCCGACGGGCCGCGCGACCGCGGCGGCCTGCGCTACTGCATCAACTCGGCGTCCCTGCGCTTCGTCCATCGCGACGACATGGAGCGCGAGGGCTATGGCGCCTATCTGAACCAGGTGGAGGAGCCGACATGACCGCGAACATCGCCCGCCCCAATATCGCCCCGGGCAAGCTGGACCAGCGCCCCGGCGAGGAGGTCGCCGTGCTGGCCGGCGGCTGCTTCTGGGGCATGCAGGACCTGGTGCGCCGCCTGCCGGGCGTGCTGCGCACGCGCGTCGGCTACAGCGGCGGCGAGGTGGCGAACGCCACCTATCGCAACCACGGCAACCATGCCGAGGCGCTGGAGATCGTGTTCGACCCGGCCAGGACCAGCTATCGCGCGATCCTGGAGTTCTTCTTCCAGATCCACGATCCGACGACGAAGAACCGCCAGGGCAACGACCGCGGCGCCAGCTACCGCTCGGCGATCTATTACCTGGACGAGGCGCAGAAGCAGGTCGCCCTCGACACCATCGCCGACGTCGAGGCCAGCGGCCTCTGGCCCGGCAAGGTCGTCACCGAGGTCGAGCCGGTCGGCCCCTTCTGGCAGGCCGAGCCGGAGCACCAGGACTATCTGCTGAAGTACCCGCACGGCTACACCTGCCACTACCCGCGCGCCAACTGGGTCCTGCCCAGGCGCCCGAAGGCCGCGGCGGAGTAGCTTTCCCCGTCTCCCTTGCAGTGTCCCCCTCTCCCCAGCGAGGGAGAGGGTGGCGCGCGCAGCGCGACGGGTGAGGGGGGTCGGTGCGACTGCCGACGCCGCCACCGACCTATCCCCTACCGACCTACCCCCCTCACCCCGACCCTCTCCCTCAAGGGGAGAGGGAGGACTGCCTTGGGGAGAGGGAAGAAAACCTCATGGCCCCCTGCCCGCGCCGCGGGTCGCCTCGCCCGGCCCTTTGCGCTAGAACGGCCCCCCAGCACTGACGACAAGCCGCCAGGGGACCCGACCCATGCCCGCCTACCGCTCCCGCACCTCGACGCACGGCCGCAACATGGCGGGGGCGCGCAGCCTCTGGCGGGCCACCGGCATGACCGACAAGGACTTCGGCAAGCCGATCATCGCCGTCGTCAACTCCTTCACCCAGTTCGTGCCCGGGCACGTGCACCTGAAGGACCTGGGCCAGCTCGTCGCGCGCGAGGTCGAGGCCGCCGGCGGCGTCGCCAAGGAGTTCAACACCATCGCGGTGGACGACGGCATCGCCATGGGCCACGACGGCATGCTCTACAGCCTGCCGTCCCGCGAGCTGATCGCCGACAGCGTCGAGTACATGGCCAACGCGCACTGCGTCGACGCGCTGGTCTGCATCTCCAACTGCGACAAGATCACCCCCGGCATGCTGATGGCGGCGCTGCGCCTCAACATCCCGGCGGTCTTCGTCTCCGGCGGGCCGATGGAGGCCGGCAAGGTCGTCCTGAAGGGCAAGGAGGTCGCGCTCGACCTGGTCGACGCCATGGTGGCCGCCGCCGACGACAAGGTGAGCGAGGCCGACATCGCCACCATCGAGCGCTCGGCCTGCCCGACCTGCGGCTCCTGCTCGGGCATGTTCACCGCCAACTCGATGAACTGCCTGACCGAGGCGCTGGGCCTCTCGCTGCCGGGCAACGGCTCGGTGCTGGCGACCCACGCCGACCGCGAGCGCCTGTTCCGCGAGGCCGGGCACCTGGTCGTCGACCTGGCGCGGCGCTGGTACGAACAGGACGACGCCACCGCCCTGCCCCGCTCCATCGCCTCCTTCGCCGCCTTCGAGAACGCCATGAGCCTCGACATCGCCATGGGCGGCTCGACCAACACCGTGCTGCACCTGCTGGCCGCGGCGCACGAGGCCGAGCTGGACTTCACCATGGCCGACATCGACCGCCTGTCGCGCCGCGTGCCCTGCCTCTCCAAGGTCGCGCCGGCCAAGAGCGACGTCCACATGGAGGACGTGCACCGCGCCGGCGGCATCATGGCCATCCTGGGCGAGCTGGAGCGCGCCGGCCTGCTCCATACCGAGGTGCCGACGGTCCACAGCGCCACCCTGGGCGAGGCGCTGGCCCGCTGGGACGTGCGCCGCACCAACAGCGAGTCGGTGCAGAGCTTCTACCGCGCGGCGCCGGGCGGCGTGCCGACCCAGGTGGCCTTCAGCCAGTCGCGCCGCTGGAAGGAACTGGACCTCGACCGCGAGCAGGGCGTGATCCGCGACGCCGCGCATGCCTTCTCCAAGGATGGGGGCCTCGCCGTGCTGAAGGGCAACCTCGCCCTCGACGGCTGCATCGTGAAGACCGCCGGCGTCGACGAGTCGATCCTGGTCTTCGCCGGCCCCGCCCGCGTGTTCGAGAGCCAGGACGCCGCCGTCGCCGGCATCCTCGGCGGCCTGGTCCAGGCCGGCGACGTGGTGGTGATCCGCTACGAGGGGCCGAAGGGCGGCCC